>NZ_JAMPRR010000038.1:0-43272 GCF_028483405.1 Providencia sp. PROV076 | reverse complement strand
AAACCGCATCTTGCGTTCGAAGCCTTGATGCATGATGCCAGTGAAGCATACTGCGGTGATGTGAGCAGCCCTCTTAAAGCGCGCTTGCCGGACTACCGTGAAATCGAAGGTCGTGTCGATCGCGCTATTCGAGCAAAGTATGGTTTGCCGCTGGTGGAGTCGCCGGAGGTGAAAGTGGCTGATTTGCGTATGCTCGCAACTGAAATGAGTATGTTCGGCCGACATGGTGCCCAGGCGTTTCCGGATCCCGCTAAATATCCACCAGCGGATTTGATGGGGTTACGACTTCTCCCGGCGGAGGAAGCCCGCGTTGCTTTCCTTCAACGTTTCGAGTTGCTTTACCCTGGCGGATAACCCAAAAAAACAGAACCGAGGTATATCAGAAATGATATGCTTCGGCAGATTATAATCCCAACAGGTTAATATCCAATGAAAAGATTGCTTATTTTATTGTCGCTGACCCTTGCGTTACCTACATTGGCTCAAGCTACTACGGCTGAGGGTGAGTTGCCAAAACTGCATCTGAACGAAGAGAACGAGCACATCGCTCGCAAGGTTGCATTTGATTATTTAGCAAATGCAAAGATTTTCATTTCCCAGGGTACGGTTTCTAAAGACACGTTAACCTATGAAGCCATCATTGCAGACCAGAGATGTACCATTGAAATGGAGTTAGAGACCCTCCCGGTTCAGCGCTGGCTCGTCAAAAAGCTCGACTGCAAAAACTGAGATCTGCTGCGCCATTCATATCGGCAGACCTAAGCATGATGTGGTTTGCCAATCTCTTTGCAATTAATCCCCGTTTTAACACCTTCCAAATTTGTCGTCCTTTTAACTTCGTCAGCGGTAAAGGTCATGGTTAACTATTAACACAAAAATAATTAACACATGGAGTTACAATGTTAAATCTGATTGCTCACCTGGCAGAAAGTGGTCATCAAGTTTGGTTCGGTGAAAACGATACTGTGACGGTGACACAGGTTCGTGGTGATTCGCGAGTGGTTCTTGAAAGCATCCTCGCTAAGGAACCAGCGGCCATCCTGAATCTGTTATCCCGTTATGGGGCTAGCGTTAAGGCTGTAGATGATAAACTGCTTATCTGGCGTGACGTAGATGGTGATGACTGGGCCTGCGATCGTGGTCACCTCTATCGTGGCATCAGAGGTGAATATGGTGTTCGCTGGGAAGTGAAGCTGATACATGGCATCAATATCCACTCCCCATTCGATGCCGTGTTCTGGTTTGCTATACCTTGGGCGTCCCGCGTTGATGTGAACGTCCATTTCTCTATCGGTAATTCGCTCCTGGTTGCCGCTCCGGCTTACATCACCCTGAGCGGCCAGTTGGACAAAGAACAAGTTATGGCCTGGGTGAAACTTTCCGGAATGCAAAATGCCACCAGCATTACCGAACGGTAATACGCCATCTAAACTATGGGGGGATCTCCCCCATTCTGTTTTGCCCTCCCCTCTCAAAAAAATATCTTTTTTTCCTTCGATTCGCTTCGTCAGCGGTTACCCGTGGGTGATACTGTTTTTAGAGGCAGTAAACAAAACGAATAACAGTTATCGAGGTCATTACTATGAACGCTATCAACCAAAAACCAAAACGCCCGAGCCAGACTCCGGCTCAGTTCATGCGCATAGCAAACGAGTCCGACCTGTTCAAGAAAGGTCGCACGTTGTGGTACCACTACAGCAGCAGCTTTGGTTATGAGCGTGAGCTGGTTCGTTCTAACACTCAGCGCCTGGCGCATGGCAGTGGTCTGCCGGTCTCGTTCGTTGAGCGTGCCATCAACCATTATCTGACCCACAGATCCACCAGCGTAAGGACAAAAGCGATGAGCGCAATCAACGGTACATACTGGGTCAAGAACGGCCACACATTTGGTTATACCTTTCCTGAGCAACCGAACATCTTAGGCGTTCTGGCAAGCAAGCCGCAGTTAGGTGCGTGCCTGTCTATGGAGCCGCAGCTGATCACCCCATCGGATGACATGCGTAAGGCCACCGTGCAGGACTTCGATTTTTTCCGCGTTGTCGTCCCTTCGGACTTCAAGCCTGAATAAAACCCTCGGTGCTCTTCGGGGCACCCTGCATTGAGAGTTACCTCCATGATTGACGAACTGAAGGGCCTGATCGTAATGCTCCTGGAAGATGCAACGCGTATTCAGCAGTTGGAACCAAACGCCGGAACATCGGCACGCATTCAAGCCGCTAAAAAAGCCTTGGCCTCTGGAGTATTCGACACACTGTTAATGCTGGTGGCTTCCAATTATCGCTTAGCAATTGCAGAAGCTGGGTATGAGTATGTCATTGGCGCTGATGGTTCGCTGATTGTCAGGGATCCTGTCCAATGCAGTAACGGTGCTTTCAAGTGGGTGGAGCACAAAGACGTTGTTCTGCGTAGCAACGATGATGCTATGCAATTCCTCATTGAGCGAAGTTAGGGGGTAGGTATGTTTCCTCAGGGTATAGAGGTGCGCGCACACCGTTACACTCAGGCGGGTGGCAAGCGCATGGTGCAATACAGCACCCCAGGCACCAATGGTTGGCTGATCACTAACGGCAGCGTAAGTGACTTGGCAGATGTACAGTCACGGCACAATGCTTTGCTAATACATGCCCGCGATAACGGCCTATTGGTGAAATCCCTACACTGATTAGCCATTTCAAAACTCGATACCCTGCCCGAACGCGCGTCGAGCGGGGTATGTCTGCTTGCCAATTTTGCGGCCAAGAGTTTGGCTCTGGTTTTCCTGGGGAATGGGATGAAAGGGCGCGTATTTTTTATCGTGATTCACTTCGTCAGCAGTTCGGGTCGTGTGAGAATTTAATGAGTAAACAAAACAAATAACACGAGGAAAACCGATGCATACTTTAGCTGAGTTGTTACGTTACGCAGGTATCACTTCCCATAAACGTACCCTGCTATCCATCCGTCAGCACACGACCAATTGGGGTCGCTCCGGTCGCGGTGTGCGTCAGAAGCCTCGTTACACGGTCTGGTACGACACCGAAGACAATAACGACCGTATTGTCTTTACCTTCGATGCTGTGCTTAACCTCAAACGTACCGCGCCGGAAAAGCTGGCGGATATCGATATTCAAATCAGTCATTACAGTGGCTGGGATCCCGTGAAGCGCAGATTGACCGTCACCCACCCAGAACGCTACCTGAAGGTCGATGGCATGGTTGAAGGTGGCGGTGAGAAGACCAAAGCCCTCTGGCAAGAAATCATCGCGCTGACTGAAGGCATGGAACGTGACGATAAACTGAGTTCGTATGAGATCACGTTCCTCGCAGCTTAATTGACTGACGACTGACCGCTCCGGCGGTCACTCCCCCTTCCCTATACCAATAACGAGGCAATAATGGGATATGAGATAATCATCACCTCTGACGAGGAACAAGCTGTTTTCGATTCACTCTTGGCAAGCGCGCTTACGGGTGTGGCATCTACCCTTTGGGACAATAACCGTCCATCGGGGCCGAGGGATAGCGAAGCGGCTAACGTGGCATTCAATCTTGCTGAAGAAGCCTTTAAACTCAGACAGGCATATTGCCGTCGAGCGTAATTGTATCGCCTCCGGTTACGGGGGCTAATTTCCCAATCTGAGGAATTTGTATGAATTTCGGCACTCGTGAGTACCTGATCAATTATCTGATGAGCAATTTCAAAGAAGGCCAGATGATTGCCATCGATACACTGACGCTCGAAAACGTCGCGGATGTTGCTTCTGACCTTTCCCTGGAACGCGCCCTTACTCCAGCCGAACAGGTACAGGTGCTGAATGCGGTAGTCAGTGATTATGATGTGAATACTGGGGCTGGCTTTGACCATATTCGCAAAGAGATCGCAGCTCTGGGTATTGCCCAACAGGACGGTGACAAATGAAAAAGGGGCTGCGCAAATTTTACTGCACACTGCCAAATGGCAAAGTGCAAGAAGCGGAACTGACGTGGAAAGCTACCCATGCTGTTGCCTGCCGAACTGGAGAGCGTGACTGGTATGCGCACTCGTGGTGCTCTGCAAAATCTGCGGCGTTGCGCTGTGTCGAGTTAACGCAAAAGGAACAGGGCGCTGAAGTTGAGATCTTGGTCGTTAAAGAAGTTCCACCCGCTGCGTAGCGAGTGAATCAAGTCGCGTGAGGTAGAACAATGCTGATACTTACAACCGATCTCATTCCTGATATTTATGCCATACAAAAAATTCATGGGATGGTTCAAGTCATCGCTAATTTTGAAGCCAATAGGCGGGGAGTGATACCGTCAAGGCAAGCTCGCGTCGCATTGGAGGAATTAAGTGCGGCTGCATCCGAGGCGTCAAATGGCGAGGCGAATGCCGTGTACGGTGTTAAAGCAACACCACTCCTGAACGGCGGCATGCTGTATATCGGAACTGCGGTAACCCTCAAGTGATGCAGCGGTAATAAATATGTTTTTTTCATCCTTTTGCCTTCGTCACCGGTTGGTGCTGGTGGATACTGGAAGTCCAACAACTGATAACACAAACGAGGATACACCATGTCTCTGAACCCAACTCTGGTCGCGATGTTCATCTTCAGCAGCTTCAACGAAACCCGCGTCCCACTCATCGTGAATGATGACACCGCGCAGGAACGTATCGACTTCAACGTTGCTGGTGGTGGTGAAATCGAATGTGCCGATTGGATCCGTGAACTGGCTATCGACATCGTTGAAGAGTGCGATGAGACCTTCACCGGGAAAGAAGGGCCGGGCATCTGGTATTACGAAGTGGCTGAAGTTATCGGCGCTAAGATCGCGAACGATGCTAACGAGGGGCACGTTTACCAATGTGACATCGTTAAGTTCGCGCTGGAGCAAACCACCAGCTGGGTTAACTCCTAACGTCCATCCACCAGCCGCCTGCGGGCGGCTTCATTTTATCTGCCGGGAACTCTGCTATGGTCATTAGCAAACTGAAGGTGGGCGATACCGTATGGTCTATCACTCGCCACAAACTGGGGAGCACGAATATTCCCACCGTGTCTGTACACCCTGTCCTGATCGTCGAGGTCAATGAGACCAGTGTTATCGCAAGCTGGAATCACAACAAGCCGAAGCCGTTTGGCTTGAACTCCATCAAGGGATGGAAAAAAGAGAAACCTGTTCTGATCAAGGGGTTGTTTGGTAGTCAGCGCCTTGCCACAAGAGCGGAAGTCGCTGCGTTACAGACTCAATAATTCGTCAAACGTACATTCCCTCTCAAACACAGTAATGCCAGTGCATTGGAGGGGGTGACCTATCTTTTAAATGTGAAAACAACCCCCTTGTTCGCCAACCCCCACCCTGACATTCACGATGCGAATATTTAATAATTGTGCATTACAATGCACTTTTACCTTGTCTTGCGCTCAATTTGCATTAATAATAATGAAAAACAATTAGAGGGCTATTTATGTCAATTCTTGATCAAATCCTGGTCATCGGCCAGCGAATGAAAGCCGAGCAAATTTCTCTGAAAGAATCCATCACCGAAGCCAATACCATCAAGGTCACTGATGAGCAGGTAGATGGCTTAGATAGACTCATTTATAACCATTGCCTGAACAAAACGATGCTCGCTGATTTCTTCGGCAAGTCACGTAATACGTTCACTAAAATTCTGACCGAGTTACAAGATCAGAAAATTATTGGTGAGCCTATCTTCCAAAACAAAAACCACCTTTACACACGATTTGACGTGCAGGCCATCATGAATGAGTTGGGCGCGCCCCGTTACTCCGACATGTATGAGTCTCGGGTTATCGTCGTTGAAAACCACAAAGGTGGTACAGGCAAAAGTACCACGACCGCGACGATCGCCTTGGCGTCAGCTTTGGATTTAAATCTGAACGCGCGTTGCTGCATCATTGACCTTGACCCCCAAGGGTCTATCGGTAACAACCTGATCCGCTCCACCAGCGAAGATGATATCTATCTGACTATCACTGATGTGCTGTTAGCCGAATACGAGCCTGAGGGTGATTTCTCACAGTACATCAACGCCGGTTACTCAGAAGCGGACATCATTGCCAACATTCCGTTTAGCACTCACCTGCCAAATATGGACGTCATCACGGCCTTCCCTACTGATGACCGTTTTACTGATACCTATTGGCGGTTGAACAAGGAAGAGCGCAATACGCTTTTAACGCGCTTTAGAGATGTTGTTATCCCTGTGCTGAAACAGCATTACGACCTAATCTTCATCGACACCCCACCGCAGGACTCACCAATTATCTGGTCTACGAACGAAGCCGCCGACGCCCTTCTCGTTCCTATCACTCCGCGTGAATATGACTTTGCATCCACGACGAACTACATGTTGACGATCGGCGCTCGTCTGCAACAACTTCCATCCAGGGGTGAAAACATCAAATGGATGAAGGTGCTGGCTGTTAATGTCGATGATAAAAGCCAGCACGAAGTTCGCACTCTGAATAAGCTGGTGCGAACTGTGCAGGACAAGTTTATGACTACGAACATCAAACACTCTGAAGCGTTTGTTGCTGCGGCCGAACGAGGCCGCACCGTCTTGGATATCAAGAAGTCAGAAGACCTGTGCCCTGCAAAACAATTTGACATGGCAGAAATGTCAGTCACTTCTGTGTATCAGCAATTTATTAATGAAATCAAAAGTTTTTCGGCGAAAAGTGAGAAATAAAAATGACCGACGTAGAAAGAGGCACAAGCAAGGATATGTATCTGGGTGCAGGCAAGCGAACCGGCTTTGAGCAAAAAAGCGGATTACCACCACTGCGGGGTGCAGGCGCACCTAAGAGAACATTCACCTTAAAAGATGGCCGTAAAGTCGATGCCGAGCATGTTGTCGTTCCTGGCAGTAAAGTATCTGAGCAAACAGTGGTTCACGCCCTCAACCCACGCAACCAGGAAGCGCTCGACGAGAACTCCATGCGTGACATCCTTGAGCAGATCAGGGAAAGAGGGGTGGATACCGAAGGTATCGCTGTCCGCGTAGATGGAATCTATCAACTCATTGAAGGTAGCCGACGCCGCTACTGCTGTGAAAAGCTATCAGCTGATTTACCGCTGTGGGTATTACCAAACGATATCTCAAACGAAGATATCTTCTCTATCATCAGCGCCGCACAAAGCTCTCGCAAATTCTCGTATCGCGAAGTTGGTATGCAGTATTTGAAACTGATGGAAGAGAATGGTTTCACGACCAATGAGGAACTTGCGCAGCATATCGGCATTAGTACCGAGTCTGTCCGTAAGCGGATTCAAGCTGCCCAAATCGACCCTCGCCTGATCGCTCTGTTCCCAGATTGCGAAGGTATCCCGAATACTTTCTATAGCCGTTTAGCGAAGGTGCAGGGTTCGGCGAAGAAGGAAATGATCGACATTGGTGAGCTGTGCCAGGAAGTCCAAGACAACCGTAAGGACAAGCCTGTTGAGAATATTCAGGAGACGCAGAAAGATATCCTGGAAGAAGTAGCCACTATGTTGGAAATCATGGCTGATAAAGCGAAGCCCGCCGCTGCATGGAAAACATCTGATATTGTCGCATTCGAGAACAAGGATCAGTATGCACGAATCAGTTACAGTGGTAACGGCCGGAAAGTCCGCTTTGAGTTTAACAGGCTCAATCAAAAAGTCGTCGAAGACATAGAGCGTCTGATACGTCTGAAGCTAACAAAAAGTCTTCAGGAAGACAGTGAGTAAGTTCTTTTCTAAGCCACCTACCCCGGTGGCTTTTTCTTTACAGCCCTCCCCTCCCCTCATTTCCTGTAGCAAAAACCATTTTTTTCGCCAAAAAAACCAAAGTTTAAAATCGCTTAATAAACAGCGTGTTACGATAGAATATCAACTAAAGCAGAAGAAAAACCAATAAAAACCACCCCCTTGTTCGCCAAAACAAAAAACACCTCCATCCCCCTTCGTCAACTGTAGAACTGCTGGATAATAGAACTCAATACCGCCCTTACTCGTGGATTAAAAATGCAGATCTCAAAGACAACCCATAGCTTTGCCGAGCGTCGCGGTTTGGAACTGACGACCGAAAATAACGACGGTACCGAGTTGCTGTGTATTTGGGAAACCAATAACGATTGGGAGTGGATTTGCAGCTTCCAACCAACTCAAGATCAGCTGGTATTCTTCGGTAATATCTACCTGCCCCAGGAATGCCTGAACGCCATCCCGGCTATCATCGCCGATGAAACTCAGCTGCGTGCGGTGCTCACCAAAATTGCCGAATCACTGAAAACCAAATCCTGACGCTGGAAAGGAAAATCATGAAGACGTGGACGCCGAACGAGAACATCACACAGGTCATTCTGGCATTTGGGCCTCCGGACATTGAAAAGTTTCTGCCAAAATGGGATCTCATCCCTGACGAATTCAAACAGGGAAAGAACCCCTGGATTGCATTCATTGAGCGTTGGTTTTACCACGGGCTTGAATGCCCACCAGCAGCCAAGGAAGGTGTCGAACTGAAATGGGCGCTGGCGCATATCGTGGTTATCCTGAAAAGCTTCGACCCGAAGCACGAACAAAAGATTGCCGGGTGCGCCTATCTTGCCTCGCTCTGGTTTGTGGAGTAAGTGAACTAAACCGCCTTTGTGGCGGTTTAATTTTGGATGTCACTTTGTCAGCGCTGGTGGTGCGATAAAATTAAATCAGTAAATAATAAATCTATGGGATAGAACGATGAGCAGCAAAACCAAATTGACCGCCGAAGAACAAACGGCAAAAGCATACAGCAACTTCCTGGAATCCAAGGGACTGAAGCCGCGTGCTGGTCAACAAGACATGATCCGCTTTTGCTCATCCATCATTACCAACATTCCCGAAGATAACGACAAGCCTATTGTCGGTGTAGTTGAAGCCGGTACCGGCACCGGTAAAACGCTGGGGTACTGCCTGCCGCTGATCCCGTTGGCGATGGAAAAGGGAAAGACTCTCGTTCTGTCTACAGCAACCGTGGCGCTTCAGGAGCAAGTTGTCGTTAAAGACCTGCCGGAAATCCAAAGCCAGGGCGGTCTTAAATTTTCATACGCTATGGCGAAAGGTCGTGGCCGTTACTTCTGCCGACTGCGCTACGATGCGCACGTCGATGCCGAGCATAATGCGTATGGTTACGTTCGCGACGACATGACGAGTCTGGGTAACGAATTCGCAAGTGGTGACTGGAATGGTGAGCGTGATACATATCCGCTGGAGCTTGCCGACAAATCCTGGAACAAAGTTAATGCGGTCGCCAGCCAGTGCCCTAAGATTAAATGCCCGCATTACAAAAACTGCCCCTTCTTTGCCGCGCGTAGCCGACTGGAAGAAGTCGATGTGGTGATAGCTAACCACGATATCGTTTTGAGCGATCTGTCTTTGGGTGGTGGTGTCATCCTGCCACCGCCGAAAGAAACCATCTACGTTTTCGACGAAGGCCATCACCTTACAAGTAAGGCCATTGAGCACTTTGCCGCAAATGCCTCGTTGGATAACACGGCGCGCTGGTTGGGTGACGTCAGTGACATGGTGATGGACATGCAGACCCCTTACGGTGAGAAGATGAATGACCACGTTTACAAGCTGGTGGCGCTGGCATCGGACACGGCTGCCGAGATGATGACAGTTCGCGGAACTCTTTTATCTTCACTCAACTTCCGGAACGACCACGGTAACATTGACGTCTATCGGTTCCCTGAAGGTGACGTACCCAATGATGTGCGCGCACTGTTTAAAAACGGGCTGTACCTGGCAAACCAAATGCAGAGTTTGGTTGAGAAAATGATAATCATCATTGATGAGGCAGGCGATAAAATTGTCGCTGAGGATAATGCCCGCCACAAAATGGCTATCGGTGATTTAAAGAACCGTGTAGAAAACTTGCTTGAAGCGATGAGTCGTTTTGCTGCCCCGGCGAAGAAAGGTGAGTTTGCAGTACCGGTAGCGCGCTGGGTAAACATCAAGCGTGACAATAAATCCGAGGTCATTATTCATAGCAGCCCAGTGCATGCTGGTGAGCAATTGGATAGAGAGCTGTGGAACGAAGCCTATGGGGTGATCATTACTTCAGCGACTTTGCGGACAATGGGCAACTTCAATGCCTACCTGAATGAAGCGGGTTTGAAAATGGACACGCCAACGTTGCTGGCGAGAAGCCCGTTCGACTACGAGAACAACGGTGTTCTGTTCGTACCCAGGATGCGCAGTACCCCAAAGAATGCCGAGGCGCATACCGATGAGCTGATCGAGTTGATGCCTAAGCTGATGTTACGGCGTAAAGGATGTCTGGTGCTGTTTTCATCCCGCAAGCAAATGACAGAGGTGTGTGAGGGTATGCCGGAGGACATCAAAGAGCACATCCTCATGCAGACCACGATGCCGAAAACGGAAATCGTTTCCCGTCATAAGCTGCGTATTGATCGTGGCGAGCCAAGCATTATCTTCGGCATGGCCTCTTTCAGTGAAGGCGTGGACCTGCCTGGGGATTACTGCGATAACGTGATTATTGCCAAGCTGCCATTTAGCGTACCGAGCGATCCGGTTAGTCAGACGATGACTGAGTGGATGGAGAAGGCGGGGCGTAACACCTTTGAAGAAATAACCGTTCCTCAGGCGTGTATCAAACTTATCCAGGCTGTGGGGCGACTCATCCGAACCGAGACCGATACAGGTGCAGTGACGATACTGGACTCTCGCATCAAGAACACACGGTACGGCCAGAACATTCTCGACTCGCTTCCGCCGTTTCGCCGTGTGATCAGATAGTGGTATCATTCGGTAAACAAAACGAATGAATAGGTGTGTAATGGAAAAGTATGAAAGTGTCATCACTGTGGTATTTCAGTTTGTAGGCAAAGTGCCCGCACCTTTTTCCACAAGCAGCCTGTTTGCCGAAAACCTACTGAAGGGCGAGAAACTGTGGAATGACCCTGGGACAGCAGGCAACCTGATGCTGCAAAAAATTCTGGCAGAGCAGGGCGCAGCCGATCACGACGATGGTAAAATTCATACTCGCACTACGGAGCTGAAAACACACGATGAACGTATGGCTTTCCAAAAGCTGGTGGGTTTGCCGCCTTACAGCGATTTGACCAATGCCGTAGGTATCCTGATCGGTGGACTGGAGAAAGCAGGGCGGTTGATTAGTGTGAAAACCACTTCAGCCACCCCGCTACCAAACGGGGAAACTATTATCTCTACCCGTGATGCACAACGTCGTTTGTTCTTCATGAACCAGCACGGGATATGCTTTACGGTAGATAGCCAGTTACTGATCGCTGTCGATAAACTGGAAGGAGCAAAGTTCTTCGCCACAGAAGAAGAGCTGGACGCTGCTGGTGTTAAGCTTTGGGGTGAGAATGGTACAGGTCGCTGGCGCGTGCTGGTGGCTCCGATCGGGGAAGAGATTTGCGGCCTCTTTGAATTCGGCGAGATGACGACCTTGGGTAAACGGCCGGAGGGCAGGATTAACGAACTGTCGTTGTAAGGCAAATCCCACTATGCATAGAAAGCACCTTTTTTGGTGCTTTTTTTGTTTTAGCTATTCGTCAGCGGGTGGAGTGGGATGATACTGATTGCAGGTAAACAAAACAAACAACATAAGGGAATCATCATGAAAACTCTTCTTGCTGCTCTGCGTGTTACTGATCAGGTTCAGCCTGATATTGCTATCCCGGCTTCAGGTAAAACTACTGGCTTTACCTACGACGCTGCCAAGATCGGTTCGTTCAAAGGTGAAACCATTGCTATTTATCCGGCCTGGTCAAAACCTAACTCACACGGCGCGGCCGGTAACCCAACTGAATTCTACGGTGGCTTGCCGCTGTATTCGACCAAGCTACTTGCCTATCAGGCACTGCGTAACGAAATCGAAAAGCGTTTCGCTGCACAGCTTCAGGCGATTGATAAACAGATCCTGGCACTGGAAGACCGTCCATAACCAATAGGGCAGGGGGGTTCCCCCTGTTTATGACAACCACCAGCTGAGGAACGAAAAATGAAAGAACAAGAACTGGTCACCAAAGCGGAACAGCTTATTCAGCGCAATGATGGTTCGCAGGCAAAAATTGTTGCTACGGCAATGTTTGGCGCTGGCCTGCACATGTCGGTCGATGTCTTCGTGCTTCGCCGCGATAGCGCTGACCAGAATTGGCAGCTTTGTAACGACAGGCCACATCCGGATTACAAAACCATGTCCCGTGAGGATTACGTTAAGTTCGGGCGCTCCGAAATGCTGCGCACAGTCACCGCTGGAGAACTGTTGAAGGTCACTGGGATGATCGGTCAACCACTTTCCAATTATCAGTAAAAGCACGGTTGCAGCGCCCCCCATTTTTCCACCAAACATCATGCGGGCCTGGCGTTTTAAAATACCAAAATAAAAGCATCTTTCGAGGTGCTTTTTTTATGTCAAATGCTTCGTCAGCCGTTGGGGGGAGGGGATACTGGTTGCAGGTAAACAAACTAACCGATAACAGGGGTCACCATGAAAGTCATTATCTTCAGCCTCCCAAATTGCCAGCCTTGCCGTATGACCAAAGAGCGCCTGGCCGCAAACGGTGTTGAGTTCGTAGAAGGCAGCATCGAAATTCATCGCGAGCTGTTCCGCAATATGGGCTTCAAGTCTGCGCCGGTTGTGCTGGTGGAGCCTGATGCAGGCGAAGCGGTGTCCTGGTCGGGTTATCGCCCCGATTGTATCAAGGCGCTGATTGACGGAAAGCCAGAAGGCGATGCTATCTCTGGTTATACCCGGATGTGTGTCATGATCGAGATGCGCGAGCCTGAACTGTTTTCGGCTCCTGGCGAAGCCAAGTAAGAAGGTGAATGCCGTGAGCTATCAAACCGTCGCAATCCCTCCAGCCTTAGGGCTTCAACCACCAAGCGGGGCTGACGTTGTCTTGCTCGCCGAGCTGACACAAGCGCTGGTGGATGCAAAAGTCGAAATGAAAGTGATGCTGGAGCCTATCAACTGGACGCCGCCTTCCGGCCGTCCGGTGATGTACCGACAGGACGCTATCGACGTACTGTTTAAAGCCGGGGTTCCTGTTGATGCGGGCGAAGTAGTGTCGGCCACCAGCAATGCCGTGCAGCCGATCGACGATGCCGAGCTGGAAGCGCTGCTGGATATGCGTGACGAAATGGCTGGCACAGATTCGTTTTACAAAGCGCTGGATGGCGCGCTGGATGGCATTCTGGCTCGCCTGTATGCCGCTGAACGTCAAACCAATCACTAAGAGTATCGATAATGACTGTACACGACTTTGTATCAGGAGCGAGTGGCATTTCACCCTTTGCCATTGTTATGTTGGCCTTTTTCATCCTCTTTTTCGTCGTAGCGTGCTGTATCCCTCGCCCATCATTGGGTCTGATGGTGGCGGGCGGAATTGCTGGGCTGGGTGCAATTGCCACAATTCTTTGGATTAACTTTGCTTAGACCTTAAGGCGATTTGTCATTAATGGGCCATTTAAACCAGATTTTATCGGCTATCGGTAAAACACCAGAAGGGCACGCTACCCTGGGTTATTTTCTTCTTGGGCTGATGAGTGTGATATTCGGTTGGGCCCTTTTTCAATTCAACAGCGAGAATGACATTCCTAAACGTTACCGCGTGATGTTGTCACTTTCTCTCTGTGCAATATGGCTGAGCATAGCCATAGAAATCATCGACCATCTCTGAGGAAAGTCGAATGTCACCAGTTCTGATGAACAGTTATTTTTGCGGTGCCGGGCTGATGGATATCGGCCTGAAGAATGCCGGTATTCAGATCGCCCAGTCTTTCGAACTGGACGAAGATGCCGTTAAGACCTATCGCCACAACCTGGGCGACCATATCAAACACTGCGATATCACACAGGAAATGGTGCTGGAGCAGGATAGCTGCCACGGCATGTCGTTTACCTATCCCTGTACGAAGTATTCGACGATCGGCGACATCCACGGCACGCGAACGGGTGATGAGCTATTCCTTCACGCACTGCGCCACCTGGCTGTCGCCCGGCCTGAGTTCTATGTCATTGAAAACGTGCCGGGCATGCAGGCTTTCCCGGTCGTTATGGAAGCCATGACCAAGCTGGCGGGCTATTTCATTCAGGTATTCTGCCCCGTGAAATCTGAGCTGTGGGTACCGCAGCGTCGGCACCGCCTGATCATCATTGGCACACGACGCCCGTTCGATATCCGCCCGCCGGAAAATACGCGCCCAATCCCCCTCAGCGCGATTTTAGAGGATAACCCGGATGTTCGTATCCCTAAGTCGGTAGAAACACGCCTACAGGGCGGATATCGCGATTTACCCATCATTAGCGACCCGGCCAAAGACGATATCGCGCCGACGTGTGTAGCTCACTATGCAAAGGATAAATCGACACGATTAGTCGTTGATAAACGTTTCCCTCTGGGAGCGCGTCCGTATTCAGTGCGTGAATATGCACGTTTGCAAGGGGTTCCAGACTGGTTTGAATTCCCGGTATGCGATACCTCCGCGTATAAGCAGATCGGTAACGGTGTCAGCACCTACGTCGGCGAGTGGGTAGGGATTGAGATGATCCGCTACATGGCGCAGGTTAGCGATAAGTTTTCCCTCATTCATTAACCCTGGAGAAAAAGATGAAATTAACGGAAGAGCAAAAAGCCGACCGTCGGGAACTTGCCATGCTGGTTCAGTATGCCGCTTTGGCATACGCACTGTTTGGTGCAGGCGTCGCGGGAATTCTGGGAGCGTTGGATATCAACTCACTGTGGATGGGAGTCGCGATTGCGCTGGTTTCTCATGTTCTCATTTTTTCCAGGCCTTCTGTCCGAGAGAACTTCCCTGAAACCATCTATTGGTTATCGCTGTGGGCGTGTGCCCTTGGCGGGCCGATCGTGATCGGTTTCGGTCCCTTTGAACCACCGTTTAAAAACCCACTCATTATGGCCGCGCTGATTGTGTTCATCGTTACAGCGCTATACCGTCGGCAGGAAAAAAAGGATATGCAGTAATGAGCCACTCACCAGCTAAAACCACCAGCGAACAGATACTGGAAGCGGGGCTGCGGATAATTCACACCTGCACGCACAGCGATCACCAGGGGTATTATGTGATAGGCAAAAACAGGGCTGTCTTATCCGATTGTGCAACGGTTAAGGCCTATGACGGCGGGGCTGTATCGGTTGAGTATTTCCGTCCTGGCAATATCCCCCTGGTGGTCGTTAACAATGATGATTGGCTCAAAATCATCACTCACCTGTTAAATGAGCCACCTGCACCATCATCGCTAGGCCGGATCCCTTTAGAACTGGTGAATTTTCTGGAGAAGATTGCGGGGCAAACACTGTCGCCTGAAGCCCGCATCCGCGCGCGCGATCTGGCTGAAGGTGAGTGCTTTAAAAATGAAGTGCTCACGTTAACGACGCTGTTCAACGTCTGGATGAGGGATCCGCTGCTGACTGAGTTCGTCTCGCCGCTGAAGCAATATACATTGCCAGGAGAGCACGCCAAACATTTCTGGTCATGTTGCAAATGACAGGGGCGAAAGCCCCTTTTTTTGTACCTGCAATAGCTTCGTTGGCTGAGAGGGCGGGGCGATACTGGTTGTGGAATATAAGCGCCCTTTGGATGGAAAAACGAAACAATGACTACTGAACAGAAACCCTCGCTCGCGACCGGTGCGCCATTAAACGCGGAAACCTGGGCTGATTTTGTCTCCCGCCTGAAATATCACTGCGTCGGCAAAGGCGTTGATGAGCACTGTACCGCAGACCCGTTGTTCGTCGTTCAAAAGAAACGCCTGATCACGGGGCTGGATATGGACTACATCGAAGACCGGCTGGTGGCCATAGATGATGCTCGCTGGTTTAGCCCCCAAGAATACTGGGATGACCTGGATACGGACGAGCGAAACGAGCTCAACCAAAAATGCCAGGCCGAATACCAAGCTGATTTTCTGGCTATTCGCGTCGATCAGCAATGGGATGTGCTCGGCGAGTTACCAGAGCATACCGTAACCGGCTACGTCTGGGAGTGGGAATACGTCAACGCACACTTCACGCGCGAAGCCGCGCAGGCCTTCATTCAACGCAAAAAGCACGACTACAACAAGTTGGAAATTTTCGTCGATTCGCAGTATTGGGCGAAGGAGTTCAACACCATCCGCGACGCCATTTTGACTGGCAAACTGGTATATCAGGAGAAGAAAGATGACACCAATTGAGATCCAAGGTCTGCTGGACGGCAAATGCATTCCTCGCGACATGAAGGTCAACGAGCCGCTGGTGAATTATCTGGCGCGCAAATTGACTGAAGGCGAGCAGATGCGCGCTGAGAACATCCATCTGGTGGAAGAGCTCAAGCGCGTGACCGACGGTTTGGAGTTTTTCTCCTACAGTACCGACGGCGGTTACGATGAGCACGACAGCGCCGACAAAGCCCGAAAAGCCGCTGAAGAGCATATCGACTACTACCGGGGAGAGGCCTGTGACGGCTGGCCTGAAGAAACAGACCAGGTTGTTTGGGGTATCGTCGTGCAACGCGCCAGTCAGACCGACCTGCGCGAAGTGGGGCCGGAAGACAGCGTGGGCCGTCACATCACTCAGGTTTGTGACTATGCACTGATGCCTGCACTGGAAAACAGCCCGACGAAAGGTTACATCCCGACGTCTGAAGTGGAACAGCTGATGGCTGAAGGTAAAATGCTGAAAGATGCTCATGCGGCCATTCTTGAGCACATCGACGTGACGGACAAAGGCGCGGCCGGTACTGCGGCTATGATCGCAAACGACGCTCTCCACAACACGGACTACCCGGCGATTGAACGCGGCCTGCGGAAAATCAAGAAGGATGCCACCATCGCAGCGGCAAACCATGCCGGTAACATTGCGCAGGAAATGACGCGTGAAACTAGCCAGGAAGTTGTCAAGGCCGTCGGTCGTCGCCTCCTTGTGCTGGCGGAACATGTAGGGAACGGCCAATGAACAACCTGAAGGCAACGATGCGCCGGATGTTGGATGGCGATGATATGGACTGCGTGAGCGATCGCACAGGTAAAAGCGGCGACTACTGCGAAGGCTTTGTGGACGGTATGCACGAAGCGCTTAACCAGCTGACTGAAGGCGTTGCACCTTTGCTGGCTGGGGCTGAAATCGCTGGGTTGGAGCGCTTTGTTGCTCGCATGTACCAGCGCGCTAATCAGCTAGTGGACGACAGCATGAGCACGGCGCTGATTAACCAGGCGCGCTCTGCGGCGGTATTGGCTGAGCAGATGATCAGCGAACTGAAAGGTGAAAGTAGGCAGTTATAGTCCCAACTTAGCAGTTCTTACTGACCAAGTTGGGATTGTACAAATTTTAATGTCTGCTCATGCCGTAATTTACAAACGACATTTTGGTTCGCGAAGACGCCTGAAAACGTTTTCGCCTGCTCTTTCGGAAGTTGTTTGATCCAGCGAACACCAACAACCCATTCTGAAAGCTCTTCATTGTCAGCGTTTTCGTCTGGGTATTGCGCTTTTAATCCGGCAGAGAGAAGAGGAACATTTGAATCAGTAATGAAATCGCGAATCATAACTGCTGATTTGGTTACTTCTCCAAAACCGACATAACCACATCCCTTCATGTAAGCATAAATTTTGTCACCAACTGCAAGTCGCTTAAGCGCAGATGAATACACTTTCCCTTGACCTGCGCCAATGAATCCAAATTTTCTATTATCATCCCAAGTTCTATATTCGCATTCACCTACATTCACGAACCAACTACCAGTCCAATCATCTTGACTTGAAGCAATGACTCTTTGCTTAACTTCTTTTCGTTCAATATAATCTTTAGCCTCCGGTAACGGAATAATCGTTTCAGGCTTAATAAATAGCTCCCCATTGGAATCAACATATGGAGCCAAGCGAGTGCATTGAATGTCTACACCATATTCTCGCAACCATAATACTGCTGAGATGACTTCCGAATTGAACTCCTTTGAGGCCAAGATAATATGCTGTTTAGTGTTAAGTGACGTGATATCAGCATCGATAAATTGCTCAATTTCTTTTGTTGCATCAAATTCTGATTTACCTAAATACGACGCGTATTGCTTAAAAATCTCACTGGGTAAAAGGCTTGAGCAATACGATGCATATTTTATTGCCTGCCATTCAACGGACGAGCCTGAATCATCCCTTTTTAGTTCTACAATAACAAGTGCTGCCGATTTATTCACGCAAAGCAAATCAAGACGCTTGTTGGAAGTAAGGGTGACCTCTTTTCCAATAACAAGGAGTTCCTGGCCTAAAATAGTTGGACTTTTTTCGATCCACTCCTGAATATCAAAGCGTTCCTTTAGCCCAAGCTCCGAAAAGCTTGTTGGTTTTAGTTTGATTAATGACTTATTTTCTACATCAACACGAAACATTGGTTATATCTCCTTTCAGAGGTTTCCCCCTCTTGAATATGCCATACTTGGCACGATAAGGCTGCCAAAGATAGTACGATAGCTCTGCTTTCCTCATAACAGAACATCGGGGGTTGATTGGAGTTCCAGTAAATAAGGAATAAAAAAGATATTAATTTTCATTTAATTCTTCATTACAATATTGACGATGTTCTTCCAAGTGAATTTCTAATGGCCAATGTCGTTTATCACTTGGTAATCTTAGTTTTTGCCCATCAAGTTCTGCATATTCTGTTCCAGCTAACAAATCAGATAACCTAATTAACATTTTGGAATCAATCCAAAGCAAGCCTCGGTCAAAAAGAGTATGAATGTCTGTTTTAAGTAACAATCCATGCTGGACTTGGGTGTGCCAGAGGCCTTCATAGGGAATTATATGAGCAGCCTCTAATAACACTTGGATAGAACACCCTGTCACAGCGCACTTACCCTCATAAGCTTCAATCAGCTTTCTTCTGAACGCTGGCTGGCCTTGTCGAATAACAACTTCACGTAAAGCTTTTAATCGGGAATCAACTTCTTCTTCAGATAAATCAGCAAATAATTCATCCCTAGCTTCCACAACTAAGCGATCACATTGCCTAGGGGAAATAATGCGCTTTGGCGTTTTGCCATCATCACTAATATCCCAAACTCCATGAAGCTCCTGAACATATAGCTCATATCTTGTATTTCTCAATTTTCCTGTACGGAATAATAAGTCATATGGGCTGCCCTGATCAGAACGTGCATTTTTGCGGCTACCAAGATATCTATATCTGGCCTTGCTGTTAACTGTTAATGCATCTAATTGAATACGAACTTCAGATTCCTTTAACGGAGCATTGCTATTAAGAATCCATTTGACAATATCCACTGCTGAAGCAGAACTAAGCTGAGTGACAGCATACCAAACACGAAGATATTGAGGATGAAGCATTTCTTCAGGAATAATCCCCGGAATGTCTGCTACATAAGTTGAAAAGTTATGAAAACGAATCCATTCTCCCCATTGCCGAGAATGAGTGCTAATACCAGTTCGATGGGGCTCACGTTTTCGTATTTCATTGTTAAATTCCTGACGGCTAGGAGCGCGGCCAAGTTTTTCATAAAGATCATCACAACAGTCCCAAACCGCCCGCACTAGCAAGCCAGTTGGATAGCCATTTTTATTTAATTCCATAAGCCCCTCTAGCAAAAATGAATTGAGCTGAGTAATAACAGATTCCGTTACGACGTTCACTATAATTCATTAACGCAACTGTAGCGAATGACAACTATCAAATTAAAGTGTATGGAAGGTTGTGAGTGCCAAACCTTCCAACACAAAATATCCATTCTATACATCACTCATGCCTCATGCCAAAAATCAGATCGGTAAGCAATAAAATAGGCGCCTTCAATAACTTCGTCAGCTGAACGGGTGGGGTAATACTGGTTTCACGGCAAGCAACACCGCCACACAATCCATAAATAATTTATGCGCCATCAGCGCGATAAGGATCTGACATGAAAAACGAACTGCTGGAAGTTGTCATTGCAATGCGCGATTACATCGACGCGCTGCCGTCTGATGTTGTGTCACGTTTGCCTGCAATGCCAGGGTTCGACCGCGATTGGGCTAATGAAGTGATTGATGCGGCGCAGCGCGCTGAAATAAGCCAAACGATCAGCGCTCCGGGTGCTGTGGCGTTCCGTGAACAGATCGTGAAATATGTCGGCGGTCTGGGTAGCTCCGTTATCGCACAATCCGTGGTGGAAGCCATTTTGAGTGCAGCTAAGCGCTCCGAAGCGAAGGATGCCAAAGCATGAAAGCATTATCTATCCGACAGCCGTGGGCATGGCTTATCACTCACGGCCACAAGGACATCGAAAACCGCAGCTGGAACACCCACCAGCGCGGACCGGTGCTCATTCACGCCAGTGCGCAACTGGCATCCAAAGCCGACATGGAAAAGGCGCGGGAGATCCTGCGCGCCAAATATGGCGATTCCCTGATGCTGCCTGAAAGAAAGTATTTATCTTACGGCGCGATTGTCGGCGTAGCCACAATCACAGGCTGTGTCGAAGAGAGCGAATCTCCGTGGTTCTTCGGGCCGAAAGGCTTCACGCTGGCGGATGCCAAGACGCTGAAGCCAGTGTCTATTCGCGGCCGACTGAGCTTTTTCGAGACTGGCCTTCGTCCACATGCGGTATTCAGCTTGCTCGTACCTAATGAGCATACGGATGATACCGAAACCAAAGCAGCATGTTTGCAGGGGGAAAGGGCATGAAACTGTTTCCTATCAATTTCACCGACGAACAGGTACGGGCAATCCACAGCGGCCAGAAGGTGCAAACCCGCCAACTGATCAAAGAAATCTGCCTCGATACCTTCCCGGAATCCCTGACCAAACGCCAGCGCGCGCTGGTGGATAAGGTTTTGCCCCCCAAGTTTGGGCCGACGTTTTTCTGTCGTTTCGGGCATGTAGGCGATCGGTTGTGGGTCCGTGAAACCTATGGCGATTGCGGTGTGCGACTGGTCTATCGTGCAGACCTTGAAGATGGCTCAGCCAATAAAGTTAAACGCTGGTTTCCGGCGCAGCAAATGACGCAGTTTGAGTCGCGAATTACGCTGGAGATTACGGCGGTTCGTATTGAGCCCCTTCGCGACATCAGTGATGCCGATGCGCTGAGGGAAGGCTGTTCTATCAGGGATACCCGCAGCGGTGACTGCCTGGCCGATGTGTTCGCCCGTAAGTGGTCGGTTATCCACGGCGTTGACTGCTGGGAGGCCAATCCGATGGTTTGGGTGATCGACTTCAAAGTCGTGGAAGATGCCCGATGAGCCGCCTGGTTGTTGTGACTTTGCTGGAAGACGGCGGGGAAGAGCATGTTCACTTGCCCGTGGGGGATTTGGGCACGGGTGGCGGCTATACGACTCTGTGCGGCCTTGATGGTGGCCTGAGCGACACGGCGATGGAAACCAAACCCGCACCTCGTGGCGCAAAAGTTAACTGTCCCAATTGCTGGGCAATCTTCAATACCTGCCGTTCGTTCCGGGCAACTGACTTCGATTCGGCTGTAAAGCAGGAGTAATACCCCATGCAGGAAAAAGACATCGTTCACGAGAATGGAAAATTTTGGGTGTTGCGCGATAAAGATGCTTACTGCGTGATGAAGTCCGGTGTAACCCACTCCGAGGGGGATAGTGCTTATGCACTCACTGAAGATGGTCTGAGCATTGCGATCGCACGCTGCGACTATCTGGCTGGCCGGGCTGAAACGACAGAGCGAGTGGGCTTCGCCAAGACCCTGCATTTCTACATGACTGAAGCTTCTGCCTGGTTGTTGGAAGAGCGACGGGAATACATTCAGCGTGTGATCGTTAAAAAGCTGGTTGTCGGTCTGGCCGACATGGCGAAATGGTCGCCGGAGTGCGCTGCTGAGCCGGGTTCTGCTGAACTGAAGCAGATGTACTCCGAAGGGCTGGCTTTCTTCACTGAAAAGGGATTCCCTGCTAATGGGCAAAATTGACAAATACCAGATTCAAGACCTGAGCCGCCTCCGGAATGAAACCGGTGAGCTCGCGCGCTGGGTTATTCAGCTTCAGACAGACCTGGACACTGCGCGCCGTGAAAAGGCCTCTGTGGAGGCGGAACTATACAGGGCAACAGCGCCTATGCCGGTGGCGGAGTATCAATACCGGTATAGTTCTTCCGATCGCAGTATGTGGAGCGCCGGCACTCCATCCCTAACGAATCGCTGTACCAACGTATGCGGGCTATTCATACCGATGGTTCATACCAGTTCCGTGAGCTGTTTGAAAAGCCACATACCCTCTAATTGACGTAGCAAAACAGGAAATCGTAATGGCAATGACAGTAGAGCAGTTAAAAACGCGCGCTGCGGCATTTCGTCTGGAGGCGTTGCGCTGGGAAGACATGGGCTATTCCGAGCAAACGAAACGGCTGCGGGATAATGCTGATGCTTTGGAAGAGCTGGCCGAACTGAAGGAAGCGCCTCCATTGGGTTATGCCGAAAACGGCAAAGGCTTCATTTATCCGGCTGACCGTGCCGATCGCATTACAAACCCGGTGCCGGTGTTTGCCGCTCCACCAGCGCTGCATATTCCTGTCGGGTTTATGCTGGTACCGAAAAAACCGACCGACGAACAGCTGCGGGCGATGCTCGCAGTGCAGTGGCCTGCGATCTACCGTGAACACCTTCGCCACCCAGACAACGGGCCGAAGTCAGCGAAAAAGACTGAAGACGACATTGATGTCGCTACCCGTCAGTATGCTGCGGCGATGTGTGCTTCACCTGAGGCGGATCTGCCTACTGAAATCAAGCAGAGTTAAAAGCAATGTCAGTAATTCCCGGAAGGTGAACCCGGTGTTAGACTCAAAAATTCAAGCGTTAAAGTACCGTGTTCTATCTTTCTGAAAATTATTGGGGTTGTTAATCATGCCAATTGCAAAAGAGAAGCCAGCGGAAAATCCAATTCTCCAGGATCTGGATTTTTTCATTGAAGACCGTTCGGGTATTTGGGTCAAACAATGGAAGTCTGGCGGTGGGTGCTGTCCGGCCACTGATGAAGAAGTTGTGATGTGGAATTTGCTGGTAAAACTAACCGATCAGTAGATGTTGGCTTAAGCCACCCGCGCGCTGATGAAAGTCAACTTATACAAAAGGTAATGACGATGAAAGTAACTGAAACCAAGGTGATGAGCCTTGAGATCAGCGAGCTTCGGGACTTTGACCCGATCCGCGTGGTGACTGAAAACTACGGGCCTGGGCGTGGCCGAATCACGATAACGTGTGAGGGCAAGGCGTGGACAGGCTCCTGGTTCGCAATGAGCGACCGCTCCGTTGAGCAGTTTTTCTGTGACTGCGGCAATGATTACCTGGTCAATTGCATGGCCGGTAACGTGAGCAGCGAAATCGACAATGACAATGAGGCGAATATGCGTTTCATGTTCAGTGAAGTGCTGCGCCTGCGCCGGGAAGGGGAGTTATCCAAAGACCAAGCCCGTGTGTGCTGGGAGGAAATCGACGGATCTGACGATATCAAAAGCACAGTCTGTGCCTATTCTTCAGTGATCAGTGAGGTGCCATACTTCAGCACTGAACCGTGGTACCTGCCGTGGCCGACGGTGCCGAACCCAGTCTTTATCCGCCTGAATAGCATGTTTGACATCGTTCGGGCTGCACTGCAACAGCACCTGGCTTTGGCCGGGCAGTCAGAGGAAACGATAGCATGACCGAACGTGAGCAGTTTGCCAAAGATAACGCCATGTCGATGGACTTTGTGAATTGGTTCTTCGACAACAAAAAAGACAGCTGTGGCAACGTCTGGTTTATGATGGCTGCGGCCATGTGGGAAGGGTGGAAAGGGCGGGCGAGCCGAGAGGCTCAGGCAGTTCAAGTAACAGAACGGATGGCGCTCGACTTTCATCACGCCCTGACTGATGGCAGTATCGGCAACGACGAACTAGAAGAAATCAAGGTCGGTCTACGTGCTGCTCTATGCAATGTCGCCGTTCCACCAGCGCCAGCAGTGCCAGATGCTGTCGATTATTCAGATCTCGACACTACCAGCCAAGATAGAGAGGTTATCGAAGCTATTGCTGAGTGCAAAGGCTGGAACGCCTACCGCACCGCATTGCTTGCTCAGCCTGTAAGTAGCTGTTACACGTTAGCAGACGATGCCCGGCGCATGAATTGGCTGGTGGCGCATCATGTTGCGGTTAGAAAACCGCTTCGCTATGGAAGTGAGGCTATGTTCACAGCCCAAACCATAACCGATGAAGAGGATGATCATCACGCCACTAAGCTGCGAGAACAAATTGATGCAGCCATGAAGGCTGAAGCGGTCAAAGTACAAAAATAACACCTCTCCTTCTTTTTCCTACTTCCCCCAGAAAGTCCTGCTTATGAAGTGACCCCATTATGTCGGGCTTTTTTTAATCATTAACAGCTGATGACCTGTACGTGAGGATATCAAAATTCCCCTTATGTATAGTCAAATGATACTGAATCATATAGATAGGATCAAGTACTAAATGATACTATTTTAGTTGAATTAGGCGGGTATCATTAGGGAGTACTTAAATGATAATACTATACTACTTATAGTAATCTCTAGAATAAAGTTAATAAACAAAGAGTTAAAAATCTATTTTATTAGATAAAAATATAGATTATAATTTTAGAAAATTTAGTTATTTAAATATCATGTATTAATACTTTTGATAATAATTGATTTTTTTAAAAAGCACCTTTCGTGTATGAAACAGTTCAATTGTAATTAATAATAATTAATCTATTTCAGCTAAATTTATAGGTTGGCAGTAAGATGAAACTTGATAAAATTGATATACAAATCCTTAAACTTTTACAAGAAGATGGCCGCTTGAATAACGCAGAGATTGCCAAACGAGTCTTTTTATCTCCCCCCGCATGTTGGAAAAGATTAAAAATTTTAGAGCAAAGTGCCATTAAACACTACCAAGCAGTCATTGAACCTAAAAGCATTGGATATAATTTTTATGCATTTATGAATATTACATTAGATTTACATTCAGAAGAGTCAATGAAACGTTTTGAAAAAGAAATATTAAAAGTAGATAATGTTATTACTTGCCATAATATTTCTGGTAGATATGACTACCTTTTACAATTAGTGGTCAAAGATATGGATGATTTTCATCATGTATCAATGGAGAAGATTCGTTCTATTGGAAATATAAAAGAAATGAATACAAGTTTTGGTATTAGAGAAATTAAATCATTTAGAGGTTTACCAATATAACGTCGCCATTTTACAGACAACCTAATGATAATAGGTTGTCTATAATTTTATTTTATTACTGAAATTTAAACATCCTTATTTCATTCAAAAAGTTTCAAAAATGGAGATATACAAAGAAGTAAGCCAAAAAAAGCAATGTATATTGAAGAGTATTTTTTATACTTCTGTAATGAATCGACTTTATAGACTAAATAAACTGGTATTAAACATGCTACAATCCCATACAGTGGACCCGCAAGTTGGAATACTAATAGAACTGGGAATTTTGTAGATACCCATATTGACAATGATAAGATAACAAAAATACCAATGAGAATATCTAATAATTTATTGCTTATTTTGTTATTTGGTATAAATCGAGATATTATATTTACAATGATTCCTTTTATTGATTCGTGTATACCTAAATATATACCTAAAAATGCAGTAATTAATGAAAAAATATTTAGTAATGTAGCCATTACTTTGACTGTAGATCCTGGTATTACTTGTGCTGCTATTGCTAGTGCCGAAATATTTTGCTCAAATGCAGATACTGCCTGTTCATAGCTTATTGAAAATGTGAATGAAAACGCATAAAAAAGAACACCAACCGCTAGCACAAAATATGCAATTCTATTAGTTCTTATCGCACGGTAAATTGCGATTTCTTTATTATTTTCTACTTTCCTATAAGCTATATTCATTGGATTTAAAATTTGGACAAATAAAATTGAATATAGTGTAAAAGGCAAAGTTAAAAAAACATCTCGTGTAAATGATAATAAATCAGGCATGGCTTTTATATTATCAAAATTCCAATGTGGTATCATGAAAAAACCTAGAATCAAAATTATTCCAAATTTTATAATAACCATTGGCCCTGAGATTTTAAATAATATTTTTTCTCCTTGGGAGGCAATGAACACTAATAATGATAATATTATTAATGGGAACCAAAATGAATCTGATAGTGTTTTGTTAGTTAATCCAAATGTTTTTAAATAAGATGCTCCATCATACGTTATTGCTAATGAATAACCGAGTATTCCTGTTAATAACATTAGAAAATATATAATGCCTAAAGCTATCCCCCAATTTTTTCCTAAATATTGAGTTATGATTCCAGTATAATTATCACACTCCTTTGTTTCTGATAATGTCCTTAGATAAAGGTTTTGTAAGAGATATATTGCAGGATACGAGAGTAATATAGAAAATAAAAATACCCACACTCCTTTAAGGCCAATCTGTATTGGCATTAGAACTATACCAGAACCAATTGCCATTCCAATACATAGAATAACCCAACCAAGGTCGTATGAAGTAAATGGTATTTTAGATTTATGATTATCTTTCATAATTTTCACTCACTTTAATATAGTGATAATAAAGAGGTCTTAATTCTATTTAATCCTTCAATTAATATTTCCCTAGGGCATGCTAAGTTTAATCTTATGAATCCATCTCCATTCCCCACAAACATATTACCACCTTCCAGTAAAACGCCAGATTTATTAGCGAAAAATAGCGATAATTTATCTTTATTGAAATAGCTTGGTAAGTATTCATTTATATCTATCCAAGCTAAATAAGTTGAGTCTGGAATTATAAAATTACATTTTGGGAAGTTTTCCATAAAAAATTCATGAGTTAATTTAAAATTATCATCTAAGTATTCTTTTAATTGCTCTAGCCAATCATCACAATCTTTATATGCTGATTTTGTTGCTATAATACTAAGTGGAGATATAAAATCATCATATAATTTTAACCATTCATGTCTTACTTTTTCATTTTTAATCAATAAGTTAGACATTAGATTTCCAGCTAAATTAAAAGTTTTGCTTGGTGCCATACAAGTTATTATTTTATCCTCATTAGGGAATAATTTAGCTAAAGGAACATGCTTTTTTCCCTTTCTTAGCAAATCGCAATGTATTTCATCAGAAATAATCCATACATTATTATCAAAACATATTTTTCCTATACTGATTAACTCCTCTTCAGTCCAGATATGCCCTGTAGGATTTTGTGGATTAGAGAGAATGAATAACCTTATATTTAGATCAACATTTGTTATTTTTTTTTCAAAATCGACTAAATCAATCTCATATTTTCCATTTACATATTTAAGATTAGAATAAATTACTTCTCTTGAATTGTAGTCACCAGCATTTTTAAATGGTGCATATGATGGGGTATGTATTAAAATTTTCTCGTTACTATCTATGATTAAAGGAATTATTCTATTTAATGCAGGGATAATCCCAGGAGATATAACTATTTCATTTCTATCTATCTCCCATTGATATTTTCTTTTACACCAGTTTTCAAATATTTGATAATATTCATCATTATAGACCTTAGTGTATCCTAGTATTTTTCGGTCCAATCTTTCTTTTAATGAATTCAATATTTCTGGAGGAGTTGAAAAATCCATATCAGCAACCCACATACGGATAAATTCATCATCATCAAAATTATATTTTGCGTTCTTATCATCTTTAAATATGTACTGCCTCCAACCATCATAATTTAGAGAATCTGTATCTTTCCTATCAATAATCTCATCAAAATTATATTTCATAATAACCTCTTTTATTAAATTTGATTTTTATCTCTTATTGAAATCTAGCATTTGCATACTAGCAATATCAGTAAGAAATTATCTATCTTTAATAATGTTAGCCCTGCTAACATAGGAAATTTAATTAATCTTTAGTGTTTTTTTGTTTAATAATATTCACTATTTTTATTATTTTAAAGTGAATCACAAGCTATAAAAAAAATAAGATTGACTAGTTATGAATAAATGATATTTTTAGAAGTTAACTTTTAAATTTACTTTGCTCTATTCATTGGTGTTAATATTCAGTTAATTTAACGTAAAAATACTCCCATTTTATCAATAGAAGATAAGTGTTACAATAACCTTTTGACTTTTATCTATTTTAAACCATATTAAAGATGAAATTTTTTGATATGCTGATTTTATAGCATCAATAGAAATGAATTTTTCATTGTGGATTATATCGAATATTTTGCATTTAAATTTTAATAATTATATTTCTATATGGTTTTTTATTTGAACTCAGTAAAGTATGTCTTAATGTTTTAACAGTGATAAGTATTTTAATAGAGTTAAATATATTGGGTTTTATAATGGATAAAATTTAAATGAATTCCTAGGCATGTGTTAAATTTAATTCTCGGATGTACTGAGTTACCTATATTACTTGATAATACAGTACTACCTGTTAAGTGTTTAGATACGGTAGATATACATATTAATAAATTACTATCTACTATAGATGTTCGAATAGATTTATAGATTGCACTAATAAATACAGTTTATTTATTTGTTTTTCCTCTATTAAACACTGAATTAGTTTCATCAGTTTTATTAACCCCCATTAATACTAATTAATTTAATCTCCAAAGTGGATATTTAATTCTTTAACAATAGCAAGATGAATTATATACTCCACTTTGTTAAAGTATAGATATATTAAATATATTGTTTAAAATTCATTACCAAAATTTACTATTTATGTATACTGAACTTTTACTTCAATGATATAAAAAGCTCATCATTTTTTACTTCAGTAAGGGATTACTTTAAGTATTCATAAAATCAGTATATTCCCCCTGACCCAAAATAATTCGAGTACTAAAGGCAAGTAACTTTGTCGCGAGAACACAGTGAACTTCAGTTTTGTACTTATCATAACGCTACCATATCAGTACTGGAGCCTGATATAATCATGTAATATTCATGTAAAACTAAACTCATTAGCATGTGAGTATGAATTGTAATTCATTGTAATAACTAATTTTTTTGGATTAGGATCCAGTACTGATAGTACTCGAAGATGAGTAACCAGTACTGAAAGGTTAGGTGCTAATATAGTACCTAACCTTTATTTTCAATGTGTTATGTGAATATTCGCGTGCTGATGGTAAAAACTTAGCTATGTTGGAACAACATGGCTAAGTTCGGTCAATTGCTTCTTTCATCAGAAAAATAGGCTCTTTCCCTCTATATACGCTATCAGTCATACTACTACTACTGTGACCAAGTATGCTAAACCTTATATGGTCGGGAAGGTCTGATATATCTCTTAGCCTATCACTCATAGCGTATCGATAGTCATGTGGGCTATGCTTTTCATCTATTTTTTTAAATAGGTTTGCTACAGCATTAGATACTGGATTATGAACAGCCCATGGAAATACAGGCTTCTCATCCATAATTCCGCTTTGAAGTAAATTTTTATGAATTGGTATAGTTCTTATACTACTTGAATTTTTAATCCTCTTACCATCCCTATCATTAACACTTATACAAGCTATCTTTTGTCCTTTATCCGCAATGTATACATAATCCTGCTCTGTTAGCTGTATACATTCGGTCACTCTCATACCTGTGTAATATAGTACCTGTATAAGCCACCACAGATGAGATTTGTGCTCTATAAGTTCAAGTACTTTTTTGTGTGATTCAGTGGATACTGAGATTCTAGGGTTAATTTTTTTAATCTTCTTATATCCCATATTACTAAAAGGATTTTTAGTAATATAATCCCTTTTATCAGCGGCAAAGCTAAAAAGAGCTGATACTTTCTTAAACATGGATTGGCTAGAGAATTCAGACTTATACTTATTCTTTAAAGCCTTTTTAAAACTAGCTACCTTTGGTTTGTTAAATGATTGAATATCTTTATCACCATATAGGCTAATTAAATAATCAATCGCAGCCTTGTTACCTTTAAATGTTAATGGCCTCCATTCAGATTTCATTTCGTTGTACCACTCATCAGCAACTTGGCTAATTTTATGCCCTTTAGCTTGAAAGCGGCTATCATTCTGCTGTCTACTAGGTAAATTCCCGCTATTAATCCAATAAATGTAGTTTGCCTCTAAATGAATCCCTTCTTCGATGAACATATCTCGTTCATTAATTAAATGTGCTCTGATCTCATCAAAATCAGTGCATTCTTTTTTTAATCGATGAAAAGTACTAAGTAGAATTTTTGAACGTTTATGAGCGATTTGTAGATCTCTAGTTCTCAAGTCAAATCGAATTAGCTTTCCTACATATGACTTTTGCCAAATATAATAACCACGAGAATTACATGAAATATACATGAAATGTACATGTGCCATTGGTGCCCCTTGAATTACCATCAGCACGCGAATATTCACATAACACATTGAAAATAAAGGTTAGGTACTATATTAGCACCTAACCTTTCAGTACTGGTTACTCATCTTCGAGACGGATTTGGTCGAAATATACGGCCTGCGCATGTTTGCATGCTACTTTCACGAGTACGCGCATGTTTGCAAGGATAAGGAAATTGGCTCATTTTATTCCATTAACCGACTAGACCATCTTCGGGCGCTGGTAGCGCATGAGCTCGCGCATTTTTTCCAATTCAATACTGCATCGAAAAACTATAATCAACACGATGCAAAGCAGCATCTACCGCGCCTGGATTACCGTACACCACACGGGGAAGGGTGGCAGTTCATTTACCGTTACCTGAAAATGCCCCTCAATTTGCGACTGAATTAATTACTATTTTAATTATTAACATTGTACCATTGCTTCAAAGTATGTATTCCTGAGTTTTGGAGAGTAAATGTATTTAATAATGACGGTCCTATTTATGATCGCAGCGATATTTTCCTTCGCAAAAACAATGAAAGTTGTGCTAGAAGAAGCGAGCCTTGACAAGGAAAAACGTATAGCAGCTATCGGACAAGTAAAATTGACTTGGCTATTCTATGTTCCGGCTTTCTTCTTGCTCCTTGCTCCATTCATCAAATCATTGATGGATGCAGGCTCTGAACAGGTGGACCAATCAGGCTCCAATTTACCTGTATGGCTTTTCCTGGCTGGTGGCCTGTACTTGCTGTTTGGTGCCGCGCTTTTATTACGCAAAGCCATGAAAGAAAAAACTCTCGGACAGATAGGCACTATCCTTAATATCCAGATCCTTCTGTGGGTCGGCCTTTACAGCACATTTGCGGCCTATGACCACTTGAAGTTTGCAGATGAACATTTTGGGATAATGAGCACCCGCCTGATTGAGATCGGTGGTGTGAAAGATGTCACTTGCGAGCAAGAACTGATGTTGGTTAACTTCACTGAAGGTCAAACGACTCCAATGCAATGGCGGTGCCCTACAGGTTTCTCTTTGCTGAACAAAACAAATCGTCCTTTCGTTCCTTGGCCGGATTACACCGAAGGTGAAAGCGAGCAGCTTGCCGCTGCAATGAACAAAATCATGACGGAAGCGAAAGCCAACTCACAGTAACGGAACTCTCCAACCAAAGGCCAGCAATACTGGCTTTTTTTACGCCCATTTCCCATCGATAAAAAAACAATCGAAAAAAGACTATTTTTTTCCGCATTTGCTATTCGTCACCGGTACACGCCGTGTTTAACTGGATTCAGAAGTAAGCACAAACACGTAAACAACCAATAACAATTTGCGGAGTAACTATCATGACTATCAACGTACAACAAATCTTCCAAGCTTCCCGTGACAACGAGCTGATGGGCAATCTGGGCGCTATCATGCGTCAGATGGACAAGGCCCCATCCACGCTGCGTGGTCTGAGCGACTTCGTATCCAAAGAGCGCAAAACAGCTGCAAACAGCGCGCTGTTTGAAGAGCTGAACGTTGGTCGAAACAACGTGTACGCGGTCAGCGTCTCATGGTTGTACGTTGAAGAAGGCCTGAACCTGCGTGAGGTTGATGTAGAGCGCGCAGAGATGTTCAAGAACGCCTACCTGAACCACCCGAGCAGCGTCCCGGCTATCCGCGTTAAAGTGGTTGTTGTGAACGGTGTGACTCGCCTGAAAATCATCGACGGTCACCACCGCTTCACCGGCCTGATGGCCGCTATCGCTGAAGGTGCAGTATTTGAAAAGCTGATCATTGAAGAGTTCGAAGGCGGTAAGGACGAAGAAGTCTTCAACATGATCGAAAGCGCCAACACCAAGCACCTGAAGATGATTGAGCGCGCTGAAGGTTTCCGCCGTCTGGTTGATTGGGGCCACGAAATCGACTCTATCGCTCGTCGTCTGGGTCTGTCCGGCGTAACCGTTCGTCGCAGCCTGATCCTGGCTAAAGCCGAAGAGCGCATTAAAAAATTGGTACGAGACGATAAAGTGTCCGGTGATGTTGCGATTGACGTGATCACTGATTGCCAAGGCACCGACCGTGACGCTTTCGACATCCTGATGGCTTCTCTGGCTAAAGCCGAGCAAGCAGGTAAAAACCGCGTCACCGCGCGCTATGTGTCTTCGCCGAAGAAAGCCAAGGTGAAACCAAAAGTCGTGCGCAAAACCTTCGAAAGCCTGTTGCCGACGTTGGATCAGCTGCGCTCGCAGATCCCTCCCGCACCAACGGCTGAGCACGAAAACCAGATTGAAATCGCTGAGACCGTGCCGGAAGAAGTGGTGCTGCGTCTGTCCCCTGAAGTTGCCCGCCAGCTGATGGCAGCGCTGAGCGATGTAGAAGCGGCCAAGCTGGAAGAGGAAGCCGAACAGGCGGCGAAAGAAGCTGCTGAGGCTGAAAACGAAGGCAATGAAGAAGCCACTGAGGCTCATGACGGTGAAGGCGAGGGCAATGAAGAAGCCACTGAGGCTCATGACGGTGAAGGCGAGGGCGACGCTGAGGCATAAACCAACGCGCTGTCTTCGCAAGATTAGGCCGGTTCTCCGGCCTTTTTTATCTCACTTCACTACACCGCCCGTGCCGTTCAATAAAAAAATAACGTCACGGCAGCTCGGAGGTTTTATGGATCACGCACTGCCTATCCTGCCTAAAATCACCATCCGCGTCATTGATGACGCTTCCTTGGAAACGTTAGCTATCTCCCACTATGAAAGCCGAGGCTGTAAGCCGCGCGCGCTGGGGAAAGGCCATTCCATTCGCCGAAAAGGCAAAAACACCGACGCGTTTCTGGCTCGCATAAAAGTGAATTACGTTCGACAGCTGCTCAGCAACTACGATCACGATAAAGAAAATGCGTATCGTAGCTCTGGGCAGGAACGTGAAGCCTCTTGCATGAGCCAGCAACTGTATTCTGCAATTGCACAGCATTACCCGTCCTTGGCGGCTGAATGTGAACGCCAAATCGCGCAACGAAACACGCTGTGAGGCCGGTGATGAAAGAGAAAAATCAACGTTCGTCCACGATCGCCACTGAACAAGATATGCGTCTGGCTGGTCTTCGAATGCCTCCCCATTCACTTGAAGCGGAGCAATCCGTTCTTGGCGGTCTGATGCTGGACAATGAACGCTGGGATTTGGTGAGCGAACGTGTTGTGGAAGGGGATTTCTTTACCCGTGCCCACAAAAGTATTTTTACCATGATGCAACGGCTGGTGGAATCAAGCCGACCGATTGACCTGATCACACTTGCTGAAGCACTGGAGCAACACAACCAGCTTGACTTGGTCGGTGGCTTTGCCTATCTGGCCGAACTGTCGAAAAATACCCCAAGCGCCGCTAACATCACAGCCTACGCCGACATCGTGCGTGAGCGTGCCGTAGTGAGGGAAATGATCACTGCGGCCAATGATATTGCGGATGCGGGTTACGATCCCCAGGGTCGGAATAGTGCTGAATTACTGGACCTGGCCGAAAGCCGTGTGTTCCAGATTGCAGAGGCTCGAACTAATAAAGACAGCGGGCCGATGGGCATTGATGCCATTCTGGAGAAAACTGTAACGCGCATCGAGCAGCTGTACCAAACACCGCATGACGGGGTGACAGGCGTCGATACGGGTTACACCGATCTGAACAAAAAGACAGCCGGACTCCAAAAGTCCGACCTGATCATCGTCGCAGCGCGCCCTTCAATGGGTAAAACCACCTTTGCGATGAACATCTGTGAGAACGCAGCGATGACACAGGACAAGCCTGTGATGATTTTCAGCCTGGAGATGCCAGGTGAACAAATCATGATGCGTATGCTGGCTTCCATGTCCCGCGTTGACCAGACCAAAATCAGGACGGGCCAACTGGATGACGAAGATTGGGCTCGTATTTCAAGCACGATGGGCATTTTGCTGGAAAAACGAAACGTCTATATCGACGACAGCAGCGGCCTAACTCCGACTGAATTGCGATCGCGGGCACGGCGAGTGTTTCGTGAAAACGGTGGTTTGAGCCTGATCATGGTGGACTACCTTCAGTTGATGCGGGTTCCGGCGTTGAAAGACAACCGAACACAGGAAATAGCAGAAATATCCCGCTCTTTGAAGGCGCTTGCGAAGGAACTACAGGTACCCGTGGTGGCCTTATCGCAGCTTAACCGCTCACTGGAGCAACGAGCAGATAAACGACCCGTAAACTCGGATCTGCGCGAGTCGGGTTCGATAGAGCAAGATGCGGACCTCATCATGTTCATCTACCGTGACGAGGTCTACAACGAGAATAGCGAGCACAAAGGGGTAGCCGAAATTATCCTGGGTAAGCAGCGTAACGGGCCTATCGGCTCGGTTCGTTTGGCCTTCAACGGCCAGTGGTCGCGATTTGACAACTACACCGGACCACAGTTTGAAGAATATTGAATGTTACCAAAGCCAGGGTATTCTGGCTTTTTTTAAACTTATCTATTTGTTCTTATTTACTTCTTCAAAATACTCTCGCAATAATTCTTTATTCATAAAATATAGCTCAAGAATTATGAGTAGCAAGTAATTACCTTTATGCTTATAGAAAAAAGGAATTTTCGAGTTGTCAATTTTAAATGTTTTTATTTTATCTACACTGCCTTTTTGTTCAGGTTTTTCCTCTTTTAATGTATATTCAGATGAATCATATAAAATATACTCATGATCTAGATGCTCAATGAAGTATTCTCCACATTCTTGACTATAAAATATTTAATGTGAATAACTTGAGTAACAACGCAGCCGTCATCCAATAGATTGTAATCATCCCTTAATTCTTCAAATGTTATTTCTTGCTTTTCTTTGTTGTGTGAAACTATTAATTTATCATTATATATCACACCATAAAAACAAGATAATGAAGGTAGCATTTTTATTGATGCACCAAGAGGGGCGCCTCGTTCTATAGATTCCAATCCGAAACCTACGTCAATGATACCCATTGGCTTTAATGCTAGATTTTTTAAAAAGTTACAGGAGATCAACTCTTTAAATATATTTAATAACTTTGGAGAAGTATTAATTTGCAATTTCTTATTTATTCGACTGTCAAACACAGCACCAAACGGACCGTCGTTTTCTATGTTAGTAAACTCATTAATAGATAACAAGCTATACCGGGCAAACTGTGCGTCAACCAGTTTTAGCTTCACTCCATTGGCATTGTATTCCTGAGAAATTGATTCGATATCGACATTTCTTTCTGTTAGATCGTTCGGTTTATCCCTATTGAATTGTTTTATAATACTATCTAAAATATGGTAATACTTATAATTGTCTTTATGTTGTGTTATTTTATTATCATTAACACTTGATGTTTCATTCGGATAGTAATATCGTTTTTCTATAAAATCAAATAACTCAAGTTTGTTTTTAATTAACTTTATTTGTTGCAAGTTATATGTTGCTACATCAATTCTTTCGTGCGCACCACTCAACCAAGATGCATAAGAGCCGCCATGATGGCATTTCCATTTTGTTTTTTCTTTATGCTCATTGATAAAGCTAAGGCTAATAATATTTCGGTGGCTGCGTAGGCAGTTACAATTATTATAAATGTCAGCCCCTTTAATTACGAATGAAATGTCTTTACTTTCATCATTAGAAATATACTGATTAATTATTTCTTGATTTTCATAGGATGTTAGGATGTAGGTGAAGAATTTGCTATTCGAAAAAAATCTTTCTATAAAACCAATTGCATATTTGAAGGTTTCTGTATTTGCTTCAAAAGCACAATAAGCTGCCCCTGAACAGCATAATGTTTCCTCCTTCGCAATTTCGTAATCTGAATCCAATTTCTTAATTATACTTTCCAGTTCAATTTGCCACATGAGATAACCTTTTAGGTTTTAGTCTAATTTATCACAGAATATTATAAATTTAATTATCTAGCTAAAGAATTGTTTTTAGCGCTCATTACTTCGTCAGCTGTCTGCCTCATGAGAAAATATCCTGTAAACAAAACAAATAACAGGTGATTTATGCAGCATTCCTTCAACTTTAAAAATCCGGAACTACCTTCCATATCAGTCTTAAAAGCGGATAAGTGGCAGGCCGTATGGCAAACACTGAAGGAAGATGCCGACCTGAACTATCGTGATGCCAGTCGTGGAGTCAGCATGGCTGATCTCATCCATAATGGCACAGCTTCTATCTACCAAGCCCTTGCTGATAATTGGACGATCTCCCTCGCCTGGAGTAGCGGTAAAGACTCCGAAATTGTCCTGCACTTATTCCTCATGGCGTTGGTGCGCGCTGTTCGCGCGGGAATTCCTATTAGCCAACACCATTACCTTTTGCATACCGATACTGGCATTGAAAACCCTGAGATACGCTGGCTCGCCGATCAGAAACTGGCTGCGCTTGAAAAGTTCATCGATCAAGAAAACCTGCCGCTGTCTATTGTTCTCGCAAAACCGGGGCTCACCTCCAGCTGGACGGGGCGGATACTGACGGGGCGTGGCTTGCCCACGTTCACCAACAGCTCAGTGCGTCAGTGCTCCAACGACTTGAAGATTTTTGCGGCCAAACGCGCCAAAACGGCATACGTGAAAAGCCTGCCAAAATCCGTGGGTAAACGCGTCTGTTTGCTGCTGGGAAGCCGCGATGCAGAGGGCGTTATCCGAGCCAAAAACATCGCCTTAAAAGGCGGGAATGCGAGTCAGGTTAAGATCACAAAAGAAGGCGGCGAATTGTACCCCATCAGGCATTGGTTACAGGGCGACGTGTGGGAGTTTCTGCTAAGCGCCGGAAGCGCTTCTAAGTATCTGCTGCCGAGCTACCTGGACAGCAACAACGACACCGCTGAGCTCTACAAGGCCGCAACAGGGGAATGTGTTTGGTCGGGTTCTGAGAAAAAATCCAGTGAAGCCTGTGGGAGCCGGTTTGGATGTTGGGCTTGCCAGGCGGTCGGTCTCGATAAATCAATGGAAAACCTTCTGCGTTCTGATGACGATCGCCACGGTTACATGGCTGGGCTCAACCGTATTCAGCGATTTTTGTCCAAGCGTCGCAATGCGTGGGAAGATAGGCATCCTGTGGGTCGCACCTTGTATGCTGGAGGCTTCATCAAGGTTCAGCCTGATGTCTATTCACCGCGCTTCCTGGAGCGCCTGCTGCATGTTTGTTGCAGTATGGACTACGTTGAGCAGCTGCGTGCTGAGGATGTAGCCGATAAACTTCGATCGGGCGAACTGGAAAACACCGCCCACAACCGCCGCATGGCGTCACCTCAATTTCGCATTGTCAGTGAGGTTGCGTTAATCCATATAGACTTCATGTGGTCATTCCACCATTTTAACGAAAAACCGTTTCATGCTCTGGAAATCTATCGCCGCGTCTGGGCAAAAGGTGAGCTCGACTTACTGGAAGATGAGCCTGAAATGCCTGTCACCCCAAAGACCCCTATGCCCAAAGCATTGTGGGTCAAGGTCGGGCAGTTTGGTAATGATTCCGGTATGGATGGCCTGGCTGATCCCATCGCTGAAATGGCCTATTTTAACGGTGCCGACGATGAGCGTGCCAGCCGCATTATCAATACGCCGAACGGAAAACGTCGCGTGGTTAGCTTCAGCGAGGACAGTGAAGTGACCATCGACGCGGATGCTGCTGAGTTCATCATTTGGGAGGAATATCCTCGACTGCGTGAAGCGGTATTGGCTGGGCAATACACCTCCGGCAGTGCTGCTCAATTTTATCTGCGCTTCGGTGCAGTTTCCCTGTGCAAAGGAAAGTCAGCACTGTACAACCGCATGATGCAGCGCGGCCAAACTTATCGCAGCCTGGGCTTAAACGGCCATCAGACAATGGATGGGATTGCGTCTCGTAAAGACCTGCGTGTACTAACGACGGAACGCTATCAGTTTCTGATCGCCAACAAAGTGAACGCCAGTATCATCCGTCTACGCTGGTGGGCTAATCTGGCATTCACCATGCAGTGGCACTTGGCGAATCAGACCTCAACCGGTCAATGGATCCGTGCATCTTTGACGCGCGAGGATGAACTATCCATGCAGCAAGAGAAAAATAGGGCCAAAAACACACTTTCGGTTTTCGTGATCGGGCATACCAGTGCTTGGTGCTCGTTGAAGCTGAGTAAGTCCGGCACGTCCACTGAGCGCGCTTTTCGTCGTTACCATCAACATACTCGTCGTAATGCAATTACAAGCTGCCAGGGGCTCTCTCAGCATCTGAGAGAAGTGATCGTCAATCAACTGAAACTGGAGTATCTGCGGATGCTGTGGCGACTGGATGATGGCTTGATGCTGAAGCATGACTCCGATCCCATCACCAAAATGGCTGGGCGGGACCCTGTTGCGCTAAGCAAACACTTCCGTCTCGTGGTGAGAACAATGGAGCGCTTCGTTCAGGAGGCAGCGTGAAACGCTTAATTTCGTCGGCAGTACAAGTTGAGTCAGTATTGAAGTTTACTATTCATACAGGATATGAATGATGAAAACGAATATGACCGATGTGTTGTTAGATGGTGCGTTGATTATGGTGTTAGGGGGCGCTCTGATCGCTGGGTTCGAATTGATGCCCAGCCAGGAGAAAACCGATTCTGTCATCGCTGAATACCGAGTCGATATTGAAAAACGTGACGGGTTAAGCCTGTACAGTAACAAAAGTACCGTCCGTATTGATGTAGTGGGTGAGATCCCGGCAGAAAAAGATCTGCCTCTGCCCGGCGAGCGTGTCGCGTTGATGCTCTACGACAAAAGTCAGGCGCAAATGTGTCAGGACAATCGTTGCATGGATGTGGACGTTATTATCACAAAACCTGCTTTTTTACGGAGGCATCATGAGCCTGGCAAACAATCGGCCTCAAATTAACTATCTTAAATTAATTAAGGCGGAAAAATTCCCTCCGGGGATCTGCGTTAAGTCACTCTCGGTTTTCGAACGCGACACATTGCGCGTGGCTTTAACCATGATGGCGCACTGGAACAATTATCCGGAGTCGCCAGTCCACATGCGGCCAGAGTGGTCAGCACAGGTGTCTCGGCTCTTGATTGAAACGATGAAGGAGCGGGACGAACTGAGAGCACACTTGAAGAGTCTCGGTGCTGAAGTGCCTGAGAAAGTAGTGAAAATGTCCGACATGACATTTCAGCAACTCATGTTGAAGTGCAACTGTAGTTGAGAAATTCACCCATTCCGAAAATGAGGTTTTCATGAATCCGACACCTGAAAAAACGAATGCTGGGCCTGATGTTGATGGTACCCGCAACGCCAATATTCTGACCAACCATGCCCGACTCGTGGACATGAAAAATCGCCTTTCATTCTGGGGGGCAGGCGTGAGCTTAACACCGGATGAACAGCTGGCGCTGATCCAGTTCCGGCTTCAGCACTTCTCAGACGATGTGCTTCCGCAATGCATTAAAGAGATTGCCGATGAACTGGGGTGTAAGCCAGATAATGAAGCGATGCTGCAATCGATTGACGATCTGCGTGTAGCGGCAGGTGAACGTGAAGCTATGGCACGTCGTGCTGGTGTCACTGTTTGCGAAATGAATCTCGTATTAGCACGTCCGGAAAGTGTGGTGAAGGCAGTTCCTGAAATGGTCATTGACCAAGTGTGTCATATTGCGGCCGAAATTCACAATAGGGGGGCGGGAGTGGGGGATGATAAAGCCCAAACCACCATTGATCGCATTCGTGAAGTGTTAACCAACGTCGGCCAGTAATTTCAGTGGGTGGGATTACCCACCCATTTCCACAAACTAACTTTGTTTTTCGATTTCCGTTGTGTTTACCCCTTTGTCAGCTGCATGGGAGGCTTGATACTGAAAGTCTGATACGCAAAGGAATAAACACTGATGAATTACTCACACATTCCCATGCCTTCCCGTGAAGAGCATTATGCTTTTTTAAAGTCTCACTATCACCATGCCCGTTTTGAAGGCCGTAATAATGCATCCTGGGGTGAGGACTACTCTCAGCGTATTGCTAATAGCGACTATCTAGAATTGGAAAAAAATGGTTATGCGCTGATCTCCAATCACGAGTCTGCTACCCGTGAAGCGGTGTTCTATCATCGTTCACTGGTCGGTTATGGCACGATGAGTTTGATGTGTGATAGCGCTTGTAACGCCCCTGAGGCGATTTGCCTGCAAGTTTCAGTTCCTGCTCACTTAGCTCCAAAGATCCCTGGAAAATCACTTAGCGAGCTTTTGGCGAAGCTTAAGCGGGACATTATGGGTACGTTTCCATTGTGTCGGGTAGAACTCGCTTCTGGCTCTAAAGAAATTTGCATCGAAGTATTCCAAGCCGAAGAAGTGATCTCAAAAGAGATCGTTGGTTTCACAAGCACGATCATTTCAAATTGGTCACAAGGGTAAAATATGACGTATTTAGAAGAAGTTTTTGCAGGTGTAGAGCGAAATAAAGGGAAAGAATTGGCTGACCTGTTTCGCTCTGCTGAGGCTCAAATTGCCCGTGCTGAACAGGGTTCCACTGAATCGGATGACAATGCATATGACCTTCGTCAACAAGAAGGTCTGAAGGTTACAGAAGCATTGATCAGAGCTGGTGGTTTGTCTGGAAAGACTATTGAGATCATTCGTTATAGTAAGACATCAACTCAGGTAGAAATTCGTGATGCGGATGGTTGCCTGGTGTGGCGTGATTTTACATTCACTAATGATTTTGTTTTTGGTCTGGCAAAAAATATTGCTTTTTAAATAAATTCGATCCCGTGTGGCTACTTAAACTTTAAGCGGATTGCATTCCAGATGTCCGCTTTTCAAATAGTTATACCCATTATTCACAGGGATGATCTAATAATTGGATCTTTTGATCTAATAACTGATCTAAAAAGACCTAAGGGATCTAAGGGCGAGATTGATTAATACTATCAAAGTATTATAGAACATTTTTCCCCCGCAAACATGCTGTTTCCTCCTGCAAATATGTAAGTTCTCCTTGCAAGTATGTAAGATCATCCTGCAAACATGCATATTTTCCCTTGCAAACATGCAAATCATTCCCCTGCAAACATGTATATGTTACTTCCGGCTGTGGACAAATAAAGGAAACCAAATCCTTATAGTTAATCTTTAAAATCAATCAATTAAAGGTGGTTTTTGATTTATGCAAGAATGAAGGAAAGGAGTTATTACTGAATAATCCACTGATTTCTAGGGACGGAAAGGCATCGGTTTTTAATAGAGATGCGGAGTGAAAAAGTAGGATTTGAAATTATTTTTCCCAATGGAAATACATTTAGAGTTTTTAAAGTAAATTGAAGGGTGGTAAGGAAGTTATCCCCGTTATTAACAGGAGTGATCTAATAATTGGATCTATTGTGATCTTAAATAACTAAAAACAACTAAGTGATCTAAGGTTGATATTTTATTTTATTTTCAACCAGTTGCAGAGTTAAATTCCCTTGCAAACATGTTATTTCCCCTTGCAAACATGCAAGATCAGCTTACAAACATGCATTTTTCCCTTGCAAATATGCTGATTTCCTCCTGCAAACATGTTATACATCCCCCTGCAAATATGCAAAGGCTCAAAATGCCTGTTAACAAATAATAATATTTTAGGAATAACTATGGCTAAGGATATTAATGATTTAGGCCTGTCTGTGGAAGTAAAAAACAAGACGACGGGCGAAATTGATTACATATCATCAACAGATACGCGATCGATTCAACCTATCTCACTGCTTAGGCTTAGTGTTTTTAGTCCCGTTAGTAGCAGGGAAAAGAAAAATGTTGGTAGCAGGGTGATGGATGCTTCGGAAGAGCTGAGAAACCTTGAGATTGTTAATAGCGAAGGTTATGACAGAGTCACCATATCTGGGCCTAAATTAGATATGGATACAGACTTTCGTATCTGGCTTTCAATAATTCAGTCACTCAGTGAATATCCAATGGTAGACAATAAAGTTGTGCTTCCCTTCAGTGATTTTGCAAAGATGTGTGATTACAACACAAGGCAAATTAACAAAATCCTGAAAGAAAGGGTCGCTAAATCACTTCGAAAAATTACATCCACTTCAATATCTGTGTACAAAGATACTGGCGATGATTTGATTAGTGCTACAACTCACTTGTTGAATTTCTCCAGGGTGGATACAGCTGCAAACGAAGTTATTTTGGAATTCAATCCAAAATTAAGTGACTTGTACAAAATGGACTACAAGCGCGTTCTGAAGCTGAAGGTATTCCCTGCGATCAAAAGAAATGAAGTGGCAAAGGCTATCTATGCTTTTCTTGAAGGGTTGCCAAACAGTGAGAATAGGGTGCAGATAGTCTCATTTGAAAGGTTGATGAAGCGTTTAAATATGCGCTCAGACCCTTATAAGCAACTTGAAATGGTTAGAAGGGCAATGAAGTTATTAGAAGACGTCAAATACCTCAAGTACACTGAAGGCTATAGGGTGTCGAAAGGAAAGCGACAAGTTTTTTTCTCAATCAATTCGCGTGACCCAGATTTGTTGAAAAATACCGACCTGGATTAAGTATATTCCAGGGCGTATGCGTCCCCCTGCAAACATGTTATTGAGGAACCGTGATTTCCTCCTGCAAACATGCTGTTCCCTTGCAAACATGTCGTGGAAGGGCAGTTATATCCCCTTGCAAAGATGCTATTCCCTTGCAAACATGCAGCGAAGGGGCAGTTATATCCCCTTGCAAATATGCTGTTCCCCTGCAAACATGCAGCGGAGGGGCAGTTATATCCCCTTGCAAATATGCTGTTCCCCTGCAAACATGCAGCGGAACGGCAGTTATATCCCCCCTGCAAATATGCTTTTCCCTGCAAACATGCAGTAGTAGGCTGAGTTTATCCCCTTGCAAATATGCATTCCCCTGCAAACATGCAGCGGAACGGCAGTGAATTTCCCCTGCAAACATGTAGGGGAGGGGCTGGAGTTTCCCCCCTGCAAATATGCTTTTCCCCTGCAAATATG
>NZ_JAMPRR010000037.1:0-49808 GCF_028483405.1 Providencia sp. PROV076 | reverse complement strand
AGTGCTGAGTCACTACCGCATTGGTTTTTGATAACTCATCTTTGTTATCGTTAATATCTTTGCCAAGCTCTGCACGCACTTGTTCTGTGCGCTCAGATTGAGCTTTGTCTTTCTCTGCTATTGATTTACGCACATCAACAAATTCAGCTTCTGAATGCTCATACTGCGCTTTTACGTTCTCTGCTAATTCTGCTGTCGCTTGCTCATTTGTTGCTGTTGCACTCGCCAATCGAGTCACTTCTGCTTTCGTTTTCAATAGCTCTGAATTCGTTTCATTCACTTGTGCATTGGTTTGCATCAGTGCTTCAGAGAAAGAAAATTCAAGATTAGTGATGGTTTGATTAATGTTAGTGATATAGCCGGTCATTTCACCAAACTGTGCGGTTGTAGACTGTTCAAACTTCACTTGCGCTTGTTTTAAATCAGCTGTCGCAGTTTCAACAGTGGTCACTCGCCCTTTGATTGTACCGACTTCATTATTGGTCTCATCCAAATCAGCACGAACTTGACCGATTTGTTGCGCAAAGGCTTCATTCGATTTCGCCAATGATTCTTGGACATTCAAAACATCCGCTGCCACATGCTCAAATTCTGAATTGACTTGCTGCTGAAATTTCGCATGAGACTCTCTATCAGTCGCCTGCACTTGCTCAAGCCGAAAGATTTCAGCTTTCCCGTGCGCGGTAGTTTCGCTAAGTTTGAAGTGAAGCTCAGTCGTGAATTGGGTATTAGTCATCACGGCTTCGTTAACAGCTTTTATCTCGCGATCAATACTGATAACTTTTTGTCTAAAGTCGTCACTATCAATTTTTAAATCAGTGAGATTGTCTTTGTTGAAGTCGATTTGCTTTTGTAGCTCTTGACCCGCTTCAGTACTGAGAAACTTATCGCCGATAACTTCCAAAATTTCATCAGCCCGATCCTCTGGCTTGCCGTTGGCTTCAACAAACTGCGATTTGCCTACTGGATTCACGGTTCTGACATAAACATAATATGTCTGGCCAGCTTTAAGCTTTCTTCCCTGAATAACCCACATCGTGCCATTGCCAAGGTATTCAGCCAATAGCTCAACTTCATTGATATTGGCGATCTGTTTTTCAGAAAACCAAAACTCATACTGCAAGCGCAGCGCATTTTGTCCGCCCACATGCGGGATAATCCCTAAGCTGAAAAACCCCGGTTCAACATCAATATAAGACGGTGGTGGCGGTGGGTTGATATCAAATGAAACAGAGGATTGCTCTCCCTTTTGTCCATCTTTATTTTGCGGTGCCACAGAAAGCAGGTAGTTGCCCTGTGGTAGGTTTCCCATTCGATAACGGTTTTCTTGTGTTTTAGCGGTTCCAACAATACGCCCTGCTTGGGTTAATTTGAGGATAAAATCAACACCACGAACCGCTGTCGCGGTTGTCCAGTTGGCTTCCACTTGCCAATTGTCACTATCCGCACTGACTTCAACCGAAAGGTTTTCAACTGGGGGAATGTAGCCGCCAAGTGGTGTGTCTGGTAATGGTTCAAATTTTACACCCTGATCGACAATAGCCTCTTTTTCGGGGACATGCTGAACTGCAATAACACCGTAGGTTCCATCGCCCTTATCTGAAATCGTAATCGCTCTAAATAAACGACGAGCCAAATCAGGCTGGCTAATACCCCATACCGATTTTGTGGCGACACCTTTGGGTATTGATTCAACCTTGATTTGATGATTACCCAAGTACCCTGTCACTTTTACACGCTCATAACGCCCAGTGGCATTCATTAACGAAATAAAGGCAACACCCGATTTAGGCTTTGTTACTTCTCTATCAAGCGTTAAAACCTTTTGAGTCACATCAATGGCAATAAGCCTGCCGCCAATAGGATCCTCACCACCTACCCAGTCGTTATCCATAATTTCGATGATATCACCAGGAGTGTGACGTAACCCTTCCGCTCCCACTTCAAACTCAACAGTTTGAGTCTCTAATTTCTCCGTCAATAATATCCATAAACCATAACGACGTGCTTGTCCGCGACTTGTGCAGCCAAAGGCGTCAACTCGAAGCACGTTAAGGCCAAACTGTGCAACCAGTGCATCATCTGAAATTTGCTCAACACTGGTTTTCCACCCATTTTGCGGATCAATAAAGCGTACTTCAATAGCGGTATGACGAGCCTTTAAAGGGCTGAAGCTATAATGAAAACGACCATTAACCACGTTTGCATTTGTGTAGGGCCAAACAACATCACTATGGCGGTCTTGAACAAATGTCATTTGTAGCCCGTTCCACACAGGCATAATTCGCATTATTGAGCATAGATCACTGAAGTAATCATACGCTTTGCGAATGTCAGTAATATAAGCATTGCAGGTTACTCGAGGCTCTTTATTACCGAAGCCATCAGGTACCAATTGGTCGCAATATTGACCAATAACGTAAAGCGCAAACTTATCAACTTCAGCTATTTTAAGTCTTTTACCTAGCCCAAATCGCTTCGTCGTTAATAAGCTGTACAGCACCCACGCAGGATTATTGGTATATGCAGGCTTAAACGTTCCATCCCAAATTCCACCATAGGTGCGAGTTTCAGGATCATAATTGTTTGGTACCTGAACAATTAATCCCCGAACTAAATAGTTACGTGTAGGGTATTGATTCCCAAACTGTTCACTTTCAAACGTTAGGCCCGCAACAGCCGAACCCGGGTACGTTTGATTAATGTCTGTGATTTCTGTGTAACTTGACCAAATGGTGTTGTTTTGCAGTTTATCGCTATTACTATCTGCCGTTAGGCGAACCATGCGGATACTAAAAGGTGGGGGCGGCAACTTATCAATGACGACAGCCATTAGATACGGCGAGTTGCTCCGCTTGCCACGGATAGTGACATTTTTTTCTGTTACCCACGCACCATTGCGTTGCACCTGAACTTGCAATTCAACCGATGTACCAACACGATCTCCGTTATCTTTAACCTCAACCAGTGCTTGGGTGCCAAACGTTAAGCGTAGCCGGTCAATATTTCGTGAGGTTATTGTGCGAGTTACGGGGGTGCTTTTTTTGATTTCAATACCGACAGGGGTTTCACTTGATGATGAAGAAAACCCCTCTAAAGCTGGTTGCTCTAATGTACCTGATACCCACTGAGCGGTCATACCATTTACATTGCTGTTGCCCGAAGAGTCAATAACAGGAGTATTATTGAGATAAACCCCTTCTAAACCTCCAACCGGTCCTTCGATAGGTCCTTCACACACTAAATCAATAATTGATAATTTTTGTCTTGACGTTAAATCGTTAGGCGCTTCGTACGGGGTACGTTGCTTGCCTCCATTTTTACCCATAATTAGGTCTCCCCGCTACCACCGTGTTTACCCACATCAATATCTTTGGCTTCACCGTCATCCATGATTTCAATTGCCTGTGAAATCACCCTTGAACCACACATAATTTCACCGTATGCAACAGGTACCGCCATCCCCTGTGCGACAGCATTTTCAAGGTTGCTGAAGTATGTGTTTCCCTTTTCTTCTTCAGAGCGCGATAAATTAGCCGGCTTCGGTATCGGTGTTAACATTTGTGCGACCCCACCAATCATCATCGCGCCACCCGCTAGCATCATCGATGCGCCAAAACTCCAGCCAGCAGGGTTCCACCACCCAATTGCCAAAACGGCCGCGCCAGCAATAAACTGAAAAGCTCCACCTGTTTTTGCACCTTCGATACGCGGAACAATGTGAATTACCGCATTTGCCATCAATGGTTCATGGACACGCTGATGTAATTCGCAGGGATCAACATCGGAGCCGCTAATGCGAATTTGATACCAGCCATCACGGAATTGTTGTTTAAGGTTGGGAATTTGAAGAAATAAGGCATGAAGCCCTTCTGCTGCGGTATTAATATTTAAATCGAATCGACGACCAAATCGTTGCAGATCCCCATAAAAGCGGATGGTTGCCAGTTGCGGTAACGCCAGATTGAGTGAGTCATTCTTTGCCATCTTTCGTTATAAACCTCTCGCTTGCTCAGTTGGTTAGGGACATGATGTAAAATGGCTTGATCCCCTAAATAAATTGCGGCGTGATTTGCCCGAGAACTGGCATAGCAACACAAAATGATATCGCCGGGCTGAATGTCTCTTTTGACTTGCTTAAAGCCATTTTCCGCTAAGTTATCTAAATAAAGCTCCTTCCCTTGCCGCCACCAATTGTCTTCACGGTCAAAATCTGGCAATGAGCAACCGGCTAAATGGTAAGCGTCACGGAATAGGCCATAACAATCTGTAGAGCCATGAATAAACTCACGGCCTAATAACTTAGGTACGCACTCAAACTTGATAATTTTTTCATCGCAAACCAGCCACCAGGGGAGATTTGTTTTTAACTGATGCGCTCTATCTGCTGAACTTAAATAGGGATTGCCACTGGGGTGACTATGAACAATCGCGATGACTTCACCTATTTGGCTGGCTTGAATATAGTCCTCAGCCGCAATTGAAAAATGATTTTCAGGATCGATATGCTGGTTTTCACAAGGGATATAAATCTCAGTACCGTCTTGAATAATCACAAGGCCACACGATTCCTGTGGCGCCATGCTTTTAGCATGTTCCAGAATGGTTTTTTCTAGCATAATGCTCCTTATTGACTAAGACGTGACGAAGAGAGGAAGCAACCTATTCGATGCGTGTTATTTCTCAGCTTACAGTCAGATAAACGCTTACCGCATTTGTCTTTACTGGGGTCTTGTGTTGGGTTGCCAAGTTCATCGGCAACTGGCAAACCTTTATACCCGCACTCTTCAGACCGATAGCCAAAATTACATACATCAGAAAGAATGACTCGAGCTGGAAAAGTGGCGCCATCTGTTTCCGTTGGCGCTGCAAGCTCCCATGTTGCATTTTCAGCATTGAGACTGGTTAATTGCTCAATCACCCATCGACTAACTTGCTCTTGCGTTGGATCTGCACTGTCATTACCGCCAGCAAAATTAGCTGCATCAAGGAATTGCGCCATTGTTTTACGACGGATAACAATGCCTCCCAACCCTGAATTTAACCGGCTAGCAATACCAAAAATTAGGCCAAATAAATTAGACAAGGAAATAGTTGGGCGGGTCGATGGGCCTTTGCCATTTAAATCAAACCCATCCCCCATGATGGGGTAAGGTTCATATTCTTGGCCTTGCCAAATGACCGGCCCTGATGATTCATTGGTACCGTTGTGGAATCGATACCGAACTCCACCTATGTTTGTTAGGTCTATTTCATAAAGTATAATTTCTGCTTCTGCCTCAAGCTTAGTTGTCGCGATAAGCAATTCTGGTGGGATGTTTTGCATTTATTTTACCCATAAAAAAACCACCCGAAGGTGGCTATTTTGAAAGATGTGACATTATGGTTTTACACCATATTTTTTCAGAAAATCGTCCTCTTTCTTTTCACATACAGAGGCAATAAGTTGCTTGGTCTCTGCTGAAAGAGATTTCTTCTCATAATCTTTCCAGCAAAGTTTTATAACGTCCCTGTCCTTACTTTTCTCTTTGTCTTTTGGTGACTCATTCGTGCCGGGTATTGCTAAATATAGTAATAGAAAGCCAACTGCAAAACCGATAATGTATTTATATGACTTCACTTTAGAACCTCAACGAAATTAGATTGCTAAACAGATCATATATTATCCTATTAAACCACCTCTTCAAATTCAGCACTTATTGTTTTACGGATGTTGCCGCCATCTGAAGACCATTTTTTACAAACAACCACAACCGCAGGCTGGTTTTTAATAGGTTGAAATAGAAATGATTTTACACCGCCATGACGCCTTAAAAAGCCTAGCGCCTCATCAGCTTTTTCAGGTGTAAGGGATAAGTTCACGTTAAATCTTTCAAGCTGTGAATTTAATCCATCAGGCTTACGCTGCTCATACCCATCACCAAAACTAACAGTTCTGATTCGGGGAGAGGATTCCGTTCCCATCCCCGGCTTAATAGGCCAGTTAAAAACTTCCATTAAACCTCCGTTATTCAGCCCTCAATGGAGGGCTTTGCACTATGGTTACGCTGAAAATGAACCACCATCACGACGCTCTTTCGTCATAACTTGTCTCGTTTTTTGCTCCACTAAATTCAAGATTTCTTTAACTGCATTCGGCCCAATTTCCCCGTTGCCAGCTTCATTTTGAATATTAATTTGGAAAGTTTGATTTATCTCACCACCTGAACGACCGCTAGCGGCAACAACACCCAACTTCCCATCAATACCTCGGCGTAAAGGCAATATTGCCTCTGGCCCAGCCTCGCCCATTAATCCAGCACCACGCGCAAATGGGAATAAAGTTGGCTGTGAAACAATTTGCCCACTGTACGCGCTAAGACCAGGAGAGTTGTATACGCCACCTTTTGCATTCGCGGTTACACCACCAAACCCAAAAGCCTCAAAACCTTTTACGATGCTCATTTTTATAGCAATTTCAGCCAACATTTTCAGAATTGATTTAGTGAAGTCTTTAAAGTTGGCTTGCCCATCTACCAGTACACTAGACAGCGTGGAGCTAAATCCATTTAACGTTGCAGATGTGACGCTTTGAATTTGTGCATTAGCATCTAAAGCGGCATCCCGATAATCACCCCAAGCTGTTTTCATGCCAGCCATCCAGTCTTGCTTTGCAGTATCCTCTTGAGCAAACGTAGATAATTTTGCACCTTCAACCTTTTCCCACTGCGGTGTATTGCCATAGGTTGAGCGTAACTGCTCTATTTCTAGTGCTCGCTGAAGTTCTAAAGACGATTTGCCCAGTGAATCGGTGATGGCTTTTTGCCGCGCTTCCTGCTGCTTGACGTATTTATCAGCCTGATCTTGCAGTTTATTAAGATGCTCTTGCTTGGAAATCTGGTCTCCCAAATCAGCCAACTTCATCTTATTAGCTAAAATGCCTTCTTTATTTTTTAATAAAGATTGTTCATCAAGGGATAATTTACGGGATTTGCTAGCCTCCTCTAAAACATCAAACTTGGCCTGTTCTAACTGAAAATTTTTACGCTGTTGGCTAATAAAATCAGTGGCTGTTTGGTGTTGTTGGAGTAACCTTAGCTGTGCTTGTAGAGCGGTTAACTCCGCTTGTGATGATTCATCATACCGAGTACCTATATCTGGCTTGTAAGCTTTTCCTTTTGGTGTTTTGCGCGCTAGCTCTTTCTTGTACCTCTCATTTTCTCGCTGAATAGCCAGTTCTTTTGCTGATTGAGAGGCATGTTCATCATTTCTAATTCTCTTGAGTTCACTTTGGTGCTTTTCCTCTGATGTCTCATACTTCTTTTTTAACGCCAAATCAGCTTCAAACTGTTTTTTCATTTTTTCATTAAACGCAGAAATAGCATTCGCACCTGCATTAAATGATTTCTCATTGCTTATTTGATTTTGCAGATTTTCAACTTCAAGCGTTAAGTTTTTAACTAGCGTTTTGTTTGCTTCTAAGTTTCTTGTGGCATTTTGATTTAAAAAAGACTCTGAATTTCTTCCAATACCATACCCTGTTGTATCAGGCGCTCCCCCTTTCTCAGCAATTTCCAGCTCTTTTCTGGCTGCTACTAGTTGCTGAACTTTTGCATCTAATTTATCTTGTACAGAAACAGATCGACCAACATTAAGCATTCTATCCCATGCATTTTGAGCCGCTTCACCAACCCACTTCCATGCGGTTTCTAACGTTCCTAAATTTTCACTGATTTGCTTAGTTCTTTCATTTAAAGAGGATGAGTAAAGCTCCATTGATAGTTTGGTTGCTTCAGATGTACGTCCCTGCTCCTCTAGTGTGGTTATTTGCTCAAGTTGCGTTGCAGTTAAAAAGTGAAGAGACTTATCCAACTCCATGACAGCTTGAACTGGCTGATCTTTAAGTCGCTGAAACTGCTTAATAGTCTCATCAATAGATTGTCCTGTCGCCTTTTCCATTTTCGCAGCAACACCAGCAACCATATCTACCTGCGCCCCAGCGAACGAGCCAGAGCCAACAACTTGTGCCAGTGCGTCAGCCATTTTGTACTGCGTGATACCATCACCCGAAAGGGATTTAGCTAGCGCATTAAGCTGACCTTGGGTTTTAGCTGCGTAATTCCCAGTTAAAATAAGCTGCTTGTTATATTCCGTAAGCTCTTTAGAACCCTGGTATGCAGCAACACCAAATGCCGTTAATGCGCCGGCACCACCAAACATGGCTACTTTCCATGGTGTGATTAAAGAGGTGATCGCTTTTAGTGAATTACCAAACCCACCGAACGAGTCTTTAATTTGTCCTCCCTGCTGAACTGCCACTAACCACGGCGGCATGCCAGAAGCCAAAGAGGTGACAATATCGGTCATTTGCATCGGTAGCTGTCGCATCGCTTGCCGATACTGTCCAGAAGTTAAAGTAACTCCTTTCATGACACTATTTTGCTTTTCCAACTTACGAATATAAATATCCGCCGAACTCGATACGCCAAGTTGAGCAGCTTTCAATCGAAGCATTTCAGTGCGTGACAGGTTTTGCTGTATGACCTGTTCTTTTAACTTATTAATAAAGCGCTGCTTGGCTTGTGTTGCGCTATTTTCTGCCTGTTCAAGCTCTCTTGATATACCGATAGCTCTTGATTGTAGTGCTGTATTGTCATCACGCGTCAGTGCACCATCTTTAAACGATTTGTCGATTCTGTGACGAAGAGCTATTATTTCGTTGAGTGACGCCTTTTGTCTTTCGAGATGATTAAGTTGAGCAGAGTATTGCTCAGTAAGATCTGGTAGGAATGTAAATGCTTCGCTATTTTTTCGCTCTAATTCAGTTATGGTTTTAATGTGTAAACTAGAAAATTTAGCCGTTTCTTTCTGAAGCACCCGCAGTGACTCAAGAGCTCTCTGCTTTGCTGACATAGCCTCATTTTCGAGTAGCTTTGTTTGATTGGATTGATTTCTAAGTTTCTCTGAGTTTCTTTTATCAATCACGTCACGTGCGTTTTGGACTATTTTTGCGAATCGTATGTCATCCCGCGCTTTCTTCTCTAGCTCCCGCTCTACTCGACCTGATTTTTCAAAAAATTCTGTGGTATTGGCGCCAATCTTAATCTCAAGATCCGCTATTTGCTGGCTCATACCGCACTCCCCCGGATATTCCTTCGCTTGCTAACTGAATAGCTTCGTCTGACATTTCGCTATCATCTGACTCAATATCAGTTAGCAACATAAAGTCGGTTAATTCTGTATCACCACCAAACATGGTTTGAAATACAGTCTGTTGCAATGCTGCAAATTCTGCATCGATAAGCTGTGGCGTGAACGGTACTTTGCTAAAATGGTCGGTCCAATCGCTATACTCTGAAGCACTGATTTCATCTAGCATTCGCCGCCAGTCAGGTCGCCCAAATTCACGCGCAAGTCGCAAAGCAAACACTCGTTCACGCGCAACTACTTTTCCAGTGATTCGACCTTTTGCTCGTCAACATTATTCGAATCGCTATCTTTGCTGGTCATGCCGCTTAGCTCAGAGACGATATCAAACGCACTTTTCAGTGCCGATTCTCCCCAACTATCAAGAATTTCCTGATAGATAGTTTCAACATCACGATTTCTGTCTGTATTCCAGATAGAGCGAGAAACTACCCATGCTAGCTGCTCAACACCATGGCGATTTAATTTTGCAACACGCGCATGATCTTCAAGGTTTGCAGTTTCATTGTTTTGCTGAACTAAAAGCTCAAAATACTCTGCACGTTGCAATGCGGTTAATTCAGAAACAGCAATAGTTACATCACAAATAGTGATTTCTTTTTTCTTTAAAAACATATCGATACCTTTTCGTTAAAATTAAAAAAGGCCGCTGAGCGACCTATTCATCTAAAAATAATAACTTGGGCTGAGTAAGAGAAAGTATTTGCTCATATTCCAACTGCAACGCTTTTTTCTCCTTCTTTCGCCCGTTCATTAACTGACTACCTAACCGACCTTTTAACTCTGACTTTGCAGCTTTCAGAGCATGGCGATGCTGAGCTTCTTCGCCTAATTCTTTCCAGCGACTAATTTGCTCTGCCATCCAGTTAAATGCCTGAATAAATTTTATCTTAATAAGCATTGCTGCTTTGCCTGTAAAGCCCATCACCAAAAGCATATATCCGTCTTTGGATAACTTGTACATTGGCTGTATATCGCCATTTTTATCAATAAAATCAGCCTCCTCAAAATTGAGTTGGGCAAAGTTGTCGGGGCACTCATCCCTAACCTGTCTAATTTTACGCAAGACGTTGTCGTGCCGCTTGCCAAAGTAATCAGCAATCTTTTTACTGGTTGTGAACACCTGTCCATCAGATGCCATAACCATCTTTTGGAAATTAAATTCAGGGATAACTGTTGTTTTAGTCATTAGTTAGTTCCTTTTAGAGATGAACCTTGCGCCCAGGAGTAACCAGCCCAAAGAGGGTTAACCATTCCACTACTGGTTATCCTCAAGGCTCATCCTGAAAGGTTCTTTGGTTTATGTGTGTCGGGCGTGACACAGGGTGAAATACATATAAAAAAGCCACGTTCCTGTGGCTATATGATTGATTTAAAATGCTTATTACTCTTTTGGTTGAGTAACCGTTTTACCCGCTGGTTTTGGTGGAATTTCTTCTGCCATGGTTGGTCGGCCAGTGTTCTTAATCTTCACTGTTCGGGTCATGGTTTCTTTGATTGGAATGGATTTACCTAGGCCGCTAATCCAGCCCTTAAATAAATCAAGGGTGCCATTTGGGTACAGGATTTTGTAAAAGCGCGGTAAACCCTCATCAAACCATTTAACAAGGTCTTTTTGTCCTTCCTCACCCGGCAACCAAGCAAGAGTAACGCTGGTTTCACCAGAAGATTTTTCACCTTGAGTGGTGTTTTCCCAGTCACCGTTAGGATCATCAAGATAACTATCATCTTCACTTGCCGCCGTAATTTCACCCGGCTCTAGTGATTTGATTCTAGCTAATCGAGTAAAGCCCGTATCAAGATACGGGTCCTTGGTTGGGTCATCAGTTCCTGTGTATACCCAAAGTGTCGTGCCAGCCCCTTTTGTGGGCTCCAGTGGATTTGGTACTTTTGCCATCGTAAATTCCTTACATTTCATATTCAATTAGGTAAGTGATATCAACCGAAGCCCATAGCGCCATTTCATCATCACGATCATAGTCGTACCCTTTTGGTGTCATGTCGGTTAAAACATCACCTAAGTTGGTCATACTTTTGATTGCAGGGTATAGCTTTTCATCTACCCATTTATCTAAATCAGAATCAGTTTTTGCAGCTTTTAAAAACAGCTCAATATGAAGAATGGCAGTCCATTGGTTGCTATCAAGGTACTTTGGATCTGGGCGAGGCTCAGTTAAATAAACAGCTACGACAGGTAACTCGTTTTCATCAAAATTAACAGGCCGACCATCATAAGTTGACAATTTGGGGATGCTCGCTTTGAGCCCCTCAATCACTAACTCGCGGATCTTCGTATGCTTAATCACTATCCCCCCTTAAAATAAAGCCGTAATTGGTTGTTAAGGGCATACCGCACTTCTTTATCAATATCTGCATCACGAACTTTGATAACGTGCTCCTCAAAAGCATCCGTTAACGGCTTTGATAGCGGGATTTTTACAACTTCAATTGGGTACCGGCCTTTCCCGACCCGTTGCATAACATGCCAGCGACCATTATTAAGTTGCTGAATAAACGCATTAGGAAAAGTAAATTTACCGACTTTCAAAACACTATTGTGTCGCCTTTCAGTACCTCGACTTCGTGAAAGTTGCACTCTTGCGGTACCCAGAACAATTGCAGGTAAATTCCCTCGGTTAACAGTTATTCTTGCTTTAGCAGTACCTTGCTTTGAACTTGCTCGCTTAAGTCGAACACGCTTGCGGATTATTTTTTGTGGGATTTTAGTTTCTTTAGAAACTTGTTTAACACTACGGCTAATTGCCCTCGCCGCGATTCGGTTTATCGCCTGAGCCGTTGCAATCGGAGTTACTTTCTCAACGATGGTGTTGAGATTTCGAATTGCTTCACTCTTCCCCTTCATCGTCATCATCCTCTAAAAAAATCATCCACTTGCCATTAAATCGCTGATAGCGAGTAACCAGATAAGAGCAACCACCAGCAGCCACTTTGTCGTTTTTTCTAGGTTGATAACCCGATGAAAAAATGACATAAGAAAGCCCATCCCCTGTGACGGGGCCGAATTCAGGTAAAAAGTGAGAATCTACCCCTATGTGGTCTATACCGTTAATAGATATAGGCTTTCCCATTCGTTTAGTGGTGAGTGCGTCCAGTCGATCTGTTAACCGTTCAAACGCACTCATAAATTAACCACCTGCTGCCGCTGTAGCTGGGAAAATATTCAGTTTAACGGGCACTAATTCTGCGCCAGCTTCAGCTGCTTCCCATGTAATACCCACAGGAACGCCACCTTTATCAGCAACAACCCCTTTGTCACCTGTTACCGCTTGACCTGCCGTTAATGCAATGCCCGCCTTTTTCTTTAGTAAAAAGACACCTTCAGCAAAACCATCTCCAGTTTCCCCTGGTTCAATATTTGTCGCAGCGATACAAGCTAATGCACCCACCATGACCAAGTCGCCACTGAGAATAGCGGTTGTGCCTGTATTTTTAATTTCAACAGTTAATCCCTGTTGTTGATAATTCTTAGCCATAACTTCTCCTTCTGGCCCCGAAGAGCCAGATTTTAGGTATAAAAAAAGCCCGTTAGGGCGAGAGGTTTTGTATTCTTAGTTTTGCTTATGGGGCTTCAACGCGCACCAATCCGCGATAATCAACAGGAGCAACGCCAGCATCGATGCGGACTTTTGTAGTTACACCATCGGAAGTGAAGCCTTCTTGTTGGTCGATATAAGGTGTATCAACACCATTTAGATAAGCGACTTCGATTGTGTCAGTGCCTTTTGCTGAAGTCATATACCAAGTGGTATCACTCTTATTGTCTAAGCGCGGCTCGGTGATAATTTCTGCAATATTGCGAATTGGGTTAATGACGCCAGCATTAACATCAGCCCCTCTTACGCTGGCAGAGCCAACCACTTGTAGCGCGTCAGTTTCTAACGCTGTTGGCACTAACATAAAAGCAGGTCGGATGTTTAGGGTTCGGTCTCCTTCTTTTTGCTTGCGCATGGCCGTTCTACCCTTACTGATAGTATCAACATCCATCCCGCCTTTCAGGGTGTTACCATGATCTGCGCTGAACAATGCTTTATTGTCAGAATTTAACTTCTCATTTTCAATTAGAAGTGTATAAACAAGATCGCCAATTGTTGCTTTTGCTGCGCGACCTAACTTCATTGGTGTATCCGTTAGCATAGACATGTCATCATTAATAATGGCCTGACGTGAAATACTAAACAAGTTACCGTATGTTGCTAGCGCGATGGTTTCCTTTTTATCGTTAGTTGTAACGTATTTGTACTCGGCACCTTCACGAACTTCGTTCAATGAATTAAAACCACCCATACCGACACGAGATGCTGTTTTAAAGTCACTGAGTTGACCTTTCTTGGTCCATTTATCGAATGTCTCGTCAGCTTCATCCCATCCTAATAAAATAGATTTATTAGCGACATCTAACAAGATGTTACCGAAATCAGAAGTAGTATGCGTGAATGCCATTGCAATCATTTGCATTGGGTTGTAGCTAGAAACGCCAATACCACGCTCAGTTAATGACATTCGGGCCAATTCACGCAATGTCATATGATTAAATGGATTATCCGCTTCAGCGTTATCATATCCTGCGCGGCTCATTAATGACGCGCGGACACTATCACCTACGATGTTACCGTTATTTGCATAAATGTGAGCACCATAGTTGACTGTATTCGTTGGTGTCGCTTCTTTCCCTAATTTATCGAGTAGTTTCTTTCTAGCGTCCTCAACAGTGCAGGCCACATCGAGAACACACTCCATCATCATTTCATTATGCTTGCCGCCGAACATGGCAAATAAATCCTTAATCCCATTCATACGCGCTTGTTCAGCTTGACGTGCTTGGGCTTGAATACCTGCGGTATCAGGCTCTTGTGTATTGGTTGGGTTTTGTGGTTGTGGTGCTGGATCTGCCGATGGCGCCGACGTGTTACGAGGGTTTGTTAGGCTATTTTTTAACGTGTTTTTTAATGAATTAGGCATGGATTTAAATTCCTCAATGCGTTTAGATGAAAGGCTGGCCATCGCTTTGGCTGGCTCAATAACGGAGTTAGCAAAACCGTGCTCCACGCACTCTTCTGCCGTTAACCATGTCTCATCACCGAGCATGGCTTCAACTTCTTCTTTCGTTTTCCCCGTTTTCTCCATATAAGCAGGGATTAAAACGTTTTCGACCTTATCAAGGAGGTCAGCATAACTGCGCATATCATTGGCATCGCCCCACGATACGCCCCAAGGCTTGTGGATCATCATCATGGCATTTTTTGGCATTTTTACTTCATCACCTACCATGGCAATGACTGACGCCATCGACGCTGCTAGCCCATCGATATAAACCGTAATGGTGGCATTATGATTTTTGAGCTGATTGTAAATAGCGATACCCTCAAAAACCTCACCTCCTGGTGAATGAATATGAAGGTTGATATGGTTGATATTGCCAAGGGAAATTAAATCTTCGGTAAATCGCCGGGCACTAATCCCCCACATTCCAATTTCGTCATGAATATAAATATCAGCTGAAGTCTCGCTGGTCGCTTTCATTTGAAACCAACTTTTCTCCGGTGCCGACATCAGCGGTTTACTCATCGTCGTGCTGTTTTTTGGTAGCATGAGATGTGTGTTTTTCTTCTGCATTATCATTACCTTTGTCGTTTGCTGGGTCAGTATCAAATTTCAGCCCCAGTCGTTCGTTTTCATCAATTTCCGCTTTACGGCGGCGTTTAACTTCCGCTGGGTTACCACCTCTTGCGCGCACCCAATCGCTTTCTGTCGCAGATCCTCCGCGAATTTGCGTTTTCCATGCATTCGATTCCTTAACCGGATCAATCCACGGCATAACAGGACCGTTATAAGTGGCGTTGTAAAGAGAAATGGGGTCAATGTCAGGCGGGACGGTAATAGCACCCGAGAGAATCGCCATTTTTAACCATTTTCGGTACATTGGGCGGCTTATCGCCCCACAAAAGGTATCCTGTAGGACATAATATCCTTCAAATGACTCAACAAGCTCTTGTCGCTGGGCGCTATACGTTCCATTGTAATCACGAGATATACTAGAGTAACTAACGCGGCTACCTGCTGAAAAAGCCCTAATCTGACCATTTCTAAAACTTTCAAGATTTGGGTTTGGACGGTCTGATTTAATCATGCCAACATCTTCACCGGGGAGTAGGCCATCATAAATAATACCCGGCTCTATCAGGATATTTCTGTCCTCCTTTGCGTTATCTTCGTCATACCCACCAGCGTCCCCTTTTTTGATATACATTCCCAACGATGCAGCAATTCTTGCAGCCGTTAACTCAGCATCTTCATAATCTTTCAACGCACTCAAGCGCAGTAATATTCCTGAAAATAAACTATTTCCACGTAGCTGGTGCAATCGACGTACATGCTTTAGGTGAAGCATATCCTCAGAGGGGATAGACTTGAGGTCTCCCATTTGCTGCCCAGTGGTTAGTAGATTTTTATGGACAAGATAAGCTTGTGGTCTCCCCCAATTATTGACTTGAATGCCTTGGCGAATATTTTTACCTATATCATCCAAATGGATAGGTACAAAGTCAGGCTCTAACGCTTCCAGCCAAAATGAAATGCCGGCTTGCTTATCTAGCCCTTTTTGATTCCCCTTCACTATCTGAGCGAACACTTCACCATCTCGTAGCCACGTTCTGACTAAAAGGCGCTCAAGCATTGGACGCGTAAATTGCCCTGTAACTTCCGGGCGGATAGACCATTCAGCCCAAGCGGCTCTTATCTGCTTAGCAAGATCCTCATGAATCTGTCCTGTTAGTGATAATGGCTGTGGTTCGACGATAATGCCGCTTCGCCCAACAATTCGCTCTTCCATTTTATCGAGAATACCAATTGAAAGGTCGTTATTGTTATCTAGCCACCGCGCTTGCTCTCGTAACGACTTACCCCCAAATTGTGTTAATTGGTTAGCATTACGTGGCTCCCTTCGCGCCTTATGTAGTCGTGATGGCATTGCGGCTTCATAAGCCCTAATTTGGTTTCGTGAGCGTAAACGGCTACTGGCCCACCCGGGCGAGACCACCGATATCGCTTTATCAAGAAAATTCATTGGAACCTCGCTAATTTATAGCCGGGTGACTTGCGATTTGCCGCGCTGCTTTGTGAATATCGCCGCTCCCAATATTCTCGCCCCTTGCGGATCTCGCTGAGGTTTTCCATCGTCATGGACTGTCCATTGAATGTGACGCTTTTCCCTTGCAGTATTTCCATCTCTGCTTTTAAATACGCATCCCTCATTTCTTTAATTTCTTCTCGGGTCATACCCATCCCCCAGATGTTGAAGACACAGGAGTCCATGCCGAGCTTGCGCTAGGCTTGGTTTCTTGCGTTTCTGTTTGAGTTTGAATTGGTGTTGATTTTGGAGGAGGTTGATTAGAAGCCGGAGGTGATAGTTTAACTTCGCTGATATCCGGCAACTGAGCCCACTTAGGCGGGTTCTCCCATTTGATTTTTTCGTAACCGAGTAAAATAACCAATGCATGCGCATAAACAGTCAAGTCAAATGCTTCGTTGGCCCCTTTGCCCGGCTTTGACCATTTCCCGCTGCTATCGCGCTCTTCGTACGTCAATTCATCGTAGAAAGAATCCTCAAGCCAATCAGGAAAATGGATGTAGTTATTACCCACCGTCTCCCGCCCCAAATGTGCAGAAATACGGTCTTTTAATTCATTTGTCTGCAATAAATAAATAGGCACATCACCACGCGCTTTTGCGCGGCGGTCTGAACGTTCCGTATTATCAGGGTAGGATTTGGTGATCAGTTTACTTTTGGCTTTACCATCCCCTTTAAATAGATAGACACGGCGCGCTAGCCCATCTTTTTTACATTTACGCCAAAATTGATAAGCGTTATCCGTTACCCCTTCCTCGCCACCGGTATCTATCGCCATGCCATGGATACCCATTTCTAAATCGTCGCGATCTTGAAGTGGGTAGGTTTTATCGAGTACATCAGGAATTAATATATTCCAATCTTCCACATAAGAAGAAGGGTCTATTTTTCTAGCTTCACCATCTTCGCTATAACGTAAAGACCGAGTGATGTCGAAACGGTCTATTATCCAGCGTTCACCTCTGGCGCCATAGCCTGTGACTTGAACGACAAACCGCCGTTTTTTACCACCCTGCACGTCAACGGTTGCCACAAGAAAACGAACACCACTAGGCACTGTGCCATAATCCCAATATTCAGCACGCGCCTTAAGATCATCGCCACTTCGCTGCTCTTGGCTGATTTTCGGTAAATAAGGTTGCCCCCAGTCGGTATTAATGACTGATTTTAGCGTTTCCTCGCTACCTGTTCGCTCGTATTCCTGTTCCGCATTGAGTAAGTTATAAACTAACTTTTCCCATGTTTGATAAGCTGCGGCTGGGCCTTCCATCCAAAATGAAGCAATGCGAGACTCTCTTGGCTCACCTGTAACAACGCCATTTTGATCAATAGACTGCCCCTCTCTAAGCCAAACCCCTTTATTGTTTAGCTCTCTTTTCTGTTCTGGTTCGATAATTCCCATGCAGTGGGGGCACTGTAATCGTGCCGCCTTACTACCTGCTGTTGGGTCATCACCCTCACTAAAGCCCACCATGTTTTCACGGATTGGTAAGAAATATTCTGAACAATGCGGACATGGCCAATACCAGCGGCGGCGATCACCCCGATTATAAAGTGACAAAATACCCGTTGTTGGCGGGGCCTCATGCGGCGTATTTCGTCGCCACTTACTGTCCGTTATCTCTCGACCAGGAGAGCTTTCCACCAGTGTTTTTCCTGCGGACATAAATGTAGTTGTACGCTTTGCGGCTAGCGTATAGGCATCGCCCTCTCCGTCTACATCTTCAGGGAACCGGTCATAATCCGTTAATGCGACAAACCGATAATCCGAAGAGGACATAATATTGACGGATGGCCAGCCAATTTTTAAATAATTCCCCGCCCTAAATGTTTTGTCATGGACGTTATTGTCATTACGATGAGGGCTTAGTCTTTTAGCCACTTCTCGGCTTGAACGAAAGGCTCTATCCAATCGTTTTTTAGAGTGTTCCCTCGCCTTTTCTTCCGTCATTTGAATGAGAAGAAAATCCGCGGGGTCGCACACAATGACATAGACGATCCAGCCATCAATCAGCCCCAATGATTTTCCCGTTCGAGCTGGGCCAACAAATATCACTGAATCATAGCGACGATCCGCAAGGCAATTCATTGGTTCAATAATATAAGGGGTTAATGAATCATCCCACGGTATTGAAGAGCCTTCCCCCATTGGAACGCGCATGTATTTTTTTACAGCCTGAGCAATTGGCATTCTGCGGGGAGCTTTTAATAGGGAGGCAACATCTTTCCTCACTGTCGATGCCGAGGCGTAATTTACTGTCATTCTTCAAAATCCTCTGCATCCATTACCCGTGCAGCTAAAATATCGCGCAATTCATCAACAATGATTTGTACTTCTGTCAGCTGCTGGGCATTCCAACCTTTATCACGCTCTAATTTATCGGGCCATGTATCTAAAACTTGTGTAATTGCTTTAACCAATACCGCCATTTCCAAATGCACATCGGCAACAGGAACCAGTTGTTTAAGTGTGGTTTCTAGTTTTATCCGTTCGTTTTCGGACTGAAACCAATCCTTGCGATCCTTGGGTGGCATTAATGATGGGTCTTGCAAACTGTTCGTATTTGCATCAGGGTCAGCGCCGAAAAGTATCGGGCCGATATCTCGTAAAGCGTAAACGGGATTCCCTCGAACCATATTTGCTATCGGGGTGTTTGCATCGAGCAATCGCTTTTTAACTGTTCCGCGATTCAAGCCGAATGCTTCAGCAATCTTAGCCACGCTCCAGTTGTAGGCGTCCCCCAGATTGCTGATGTTGGACATTGACACCTCACTCTGTCAGGTGAAAACTGATATTTTTATTTATTATCAGATAGATATAACACATTGAGGTGACAACTCATTTTGAAAATTGTCACCTCAATGTCGATATTTACAAATTAAATCAATCGGTTAACTCACCTGCTGCTGACAGCATGAAAAATTGAAAATGAGCCGTTTCCCGCGAGCGCGCCGCCCCGTGGTAAGGGTACCCCCTCAGGAGTACCTTTTGAATTATGCGTAAAATTAATCAAATCAATAAACAATAAATTATGTAACTTTTAATAATGATGTCTCAAAATTTATGATTTCCAATAGTTATTATTAATTAATAAGTTATAATTTTCGTTTTATGTATGGAATTATGAGCTAATATATGAATAAAGAAATTATTGAACACTCCGTTGATAGGCTATGCAATGCTTTACGCTTATTTAGTGAATGCTCCTTTTCAGTAAAACAACTTCTACATATAGATAAAGAGGAAGCTGTAGATAACCACGACAGAGCTTTTGAGGTGATTTTGGAGTCATTTCACACCTTATATGACACAAGTAAAAAAGAAGTTAATTACTTCAATAATCCTTCATCGTCTCTTTTAATTATTATTAGAAATGCTATTCACCATAGAAACCATTCATTATTTAATAGCTGGAATAGAACAATGATTAGAAGGGATGGATATAAAAAGTACGATGGCGCTGAATTTCTTCTTTGTAGTTATGACCCTCTAAATGAAAATTCACATGTCATGCAATACTATTATAAACTTGATGATATTTTCACCCAACTAGATAATGGTCAGTATATTAAACCTAATAACAAAAAAATGATCATTGATGAACTAAATCTAAATCTCATCAAAAACTATGCCTCATCCCAAAGATACCCACTTGAACAAATATATCTAAATATAATCCCAGTTATGTGCTCAGCTGTAAGATATGCTTTTAATGAGTTAATTAAGAAAGGCATCGAACCTTCTGGCTTTGACTCTGAGGTCTACTTGAAACATTTTACCACTGATGGTTTTTTTGATCTAAATTCAATAAATTACAAGAAAATTAGGTTTGGAAGCTTCACGTAAATATAATTGTATTATTTTTAGTATATATCTAAATTTGAGTAATGCAGATTTAATTAAAATAAGTAATTTTTAATATCCGCTTTAGATTATTACCTTTTTTATTAGATCTGCTCAAATCCAACTTGTAGCTAAGCTCTATTCATAAGTAGCTATTCTGATTTAGCTCCGTATTTAGGGTTTTTCTTTTTTGTTCAAGTTCTCTTATTTTCTCAAGCTGATCGTTAGCTTTTTCTATCGTTGTAAGCAGTAGCCTGTTCCACAATACAGACGCTTCTGGCGATAGCGTTTTACCATCACTATCAGGCGGTAGTGGAGGCACCACTAAATTAGTTAGCGTTGCTGGAATTGGCACGCATTGCGCGGGAACGTAATTCTTTTGTGTACTCGAACAAGCCATCAGCAACAGGCTGAGGCACAAGATCATCACAATAAAACTCTTTTTGGAGTATTGTTTTATATTCAATGACTTTCTCCTGTGCCTTTGCATCTGCTTGAATACCATTGCGGTGTGCTGAAGTTGCTATAAGATTAAAACTATTAAACTGTAGTGACTGTTTAGCAATGACTTCACTTTGCCTGACGTTATCTTGTTTGAGATTGTCATTATCTTTTTTTACTGAGACGTTGCTGTCATAAAGCGTTGCAGCCCACCAACCCAGACCGACAACCATAAGAAATAACCAAGTGGAAATATCTATTTTCATAAATTCACCTGCTTACCTCGGTAGTGATCTAGGGCTTTTTGGCATCGCTTTTCTAAACTTACCTTGTCAATACTGCAGGTATCGTCTCTGAGTACATATACGCCAGTTGAAATAAAAAAGGCGTACCCGAGAAAGAAGAAGAATAAGCCGAGCCGAACTTTCCAAGGCATACTGCATTTTCTATCTCTCTGCGTGTTATTAGGCCTTTCCACTCTTTACCCCCTGCGTAAGTCCAGCGTTTTAATTCATTGCAAGCACCAGCGATATCACCTGCATTCAGTTTCTTCAACATCGTAGAACGCGCAAAAGCACCTATGCCCACGTTGTAAGCAAAGGAGTAAATAGCGGCTCGGGTGTTATCGTCAATATCGACTTTAATTAGAGGGTCTACGCCCTTTCTGACTTTGCTGAGGTCTTTTTCAAGCAAAGATAAACATTCTGATTTTGTATAGGTTTTGGTGGGGATAATGTCAGCGCCCGTGTGCCCAAAACAAACCGTAGTAACATTCACGACATCTTTATACGGTTTAGTTTCCATACCTTCAAAATAAGCAATCATGCTTACTGTCAAAGCAATTAAGCCACCAGCGGCAGCCTTTTTTATTTTATTTGGTATCTTTGCCACTGTTAGCCTCTCTTAATTTGAATTCTTTCCGTTTGTAGTACCAATTCACCAAAAATGTAGCGACAGTGCATACAATCCCGATGAGCACCGCCCACTGGTCTAGTGATAACGCCCCTGCCGCTGTAGTGATTACTCCTAATGCATAAGAAAAGGGGCTTGAGTATTTTTCGTGCATACGCATATCCACCCCCTGCGGAGTGTTCCGATGTTTAGTTAATAGGTAGCCAACCGCAAGGTCATTGCAGTAATTAAACGTGTTGATAGTGATTTGCGGTGGCTATATACGAAAAAGGCCGCACTAGGCGACCTTTGTTTGTGATTTGGATTTTAAATGGCACTACAAGCTTATTGTTGCACCAACTAATGAATAATCATCTGTTGGCCCATTTCTTTCGATCCGACGGTACAGACTATTTGTAAATTTGGAAATATTGTTCATTGTGTTAAAAGAAAACCGTGGATTTTTTTCCCATAATGCATGAGCACCATCAGACATAATGTACAACGTCATATTGTCATCGATGAAATCCAATTGTTCATTCGGGATGAAAAAAATATCACAATTCATTTCAATTTCATTTGAAACTGAAATCGCAGTTGTGAGAATATTTTTACCTGATTTGCCCTTTAACTGCCTAGCGGTAAAAACTCCCTCATCAATAAGCATCTGGTGTCTAGTGTGATCTTTTGTTAACTGTTTTAACTTGTTTGCTGATTTTATATATAAACGACAATCTCCGACATGCCCCACTAGAATCCCATCTTTCTTTACTACACAAAAAGTGAGTGTCGTTGATGCCATTTTCATTACTTCAGAGCCAATATCTGACGCCTGCTCTTTTAAAATATTCCTTATATTTTCAAATGCATACTCAACATCGACAGAGTTACTGATCGAATGTGCACTTTCTAAATAAGATATTGCAAGCCGCGAAGCAAAATCAGCACCAACATATGAACCAACACCATCAGCAACGGCCATAATAAATCCGTCACTTATTTTTTTCACAGGTAATATAGAATCTTGATTACCTCTGTTCACCTCTTTAGGATAAGAGAATGAGGAAGAAGCTGTTAAAATCATTTCTATAACCCCCATGAAATAGCTTCAAAATCGTTTATAATATCGTCTACTGACTGATATCTCTCTTCTTTCTCCATTTTTACACATTTTTTTAGAATATTATCTACATTCTTATTTTTATAAGAAAGTTCATTCAGCATCTTCCCTAACGCATAAATATCGGTCTGTCGAGAGTATTCACACTCTATCAGTATCTCAGGGGCACAGTAATGCTTTGTCCCCATAAATGTTTTAACTAATGTCAAATTAGTTGAGTCTTTATCAGGGCTCAGATCCTTAACCAACCCAAAATCAGAAATTTTATACGTGCCATCTTTAAATTTAAGAACATTTTGGGGCTTAATGTCTCTATGTATATATCCACTTTTATGTATAAAATTCAATCCATCAAGTAACATTCTTGCGATATTGATCTTATCAAAAAAAGTTAAAGTTTCTCTCTTAAGCTCGGTCTCAAAATCTACCTCAGCTTTATCCATAATAAACCAAGGTCTATCAATCTTTAAGTTATGCAGATAAACAGGGACAATATTATTGTGAACACACTTAGATTGACTAATTACTTCTAATCTGAATCTTTTTTTAAAATTATCTATTAATTCTACCTTTTTGGGAGAAAACACTTTTCTTGCATAATCACCACATTCATTACCACTTAGCGAATAAAGCGTGACTAGCTCAACATACCCAAACTCACCACGGCCGATTTCACTTATAGGCCGAATTATATAATTACCAAAGTGCTCATCCACCTGAAATTCCTCTTCCCTTTATTTCATAAGGAAAATTTACACATTAATTAAGCGGTAGTCTATGACTTTGGTTGCATATTTATATAACACGGCCATTTAAAATAAAGCCTACAGCAGAATTCATCTCTATAAATTAGGTAGAGATATACTTCTATCTATCTCTGATCTCGTTTGCTCGAATCGCTCAGTTTCAAGCTCTACCCCAATAACACGGCGGTTAAGTTTTAATGCCGCTTTTATTGTGGCGCCAGAGCCCATGAAAAAATCAGCAACAACATCATTCTCTCGGCTACTGCTATTGATAATATGTTCCATCATTGCTGCAGGCTTTTCACATGGATGTTTGCCGGGGTAATACTGCACTGGAGGATATGTCCACACATCAGTATAAGGAACATCAACGGTCACAGAGAATGGACGCCGTAATAGTTGGTATTGCGCTGCTAATTCATGATATTCGCGCCTTAACGTGATTTGCTCACCAACCAATTCAGCATGTGCACGTTCTAGCGGGTTATGGCTTAACTTTGCCTCAGCAACGCGCTTGAATAAATCCTGAAGCTTCAGATAATCGGCTTCACTTGGTAACTGCCATTGACTATAACCGAACCAATGCGATGCCATTTGCTTGCCTGTTGCCTCGTGGATCTCTTTTGCTGTTATCCCTAACGAATCACGGGCTTGCTTGAAATACTCAATTAACGGCTTAAGCACATTTTCTTTAAGCTTACGGCATTGCTGCAAGTATTCACTACCCTTCCCTTTATAGGGGCCTTGGTAATGCTCAGCAAAAATAATACGTTCTGTAGCGGGGAAATAACTTCTAAGACTTTCTTTATTTTGCCGCCGCCATGGACCCGATGGTTTAGCCCAGATAATATGATTTAAAAGATTGAATCGCTCACGAACCAATATTTCAGTATCAGCCGCCAGCTTAGATCCACAAAACATATAAAGACTGCCCGTTGGCTTTAATACCCGCCAAAACTCAGAAAGCATTTCATCAAGCCAAGATAAATAGGCAGTGACATTTTCCCACTGATTATCCCAACTACAGCTTTTAACTTGAAAATAAGGTGGGTCAGTTGCAATTAGGTCAATACAATTATCGGGAAGTGTCTTTATGTAGCTGAGTGAGTCATCATTGACTAAATTAATACTGTTTAAATTTACAGTGTTTTTCATAGATCAGGGAAACCTTTTTTGATAAGCTTCACTTGCTTTGTGCACATAAGCAGTGGGCTTTAGTTTGTCCGTGATCTACCGGAACGGGCGAATGACTGTAAGGGTGCTACCAACACCTTTACAGTCGCCCATTTTCACAGCGCTAGATATTTTGATATGTACTTTCTTTGATGTTTTCTTTGATTAATCCAGCCATTGCCAGTTGTGTCAGTATTAATCGGCAGCTTGAATCGGTTAGATTACTAAGCCATGCGATTTCACCTACTGTGGCAGGTTCATCTGTAACTGCATTAAATACAAGCCTTGCCTTTTCTGTCATATCACACTGTTTTAACATGATATTTTTAAACCTCTGGTCAGTTATTGTGCATAACTACACATGTAACTCTGACCAAACGTAACAGCAAGTCTTATGTTTGCTTAGGTATAAAAAAGCCCCGCGATTGCGAGGCATTGAATTGGTTTAATGCGACTAGGTATAGAATGTCCATTATTAGAAGATAATAAGCCAAATCTATGCAAAAATCAAATTGAACACATTATTTAATCACCCTGCTGAATGCTTGTTCCGCTGCACTTTCTTCAATAAAACATTTACTAGCCAGCTTTTCATAAAATGGCTTCCAATTACGTGACCACGATGATTGGGTTAAATCGGGTACTAAATGCTTGATTGCATTATATGCCACAGAAGATGGGACACGGTTGAAGCCTCTACCTGCACAACGAGGGCAATCTTTATAAACAGGCGCCCCTTGTAATTCGGTCTGTGCCTCATCTAATACCTTCCCCCGCCCTTTACAGCGGCAACGGTGTGCTAGCTGCCCCTTGCCATGACACTCTTGGCACAATTCACCCACCTCTTCATTTTTCGTCCATGGCTCAATAATTACAGTTCCATCCAGTTTCGTTATACCAGGATGTTTGACTACGTCCTTACGCTTATAAATAAGGCCTTTTCCACTACATGCTGAGCAGGGGAAAGCAGAACCCGCTGAACGGGCATAATCTTCAAATGCCATTCTGGCCAGAACAATTAAGCAATAACCTAATTTTTTACCTGCAGCTTTAGCCACCAGCTTTGGTGTGATTTTTTTAGCGTATTGGGTTAAGGCTTCCACTGTAGAAAACTTATCCTCTTCGCTGACATCATTTTTCGCCAAAAAAGCCGCCATACCGAATTCAGCTTGCGATTCAGTCATGCCCACAGCCGCCATAATATCGGTACCTGTTAAACGGTCTGGGGATGTGCAGCCAGCTACATTGCCGAATGTAGGTGACTTAGGGTGAAAGTTTTTAAGTACATTTTCTAATTTCATGATATCCGCCTCTATCAACCAAAAACGCCCAGACCGATAGACCGATCTAGAAATTTAAATAACAAAATGATTTGGCTTCCATGCTCCTGCTCCCACCCATTTGGATCTTTATGTAACTCGCTGTGGTGAATACGACATAATGGGATAGTGAACAAATCATGAGCCTTAGTACCCATCCCACCTTGACCATGTCCGATTAGGTGATGTGCATCGTCCGATGTGGCGCCACAAACACAACATGGCTGTGATTTTACCCACTGCAGGTATTTATCATTAGTCCAGCGCTGAGGTTTTGGCTTTAGCATAAAACTAGCTGGTGGCTCGGGATCGATGGTTAAATTTAATACAGGTTTTGATACCCGTTCATCACCAACTACGCCGCTGAGGTATTGGTCAGAAAGAGAGATAAGGCCTGATGGTTTATACTTTAGCTCCTCAGGTAAAGTCATGAGCAACATTCTTCCACTGAATGTATTTAAATGTGCTCCTGGTCTAAATATCACCGCACTAAGCTCAGGTATCAATATTGGAGTTAATATCCATTGGTGCCTCATGATATTTTCTCCAATTCTGCATTGAAAGGCCTTATCTCAATTTCAAATCGACCACCCTTTACGACTTCACACCAAGTGATATCAACATGCTTAACTTGCTCATCGTCTTTCCAAATATTGGCATGGGTGATGGCGTCAAATGGTGCTTTTAGATAGTTATCAATATCCCTTCTGTGATAAGTGGGTGGGTACATCTTCACAATGACGGATACGTTTTCAGTAATTACCCTAGGTCTTGGTCTTAATTGGGTATAAATAGCAGCTATTGCACTAGCCCTGAATGCACGCCCTTTTGCACTGATTAACGTTTTACCGTTGATATTCCGCCAGCAAGCATTAACACTTGGTGGAAACGGCAAAATTAGCGATATTGTGTTACTCATTCCGATGGGTACCCCTCGTAAATTTCATGCAAATAGCCACGGATTTGTAGCCTGCGAAGGGCTCCATATAAATGATTGCACTCTGCTTGCTTATTCGAATTGAAAGGCTTTTCTGTGTACCATTCGCAATTGCCCGGCCATCCGTGAATTTTAAATACCCGATTGCCTTTTACGTGCAACAAGCCCCACCCAGCGGGAAGGTCTTCAATTTTGATAATATCTGGCGGTGAAATATAAAAACGCCAATCGCCCATCCCAAGATCAGGATTTGCTCTGAATTTCTTTTTCTTATCTGCTAAAAAATCAGAACGACTTACTTTTGCTTCGATTAAGCAACTTGACCCATTTCTGAAGCCAATCGCATCCGGCTGCTCACCTGTGCTGTTAACAGTTTGAAATCTGTCACCGAACGCAACTTTAAAGCCATTTTTATTTAGAAACTTAACAGCTATCTCGCATAATTCAGCATGTGTCATTTTGATACCACCTCATTCCAGATTGCCACCGCTGATGGCTTATCATTTACTGCAGGGCCTTTCGCACCGCAACTATGGCAGTAAACATAAAACCATGTGCGATATTCGAGAGTTTGAATGTGCAAATCTTCGCTACCGCATTTGCATTGGTGAATTTCTGGCATTTTGTTTTTCACGCCCTAACCCCCACCAAAAGTCTATCTAATTTCTTAAGCGTCTCGCTCCCCATATCACCTATGTAGGCTTTTTCAACAACTTTAATCCCACATTCAAATTGTGGCTCAGGCTCGCACTTCTTAATCTCGTCCACTTTTTTAGGTTCGATTGGCGGCTGTGCTTTAAGCTTTTCTGCCCTCTTTGTTTTTTCCTTCCCCTCTAATTTTGTCTCCCACACTGCCTTTAGCTTTGTAATTGCATGGGGATCGATGCTGTATTGCTTCGCCCTCTGCTTAGTTTTCCCTGCAGCGAAATTACCGACATATTTTATGCAGCCAATTTTTTCCAGCATTTCAAAAGTTCGGTGTGCAGCGGATGGTGAATAACTAGCAACATTTTTTAGGATCGCTGCATTTATTGTTTTAAATTCGCGTCCAATCCTAATGACTTCAATTCCTTGCGTGTATTGGTATTTAGTTATCATTTTATGCAGCCACCCTCTTCGCTAACCACCTAACTTGCTCTATGAATATTCTGCCTCGTTCCTCTAGATCCTCACGCTTGATATAATCAAATGGTTTACCTGTCCATGACTTATCAAAAACGACAATAGCGCCAGCAAAGAATGCCCCCGTTGGCTTCTGTTTATCATCTGATGGGTTAAACCACGCAGGGAGCTCAAACCCAATACGACCGCGAATGAAGCAAACATGATCTGCATTTTCTGGCCACCAGCTTTCACTTGTTGCCGCCTTCAGAAGAAAAACATAGCGACCGCCTTTCTCTCTCATTGCAAAGGCGTGGTTCATTATGTGGCCAACACCCGTTATAGCCTGTTTTTCGTGATATGAACTGCGTGAATATGGTGGATTACCAAATGCAGCACCGCCAACTTCTTTTAGCTTTTCCGACCAATCTTGAGTTAAAGCATTATCTTCTGCAGTGTAGAAGTTAGGTGCTTTAGTGTTTTTACCGTCAGTAAATAAATCGAGTTTGAATAACCCATATATCGAGCTGATACCCCAGTACAATTCATCGGGTGTACACCACTGATCCCCAATCTCATTAAGCTTATGTCGTGGTTTAGCTTTAAGCGCCTCGAGGCTTTGAATGTATTTATTCATCAGATAGCACCTCGCTGCTGGTGGGATTTAACATACTCGCGCATATGCTTATAACGCTGCTGAACTTGAAAATGGTCAGCATGATGGTTTAAGTGGCGAAACTTCCTGCAAGTCACTAAATCACAACGGGATTGATTCCATCTGTTACGAAGCTTGCGAATCGTGCGCCATTTACGTAGCTGTTTGAACATGGCAATCATGCCTAGTACGTCAACGCCATAGATTGTTTTAGTTTCACTACGAATCATGCTGTCACCTCTTTAGCTGCTTGCTCTGCTGCTTGTTGCCAAATACCTATCCACGCCTTGCGACCTACAAAATCCGACATATTACGAACACCCTGCTTACCCGCTAATTCTGCTGCAATTTCTTCCGTCCGATTTTTAGGGGTTAGCCTTGAACCAATGATCCGTGTGTAAGCGTTGTCACGTTCTACCGGATCGATACTTACAGCAACTTCACCAGGCTTGAGCCATTTGCCGTTAACACAGACGGGGCGACCAGCCTCATTCCATTTCTGAGCTTTTTCAAAGTACTCCATGCAGTTTTCAGGGCTAAATAATGTTTTCGGGCGTAGGTAATCACTCATTCTTGAGTCATTTAGCCACTTGGCTGTGATGTAGTCAGTCACCAGAATTAAATCATCTGAGGTGTAATTTTCAGCTAGACGGGCTCTGATATGGCCCATAGTTGTTTTACCATCGCGATAACTTGAGTTAGTGACCTTGTTGAAATGATCTAAAACAGCTTGCGCATGGTCGGGCTCAGCATGAGCCTGACAAAAAGAGTTACTCTCTGTTGTAATCTCTTGTGTATTCTCTGTAGTACTCTCTGTAAGATCAGGGCAATTTGACCCGTTCGATGAGGTCATTTTGGTATTATTCGAACGTTTCATTTTGCGCTTATCGATAAGGTCATTTTGACCTGTTCGAGAGGCTTCGGCTGAACTGTTCGATGAGTTCAATTTGACCTCATCGGATAACAGCGCATGTTCATAATTTATAGAGTAATAATTTGTGCGGTCATGGGTTCGTTTATTGATTTGCTCAATATTTAATACACCCAATTTTTTTAAATTGTTAAATGCACGCTTAATTGTGGATTCGGAAAAATACGGGAATTGTTCACGCCATTCTTCAATAGTGTTATAAACCCAGCGCCTACCGTCATGATCAACACCTGACGAGGTTTCCGATAACCAGTATTGGACTTGCTGAAGCAGTAAAGCTTCATTCAAGCCCAAGCGAACCGCCAGCTCAGGTATAACAATTTGTGGGCGTGTTTTAAGGAGCAATAAACTACTCATACAGCCACCTTACTTAACTTCTGTGTAATATTTTTTGAATTGTTCGAGGGGCTCAAAACAGGGGTGCTCATAGTCATCAAGCATGAAAACAACCCGTTGCCTTGGTTTGTCCCACTCAACAACATGGACGACGCGTCCCCGCTTATCTCTAAAGTAACGATTGAGGTTCTTATGTTTTTCATTGGACACGATTCCCTCTCCCAAAAGTTGCATTAAAATCATCTACCAACCACTCAACAAACTTGTAGTTGGTCTCTTGCCGCCCTTCTGGTACCTTTAGTTCATAGACAAAACGACCGTCGCGGATAGATGCGCGTACTTGCGTTCTACCCCGTAAATTCGTTAAACTGCTCATGCTAGTTACTCCACACAAGTTGTTATTAGCACTCGACGCCTCGGACCGCATATCTGGGGCGTCAACCTTTCTAGCTATGCTCATCATTGTTTAATCCCATAAACCGTTTTTAATGACTCAATAAACCCTGCAGCGTACCCAAACACCTTTGCTGACTTGCGATCTATTGCCTTAATTTCCTCGTCAGTAAGAACGCCATCAGAAATGCTATTTTGAATCAGTACAGATAACGCACCTTGCATAGCGCCAAGATTCATGCGTATTTCAAAAAGTTCGACTGTATCTAAATTCTCAGGCTCGACTTTAGTTGCAGGAACCATCGAGTGACGATCCATGTGATATTCCACCAGCAACTTAGTGCCTGATAATTCTTCAATCGCTTCAAGCTCATCATTTTCAAAGAAACGACAGCCGTTTTTCTCATACAACTTGTTATTGAAGGTGGTTTCAGAAATACCCAATGCACCTGCCATTGCTGAACGCCCTCCGGGAAATGCTTTACACATCTCTTTCACGACTTCTTTTAATGTTTGTTTGCACATATCTACAATTCCGTTGTTTTGTTGGTAGTTAACTCAGTTGCTTTCATCTGATAAATTCCATAACAACTTTCAATTGTTATGGATATAAATCAGGACGTAATTTGCTTCGAGAAACCCCTGAAGCCTGTTCAACAACAAGGACTTTGTCTGCTGGAACCCTTTTATTTCTGTTTAGCCAATTCCATATTTGTTGTTGTTTTACTGGTTTATTTAGAAGCTCACTTATACGTTTTGCTAATTGCGTTTGCCCGCCAGCTTCGTTAATGGCTGCTTGCAGACCTGAAACGCATGACTCACTTTTCACATGCACCATAACTCCCCCAAAGTTGTAAAAAACAACTTTAGAATAAAACAAAATAACAACTTTGACAACTTTTAGATGTTGGATAGTTAAACACTTTAAGTTGTAAAATGAGCGTTCCGAGGGAGGGGAACAATATGTCAATAGCAAAGAGGTTGTTAGAAGCCAGAATAAAAGCAGGAATGAGCCAAGCGGATTTAGCAGAAAAAGTGGGAGTCAGCCAACAGTCCATACAAAAAATCGAATCAGGGCAAACAAGTGCTCCCAGAAGAGTTGCTGATATAGCCAAGGCAGTAAATGTTTCTGCTCAATGGTTGCAGTTCGGTGCACGCGATGAAAATGGAAAAAAAACCGAGTTTGAAGTTAAGGAGTGGGAAGATGTATCCCACAGTGCCGACACTGAATTTGTGGATATACCTGTGCTTGATATTGAATTATCCGCTGGAAGCGGAGCTAATGCTGAAGTTATCGAATCAGAAGAATATACCTATCCATTTCGCAGGGATGAATTAAGAAAGCATGGTGTTAGCGCCAGTAACGCTAGAATAGTAACTATTGTTGGAAATAGCTTGTATCCTGTTCTAAATAGTGGTGACAAAGTAGCTGTTGATATAAGCAAGAGGGATATTAAAGATGGGGACTTGTACGCAATCAGAGATGGTGTTCTCTTGCGTGTAAAAATCCTCGTTTATAGGCCCGATGGCGGTATTGTCATCCGTAGTTTTAACAGAGATGAATACCCTGATGAGCAACTACCAAGAAATGAGGCAGCTGCTCGCGTACACGTAATAGGTCGTGTTTTCTGGTCATCTCGTAGCTGGTAATGACTTAATTAAGATATCTTCCGTTGTAATTTTAACTGTGGATTTGCCGCTATCGCGATCTTCAATAGCCTTCTCTATTTTTCTCCCGTGGCTGGAGTACCGCCAATCACGGGATGATAAAGCCCCTATGACTAGATAATTAGCTGATAACGTAACCTTATCGATCACCTTACCACCTGCATCTTCTATCATTTTTGAGATCAAAGCCCTTTTCCCTGTGACAAAGCTTCCAGTTAAGCAGATTGTTGCACCTTCTATATCCAGTGAATCAATAGCATCACATGGTAGCTGGCTAGATATACCATCAACAACCCCGCTCTCCAAATCGGTTCCTGAAAAATCAACTAATGCTTTATAAAGCAGATCACTTTCCGCTTGGTCAATCACGCCATCTTCTTTGATTTCTTTGACTAACTCATATAAATGCTTTCCGGGATAGTTGTTTTTTAGCATTCCATTTTGAGTTAGCCACCAATCCAAATAGTTAATTTCCTCAATTCCAAGTTCCTTATCAGCAACAATTCCCTTACATAAGCCATTGAGTAAATTGATATCTGATTCTTTTGAGTATAGATCGATGTTTGGCATATCCATAATTGACTTCTGAACATCTAACAATGCATGTTTTAAGCTTTCCCTTTCTTCTCCTGTTATTACACCGTCCTCCAAAACTCTTGATATACGCTCTTGCAATAGCATAACGAATGCATTGTTGCCAATTTGTTCTGAGTCAGAAAGCCATGTTGTGAGGTAAAGAATTTCAGAATCAGATAATTCATTATCGGATAACACGCCGTCAATTATTGAAATTAAGTTAGCAAATAGCTTGTCTCTATTACGCTTGTAGTTGAATGCTGGGTTAATTTTCATAGTTTCTCCTATTTTCACTATCCTTGAATTTTCTTTAACTTAAATCAAACAACATAAAGTTGTTGACATAGAGGTTAAATACAACTAAATTACAACTTAAAGATGTTTGAAGAAATTTAATCAACAACAACTTTCACAACTAAGGTGGGCTATATGCAAACTAATTCAAATGAACCAATCGTTACTTTTAGCGTTGCCATGTCGCAAGAAGATGCTGCAGCTTGGATTATGGAAAAAGCCGCTGAACTTCAAAAGCTGGCGGCACTTAAAGCAAGGCAAGTCGACCTACAGCGCCAATTAGAAAAGCTCGATGAGGATATTTTCGATCAGTCCGAACTCTGCAAAGTCATTATTAGCGCTTAACCGAATTTAAATTAACAAGTTAGCTTTTAGTTGATGAATGGCGAGTGATGATCGCCAAACGGTTGGGACAAGATAAGCAGCCTAAACGTCCTAAGCGAACATATTGGACATGCAATAACGTTGAAGGACCGGTCGGCTACGATAAAAAACACCGAGGCACTGAGTGGGAATAGCATCACCCATCATCAACTAAAAGCTAACTTAATAACATTGTAATTGTGTGGAGTGCTTAGTATGGGAATGCTTATTTTAACTCGTCGAGTCGGTGAAACTTTAATGATTGGTGATGATATTAAAGTGACTGTTTTAGGTGTCAAAGGTACCCAAGTGCGGATCGGTATCGAAGCCCCAAAAGATGTTGGCGTACATCGACAAGAGATTTATAACGTTATTCAAGAAGAAATTAAAAACGCCACTGCTAGTAATAAGTGACCCTTGTAGTTTTTGGCGGTATCGCACCGCCCTTTTTCATAATACATAAGGCCACTGATATTCAGTGTTCATACTAGGTAAATATATTCATTATTTGTCAGTGGTCTTATTTATTGTGTGTGGAGTTAATTATCGAGGACATAAGTATGTGTGATTGCATGAATAGAGTTGCTAAAGAATTAAATTCTAAATTAGAACTGAAAGTAACTGAAGGTGGAATTATTTCTGACAACGAAACAGGCTGGGATAATAAGGTGCTTGATTTTTCAAATGGCAAATTTCACGTGATGCTTAATTATAAATTTGCTTATCGCGCCAAAAAGAAAAATGGTGAAATGGCGAAGAACTTAACTAGACTCGATACCAACGTAAAAATGTCCCACTGCCCTTTCTGTGGTGAAAAGCAAAGCTAATTTAATAGGGATTATCTTATGAGTGTTTTTAATGTTAAGAACTTAGTTATTTATCGGATAACTCGTGATATTGATTTTAATAATATCGAAGAGCAGTTATCAAATTTAAAATATGAGCCTTGCGGTTCACTTGATATGCAACGTTTTGGTTTTATTCCACCACTTGGCATTGGTAATTCTGATTGTTTGACTCATAAAGTTAATGAACAGATGCTTATTTCTCTTTTTAAAGAAGAGAAAATGATACCAACTCCTGTTATCAATAATGAGTTAAATAAAAAAATTGAGAAGCTAGAAGCGGATCAGGGTAGAAAATTAAAGAAAACTGAACGCCAAGCCATTAAAGATGAAGTTATTCAGGAACTGCTACCTCGTGCATTCTCTAAGTATACCCGTTTCGATGTGTGGGTTAATCTTACTGATGGCTTTATTGCTGCTCTAGTATCGTCACATCGACGTGCTGAAGATTGTTTTGCAATGATACGCAAAGCTATTGGCTCTCTGCCAGTAGTACCCGTAACAATGAAAGACCCTATTGAATTAACGCTAACAGAATGGGTTAGAAGCGGGCAATTACCAAAAGGCTTTGTGTTTGGTGAACAATCAGAAATGAAAGCCATCCTTGAAGAAGGTGGAATTGCTAAATATACAAAACAAGACTTAATTTCTGATGAAATTCAAACGAATATTGAAGCAGGAAAATTAGTCACTAAATTATCATTAGGTTATGAAGATAGGGTTACATTCTGTATTGATGATAGTTTTGTTTTATCTAAGCTTAAATTTGATTCCGCATTTTTAGAAACTAATGATGATATCGAACGAGAAGATTATAACCAACGCTTTGATGCTGACTTCTTCTTAATTATTTCTGAATTAAATATTTTAATAAAAGTATTAATTGATTCACTTGGCGGCGAAGCCAAGCTTTAAATAATTTAACCAACACCAAGGAATTTAATTCTCTTTATTAAGAGACGGACTCTTATTATCTAAATATTGCGTGGAGTATTAATTATGCCGAAAGGAAAAAATATTATTGCTGATAGCTTGGCAAATGATATCGCTAAACATTGTTCTGAGTTTGAAAAATCCCCCGAGTATGCAGAAATGATCCGTACTCATGTTAAGAGTCTTTATGAAAAAGCAATTAAAGATACTTTTAGCTGGGGAAATTTTCCTGACCGAGTTAAAAAAGCCCTTGAATCAGCACTTCCTGAAAATATTAGTGAAGTGGTCGACCTACCTAAATATAACCTATTAATGGCTAAAGAGCTTTCTAGCCAATGGGAAATGAATGGTGTCAGCGAGCAAATGGTTAACGGCATGAAAGATTTGGTATTGAAATTTATCAAATCACATGAAATTCCAAAATATATCAAAGCATCTGACCTTTGGAAGGCATACGTAGATCAATATCAAGAAGAAGCGGCTCATGAGGGCTGGGGAAGACCACTAGTGGTTATTTCCGATGGAGAATATACATGGGAAAAAGGATTTTTTCATATCGGCTTGGAGAAAGAACCAGCTAGCGACTCTCCATACAGCCATAGAAGCAAAGAAAAATATCACCAGTGCGAGACCTACCTTAGCTTCCATCAAAAAACCACTAGAGAAATGCGTGAAGACGTAGCAGTTATGCATGATGGGTATCCAGTTTACAGCCTATACGCTGGTGAGCTTGAATACCATGACACGCTTGGTAAGCAAGTTGTTCAGTTCCGTTCTGAGTTTGAGCGCCTTGTTGGTGCGCTTTATTACGGCGGTAGCCTGTTAGTTTTAGATGAATCTGACGCTGATGAGATTCATTACAACAACGATTATTAATAACGAGGGTATTAATAATGCAACTTAGCCAAATTAATTTAATTTCCGCTATTTCTACTGAAATAGAAAAACAAATACCCGGCATACCTGCTGAACCTCGTTATATGAATGCCATTATTAAGGCTGCAAATTTGGTTTGTGAGGAATTTAAAAAGCCACTTGTTAAAACTTCTGAAGGTATGGGTCTTGCTGCATGGCTTGCTAGTGATGATGTGGGGGCGAGTTCTAAATATATGGCTTCCGTTCTTTCTGGTCAATTTAGCGCTCCACATCATTACCCTTGGGATGGTGCTGATTTAGGTCGCTGTATTCGATTACTGGAAGCAGTGCCAGAGCTAGCAAGCCAATTACATGAAATGAAAGCATGTTCGCCTCAGTGGTCTGCCGTTATCGATAATTGGGTTAAATGGAAAGAGCTTTACGATGCTGGTGAAGGTACAAAACTTTATCAAGAAATGAAATTAACTTACAAATCATTAAGGGGCTTGCCATGAAAACTCTACATGGACGCTGCATTCGTCGCTGTAAATTACAATTCAATCGGTTATTTGCCAAAATGAATTAAAAAAATACCGCCATGACGGAGGCGGTAAGGGAATCTTGATGAGTGATCTAATTGTAATAATAGGTATCAGCTTTTTAACATAGTTAATGAACATAAATCAATATCGAATGTTTAATAAACCAGACCTGGTAATAAAAAAATTGCCGACACGGATTGGGCGGCAAATTGTGTAGGGATATTTATAGTTTCTCTGTGTAAGCAATTTAAGCATAGTTAAGGCATGGAATTTAGCAAGGAAGCTAGATAAAAAAATGCCGACACAGGGAGGTCGGCGAAAATTGCACAGCTTGTTACTACTCTTTCGGGGTTAAGTGTAGAAGGTAAATAAGTGTTTGCCATGAAACGTTTTAATCCTAGCGATTAAATAGATGCAATGAATAAAAAAATGCCGACACAGGAAGCATCGGCGAGGACTACAAAAATAATTAGAAAGTTCAAATTAACTATAGGTTATAAATTAAAAACAATGATGAATTATTTTAATCATATCGATTAAATAGATGCAATAAGAGGAATGAATATGAGTAAGCAAATGATGTTATATGCAAGAACGAACAACCAAGGTTCAACGTGCAGCACTGACATTGGTTACACAGAATCGGAATGGGCGAAATTATCTGAGGATGAAAGGCTAGAAATTATAGCTGAATATACGGGTGATGTTGTTGATTTATGGGTTCAGCCAGAGGAATAAAGGTGGGGTGATGGATAAATCAAGACAGCAATTTGAAGCGGAAATAAAGTCACTTAGCGACCCGTCAGAATTTGAATTAAAACTTAAACGTGCAAATAACGGATCAAATTACGCTGACCAATATGTAGATTTAATGTGGATTAGTTGGCAAGCATCACGAGAGAGTTTAATTAATAGCTTACCAGAAAGCATTAATTGCCCTACCGCACCAGAATTAATATGGCTACAGGTTGACCCTGAACCAGAGGAGATAAATAAACCTGTATATCCAGTTAATTTATATAGCGGCGATGTAACTTGGAGTTCGAGCAGGGAGTTCCCAACTGACACCTTATATGTTCGGGCTGATTTTTTACTTCAATCCGTAAAACAGTGCTAAGAGCACCAAAACAGAAAGCATGATTATAGCCAAAGCGCCAATGAGACAGCTAATACCCCTAAATAGACAAGATGCCACATCAATCCAGGTTGTATTTTCTTTATTGCGTCTCATTTTAGCCTCCTTGGCACAAGTTACTAAATTAAATAACTGAAATTTAATATACACCCCATAGATAAGGACTAGCAATGAAATATAAACACTTAATGGTAGATCTAGAAACTATGAGCAATAAAGGCAATGCCGCTATTGTGTCCATTGGTGCTGTGACTTTTGAACCAACAACGGGTGAGATTGGCCCTACATTTTATAGTGTGGTTGATTTAAGAAGTTGCGAACGTGCGGGTCTTCATATCGATGCTGATACCGTCCTTTGGTGGATAAAGCAAAGCGCTGAAGCTAGATCGGAAATTGTTGGTGTTAGTTATGAGTTAGAAGAATCACTAGCCGACCTAAATCTTTTTGCCGAGAGAGTTCTAACTGATGATGTTCAGGTGTGGGGTAATGGCGTTGATTTTGACAATGTTATTTTGCGTAACGCATATGATGCTGTCGGTTTAGATCCGTTCTGGAAACATTGGAACAATCGCTGTGTTAGAACAATTGTAGAGCTAGGCCGTAATGCTGGTATTGATCCTAAGCGTACACTCGAATTTGAAGGAGAACAACACAATGCATTAGCTGATGCAATTCATCAAGCTAAGTATGTGTCTATTATCCACCAGCATTTAATTAAACCAGTTAACGACGATATTTAATTTTTAAGTCTGTATGCGGCAGATGTGGAGATAATTATGAATACAAGCCTTTCGGTTGAATGCTTGCCAATTTCAAAGTACTGCGAGTTATTTGGCGAGACAACAGATGCAATCAATAAGCGGTTACAAAGGCTAGTCTGGCATGAGGGAGTTCACGTATTGAAAATTGAAGGCGTAAAAGAACGCTGGATTGATATAAAGGAAGTCAATAAATGGGCCAGACAAAACAAATCCTCCCTCGCGGAGTAATGATCCGAAAACATAAATCAGGGGAAACAATCAATATTTCATTTACATTTAAAGGGGTTCACTGTAGAGAGCCCCTATCTAATCTTGAAGTTAACCCTAAAAACATAAAATATGCAGAACGTTTATTAGGCGAAATATATAACAAAATTGAAAAAGGTATTTTTTCTTATGTTGAATATTTTCCTAAATCATCAAAATTAAAAATATTTGGAAATAAACATAAAGGAAGAAATATAAATGAATATCTGGACGAATATTTAGATATTTGCGAAACAAGAGGTTTATCCCCCTCTACAATTGGTGGATATAAAAAATGTAAAAGCGCCCTCTCTACTCTGCATGATTTATCAGTAGTTGATTTGACGCCCGGCATATTAAAAACATGGATCCAAAAACAAAAAACATCATTAAAGACAATTAGAAACCAGCTGTCATTTTTACGTAGTGCATTAGATGAAGCGGTAACCGATGGTTTAATTACATCCAATCCTGCAAATATGGTAACAGCATCAAGATATCAATCTAAAAGTAGTCCATCAGATAGTGACTACATTGTGGATCCTTTAACGCCAGAGGAAGTAGCTGCTATATATAGTGCAGTAAGGTATGACCAATGGAAAAATTTATTCCAGTTTGCAATTAATACCGGGCTACGTAGTTCTGAATTATGTGCGCTTAGCTGGGGCGATATTGATTTCATAGGCAGGACTGCGCACGTACAAGCAGCTAGTGTTGTTGGAATCATTAAAGGTACAAAAACAAAAGCAGGAACGCGGATCGTAGAATTAAACGAAGATGCTATGACTGCACTTAACAATCAAAAGTCATTTACTTTTTTAAAAAATGAAACCATTTTCGAAGATCCAAAAAAAAATAAAGCATGGGCTGGTGCAGATGCAATTCGAAAAAAGGCATGGGTACCAACATTGCAAAAAGCAGGTGTTAGATATCGGAATCCATACCAGACCCGACACACATTTGCGATTAAGCATATTAGTAACGGTGTTAACCTATTTTGGCTGGCTTCACAGATGGGACATAAAGGCCCTGAAATGCTGTTTAGGCATTACGGTGCATACTTAAAAGAGTACGATGGCAACACTTCGATTTTAAAGAGAGTAGACACTAAATAGCCACTGCTAGGACTACGGTTAAGCCGCAAATCATGCGCAGGGCAATATTTATCTAATTACCATTTATATAACAATAGGTTAAGTAATTCAAGATGCGGGTTCAACTCCCGCCAGCTCCACCAAAATTCTCCATCGGTGATTACCAGAGTCATCCGATGAAGTCCTAAGAGCCCGCACGGTGCAAGCCCTGCGGGCTTTTTTGTGCCCTCATTTTGTCCCGCGAAGTCTGATGCCAACTAATTAAATCCGAACCTTTTAGGCACCTTGTTAGGCACCTCATAAAGCTTTATTGTTTTTGAGGTGCCTAAAACTATGGAAACCCGGCAATGGCAAGACAAACCAAACCTCTATCCGTTAAAGAAATTGAATCTGCTAAGCCCAAGGAAGCGGACTACGTTCTCTATGATGGTGATGGCCTTGAGCTACTCATCAAATCCAGCGGCAGCAAAATCTGGCAGTTTCGCTACATTCGCCCTGTCACCAAGAAACGTGCGAAGAAGAGCATAGGCCCCTACCCGTCAGTTACCCTTGCCGATGCCAGAAACTACAGGGCAGAGGCTCGCTCTCTCCTCGCGAAACAAATCGATCCCCAGGAACATCAGCAAGAACAACTTCGCAGTTCGCTGGAAGCCAAAACCAATACTTTCCAACTCGTGGCAGAACGTTGGTGGAATGTGAAGAAAGCCAGTGTGACAGAGGACTATGCGGAAGATATCTGGCGCTCTCTTGAAAGAGATATCTTTCCTGCGATTGGCGACGTTAGCGTTACCGATATTAAAGCTCATACACTGGTTCAGGCCGTCCAACCAGTTCAGGCCAGAGGAGCACTGGAAACCGTCCGTCGCCTGTGCCAGCGCATTAATGAGGTCATGATCTATGCCCAGAACACAGGGCTGATTGATGCTGTTCCTAGTGTCAATATTGGCAAGGCATTTGAGAAGCCGCAGAAGAAAAACATGCCAAGTATCCGCCCAGACCAGCTACCGCAACTCATGCAGACAATGCGTACCGCCAATATTATCCTACCAACACGGTGCCTATTTATGTGGCAGCTTCTTACTATTACACGCCCTGCTGAAGCAGCTGAAGCCCGCTGGGACGAGATAGACCTGGAAGCACGAGAATGGAAAATCCCTGCATCACGCATGAAAATGAACCGCGACCATACTGTTCCATTGTCAGATGAAACAATTGCGATATTGGAGATGATGAAGCCGTTAAGTGGCAATCGAGAATTTATCTTCCCCAGCCGTATCAAACCGACCCAGCCAATGAATAGCCAAACCGTAAACGCTTCACTGAAACGCGCAGGTTTTGGTGGCGTGCTTGTTTCACACGGTCTGCGATCTATTGCCAGTACGGCCCTTAATGAGCAAGGTTTCCCTCCTGATGTCATTGAAGCAGCACTTGCTCATGTGGACAAAAATGAAGTACGTCGCGCTTATAACCGCAGTGATTACCTGGAACAGCGTCGACCTATGATGCAATGGTGGGCTGATTTTGTGATGGCTGCGGATCGTGGAAGCATGATTGAAGGTGGGATAAAAGGAATGCGATTAGTGGGGTAACTTGTATAGACTAAAACCTAAATGGCAATAAATAACATAACCATTTTTGCCAATAATAAAGTTTGTTTTTCGCTCGTAGCCATCGAAGACCCGGCTAAAAGATCGAGCCAAAAATGATGTTGCAACCAGTATTGTGCTCTGATTGGAAGGAAGTACCAAAGATTTTATAGAACAGCATTCCAAAAATTTCAGAGCCAATAGCAGGAGATATATTAAGTGTTCCATATCAAAACCGTAAATATTTTTTGCATACTCGTTAATTTTTTTATATGATCAGATAAAAATCAGGCAAGGATTGTTATGATTTTAGTTATAAGCTCAAGCTTTGATAAAACCATAGATTATATAAAGCATAAACATAATGTTGATAATTTTTACAGATTTAACACTGATAACTTTTCGAGCTACGCAGTTTTTTATGATCACAATGGTTTTTCAATAACTGATTTAGAAGGTAGAACCCTTTTAGAAAAAAATTGCTCCTCAATATATTACAGGAAACCCACACCAGAACTTCTTCCACAAAAACTTGACTCTATATACCACAACCATCTCTATCGAGAAGTATTCTCTTTGACTGATGGTATTTCTGAAGCATTTAGAGGTAAATGCTTGACGAAGCCATCATTACTAAGAAAAGCTGACAATAAAATTTTTCAGTTAAGGGAAGCATATGAGGTTGGTTTCAATATTCCATCTCCACTAATAACAAACAACATAGAAATAATTAAGAGTTATTTTAGCAAACCCATCATTAAACCCTTATCCTCAGGGACTGTAGAATATGATAGTAAGCGTGAATACGTACAGACAAACTTAGTAGATTTTAACAAAGACACATCTCTCCTAAAGTATGGACCTTGTTACTTTCAAGAATTTCAAAATAAAGAATATGAAGTTAGAATTACAATCATAGACAACTACGTGTATCCAGTTAAGATTATTTCAGAAAATAAAATAGACTGGAGAAAAAACAATAACAAAATTCAATACGAGCTAATCGACATACCCAACAAAATAAGAAAACAGTGCTTTAACCTAATGAGAAAACTGGACATTAGCTTTGGTTGTTTTGATTTTATAGTAATGCAAGATAAATGGTATTTCTTAGAGGTTAACGCAAATGGCCAGTGGGTATGGCTTGAAATAGAACTTGGATTGGATATTAGTTCAAAGATCTTGAGGCACTTGCAATGTTAAATAAATTACTATTCCTCCTAATGAAAACATTGAACTCTTCACCGCTATTTCATATATCTGCGGATGACAACTTTGATACTATTGAGAAAAATAATTTCTCAGTAGGTCAAGAGTTCAGGCTAACTTTGCTTGCATTAAGTTTCGGAACCATCAAAATTTACTTAATCACCTGTACGTTTATCGCCAATCCATTTAAATGGAAAGGGCTTTCATTATCTTATCAAATTAGCTTCGACACGGTGCAAAAAAGAAAGAGCCCAAGCATACTTGAAGCACAAATGACTGAATATGAAAACGTCACCTTAAAAAACATAGATGATGAAACACGCACCAAACAAGAGGAATTCTTAAAATTAAGAACTGCAGAAAACAATGATTCTCTAAACAGCATATTTAACAAAGTTAACTATCATACAACAATAATATTAGCCTATGCTGCCGTTTTAGTTTACACATATACCAAGTTAATTGAATTACCAATAACAGCAACAACTATACTTATATATTACCTTGCTATAACCAACCTCTTAAACATGTTCGACTTGATGTTTCTACTAAAAAGGATCGTCTCTATTTCTGACTTTACTCGCTCAACATTTAAGGAGCTACGCTCTTGCAATGAGAAATACTCGCTGGCTAAATCATTATATTTTGATTGGGCTGCTAGTACAGATGACGTAAAATACTTCGCCGGCTTAGCAAAAAACTCTGAAATTATATCAATGAGAATAATTTTTATAGGAATGATTGTTTTAGCGAGTAGTACATTATTTCCTGAGCAAACTAAAAACTCACAGCAAGGCACGTCAGTTTTTCTACAAAGTATTGCATTTATTAATCACATGACAGAGGAGGGTTAATGAAACCATATATAATGCAGTATAGCGAAACAGCTTATATAAGCTGTAAAGATAATCCAATTACTGATTCAACCCGAAAAACATTTTCGATTGAATCAAATGATGAAGACTATCTAAATCTCAGCGGATGGACAACTATAACTAAAGTAAGTGAACCAAGTGATGAAGACTCAATAGGGATAACACTTTATCACTCAACGTCTAAAGAGTTTAAAACACACCCAAGCACAATGATTACCGAAACAATTGAGAATGATGACAATGATTATTTAAACTTATCCACCATAAAAACCAACACTATTGAATCCAGTGATGAAGACTATATTTTCAATTATTAAGTTGTCATTACTACCTTACCCCTCTAAATTAGAGGGGATTTTAAATTAATTATTTATCAACGCAGTTTTTTAGATCAATGCAACCAGAATATACTACTAATAGAGCTCATTTTGTAATAAATCAAATATCAGATTTAGTATCTCTAACAGTTAGGTCAATTAAAATCACTTCTATTGCTGCCACTCCAGTGAAATTATATGCAACAGAGTCCCAATAAGACTTTAGTGTATTAACTAAGCAAGGAAGAGTTACACGGTGCCCCTCAATTTGCCAACGCCTTCGACTAGATCGACCCTGCCAAACCAAAAGCATAATTCCGCAACCAGAAGTTTCTTCCCGTAAATAATCACCAGCAAGTTGATTGCGTAACCGTTCACATAATTCTGGGCCGGACCAGTTATCAAGCAATTTCAGTTCAATTGGCACTGGTGAGGAGATAAGTGGATTTTGAGTCCAAATATCTGGCCTTTGTCTATTTGGAAGCTCGTTTTCCTGAGCACAACTATAATGGCCTGAAGAATTGTGATTCAACCAACCCGCCACAAGGTTCCGCATTTCGGTTTCACCTTCAACTCTTTGCCAGATCCTGTATGGGCTATCATTTCCGCCTTCGATCCATGATTTAAGATCAATCAGCCGGTTGACTGTAAGATCAAAGAGCTGTCGATGTGTTGTTGGCGTGCTCATTTGGTTCCTAGCAAATTCTCGCATTTGCTGTGCCGACCATGGTTCTAAATCTGCATCCTCTTCAGCTCGTTTATAAGCTAACTTACTTATCCAAGCTCGAGATTCAATAACTGGATGTTCTCCTGATAGTTCTATAAGGGCAAAATAGGTCTCTTTACCTGGAATTTCAGCCAACCTGTTAAAAAGAGCATTACGACCATCTTGCGCATCGTCTCTCAGACTCGGAGAATACACCCCCATACCAGCCCGTTCTATATCATCCTCTGCTCTGATATACCGATGCATGAGAATATATAACGCTTTAAGCTGTTTGACACTAAAGGAATCACCATTACCATACGCTGTATTCCTAGAAAAACGAGCCCCCATTAACTTTGTTATAAATAACTGTGCTTCTTTTGAAGCCTCTTCTGGCTGAAGGCCTGACAACCAACTATCAACGGCAAGAATCGCTTCTTCCGCATTAAGATCAACCCAAACTGCATACCAAGTTGCTAACTGCTCTTTTACAGCACTTTGCGAAACCTTTAATTTAACTAGTTTTAATATAACGTTAGAATCAACACATTCGTTTAGTACAATACAAATACAGTAACGAAGCAGGTCAGAGTTATATATTTCGTTTTGCTCTATCCAGTCAATTAATGCTGGAGCCAAGTACGGATGCATCCATGGTGCATAAGTCGCAATTTTATACAAAATATAATGCATAGACTCGTCGACTGCAGTATGCGTAAATTCCCAGTTCAATTCTGTGAGGATTGCTTCCAATACCAATTCAGGAAAAGCATGATGCAATTGTTCCAGCCATTTTGGTAGCCCATTCAACTCCCAGATAGCATACCGAAGTACATGGCGAACTTCAGCCTCAGTCAAACACGCAGGAAAAGCATCATTTTCACTTGCTTCAATTTCCAAGCCAGCTATAGCAAATAATAATTGATAGGAAACGGTGGTTGTGTCACTACCCTCGGATCTAATAGAAGGGACGTACTTCCTCCAATGTGAGGTTGCAGCATCCCGATATGCTCTTGCGACATCTTCACCAAATTCAGGGATCAACCGTTTCCAATTTGAACCATCAGAACGATCACCGTTACCTTCAATCTCACATAATAACCAATACTGGTCATTACTGAAATCCCCTGATTTAAGTCCAGGGGGATTTCTAATAACATCCGGTGTAGCTCTTAAGCGATTAATCCACGCTATCCGGTTGCGATTGCGATCTTCTTTTTCTTTTGCCCGCTCTTCCCGGCGCTGTGCTTCTTGTTTTTCCCTTTCAATAGTTTTTTGAGATCTCTGCGGATTTAAAAATGTATCTAGGTACTCTTTAACTTCGGCTCGATCTTCTGTTACGCATTTGAGTTTACGTAACAAGCCTTCAGGTTTATCAGCCAAATTATAAAGCCTGAAGGCGAGAGAAACCGCTACAAGTTTGTCATCAAGAAAATCATGCATCGTGATAAAACTCAGCACATCATCGAATCGGTCTGGCCCGAATTTCCAAAAATGCCCGAGCCACTGCACAGAGTAATCATCGATCAGCCGTTCAGATTCCTTTGTCTCAATTCTGCCACGTGCTTCGTCGATACTTTTCCAGAATAGGGCATCATTCAGTTCCTTCCAAGCTGGAACGATTTCGTGAAGTATATTTTTATACTCATCGAAATTCTCACTTCGCCAGAATCGCACCGCCGGAACTTTTAACATAATCGCAAGCGCATCCAATGAAAGTGCTGCTTCAGAGCGCATAGAAACCAGTCGTTCAACTGCATGTGTTGCCGGACCTAAAAGCCATACGAACTCTTTAGAGACATGGCACTCCCCTCGCTCAATATAAGGTTTTCGTTCAAGAAAACCGTTCAAGCCAATAATTATTGTTTTCAAGGGATTGAACGCGGCTGCATCATTTGGGAAGCGATCAATGAAAACATGCAAAGCTTGCTTTAGTCCAGATGTTTCATACTGTTTATAATCTTCAACTTTTTCTAACGACGCCAACAAGAAATTAGCTGAGGTAGTATCAGGGCTGGCATTCCCTAGTACTTCAGCCAGCAATTTTCGAGGTATAATGTCTGGTAAACGAATTAGCTCATTCAATAGATGGTTTATTTGCGTTTTCTTTCCACATGTCATTACAGCACGTGTAGCCGCGATCCGCGCATAAATACCCCGTCCTGGATCAATTGCAATGTCTGAAAGAACTGGCACACACTCCGTCATACAACCTTGCCAAACTAACCTTCCCAAGAAGAAGATTGCATCATCATTATTTCGATATTTCCCGATCAAATTGAGGGTGTCATTCATTAAATCCGGCTGGGCTATACGGGCAATAGCATTATTATCACGTGCCGAATGGTCATCCTTCCCTTCCGCAATACGGTTAACAACATCTGTGAGTATCATTTTCCGTTCAGTTAAAGGTAAGCGAGCTGCATCTCCTCCCTCAACAACGATCTCAGGTGATATTTTCAATACTTTTTGACGTAATTCATTATCAAACAAAATTAACCAAGGTAATATCGGTCGCAAACGAGGAGTTATAACTAATTGTCCATATTGTTCACGAATAAATAGAGATTCTATTGCTCGACGAGAATGACCATCATTTAGTTGACGACTAAACCATTCTGCTGCGAGGAGCTCTCGCACTTCTCGGTGCCGAAATCGTACCATGCCATATATGACATCATTGAAGATACCACGTTCAAGTAGTGCTCTCACCTCTGGTGGGTTCCAATCACCTAAAACAAGTTCCGCATCAATGCCTTCATCTGGATTCGTGGCATCTGGAATTCGAATTCCAGGTTCACCAGTCATAATAACCGCGGCTGCAAGTAAACGTACACCTGATAATGCATTCTCTCGATTGAGTGGTTGTCGTTGTGAACGACTTGGATCAATCTCGCTTAAACGAAGCTCAATATTGTGCTGTAGTAACTCGAGCCGCCCATCAAGCTTTTGTTCGGTTTTCCACTTAGCCAAAATACTCTCAAGATCAAATGGCCGCGCAGCCATAGTTGTCAGATTTGCACGATGAAGTTCAATAATCAGCGTTTCTACTTGTGGTGTTTCACGATGCTCGGCAAAAATACGAATGCCACACTCATCCAATTGTTCGAGTATGAATACTTGCAGAGCGCTACTTACTTCAACTACCTGATCACTATCGATTTCATTAGAATCACTTTCTTCAGTGACAGTAGTACCAGCCAACAACTTTTCGAAGGGCAAATATTGCTCTAACAGTTCCCGATCAGTTCGTGCACGCCATGCATATGGGCGACTAGAAACGTAAATGTGCGCACGCTGTTGCGCTGATTTGATCTTCAATGAAAAACGCCTAATTGCTTTCTCAAAAGCTCGAGGGTTTTCAAGACGAGCTTCATCGACCGAGTCAAGGAAAAACCATGCTTTTTCGTGAGATTTAAGCCAATTATCAAAGGATTCTGCGCAACCAACTTCAAAGGCATTTTCGAAACCATCTTCTATATCTTCTATTCTGATGAAGAATGCTGCTCGACCTGATTGCTGAATATGCTTTGCTCGAGATTCCATCTCGAAGGTTTTTCCTGCTCCTGCTTCCGCCAAAATGACGCAGCGATATTCTTCTTCAAGACTTTGCCACTCAGTGTGTTTCTGTGTACCCCAAAGCGAGTGCAATTCGCTTTCATCTGAGTCATCCTTTGACTTCGGTACTAAAGAAAAATATCGTACAAGCGGGACAGGCTGATACATCATTTCAAAACACCTCGAGAGTCTATATTCTGATACGCTCTGATTTTCAGCGAACTCGGCATTAACTCGGCAATGGGATTATCCTTAAGATAAGGTAGGCATATCTATCCTCAGGCGACACTATGGAATGACCTGTATTTCATCTTTAGTAAACCACATGCTCTCCTCGATTCGAGCCATTGCTGCACTTGGATCGGACGACCAAAGTACTAAAGCGAGCGATTCTTGCGCCCTGCTACAAGTCACATACAGCAAACGTAAAGTCCGGTCGATGGTTGTCTCCTTTCCAGCCTTTGCATTCTTTTTATCATTTGGACTTAACTCCGTACCACCAAAAATCGTGTCGTACTTAAAGCGAGTCCCACCAGCAAGAGCATCATCCATTACAACCATGACGTGCTTGAACTCAGAGCCTTTAACTACCTGATGTGTTGCGAGCTCTGAAATCCCAGCAAGGTAATTTCGATAGCACTTAAGCTGTTTCCATGGAGCAGCAAACAGTGCGCACCATCCACGGCGCATTCTTGTTTGCTTTGACTCATCCTCACCTCGTCCAGGAACTTGCGGGGCTGGTGACTTGTCGGCATAAGCCTCCTGAAGGCGATGATCTACTTCAAATAATTTTGCACTTAACACTGGTGCTAATACTTCCGCGACCGTTGACTCAGGGTTGGCGCAAGCCATTGCAAATATAGCTATTGCCTCGAGCATTTCATCAGTACGTTCAGCTCTTGCTTCTGAGTCCTCAGGCATATTGTCTAAAGCGCCATAACGCCGTAAAACCTCGGTTGCCTTGAACTCATTCACAATTCCTTCATTACTGACGCAGGCTTCTAAATGCGCAAGCTCATTAAGCAAAATTTGTACTGTTGAAGGCCCCTTGTTGTCCCCACTGCCAGATGGAGCTGCGGCGTGGGGATCTAACAGAAACATTGCCTCATACACATCAAGAAACGAACCACGAGTGGCAACGAGCTTATGCTCCAACGCAAGCAGCTTATATTGCTCTTGATTCCAGGCTACTGAACCACTAACTTCGAACATCTGTTCAGCACACCAGCGTTCGCTGAGCACTTTATCGTCTGGACTTTGCAATGTATCCCCCAAGAAGAGCCGAACCGTTCCACCAGCCTTTTCTGTTCGGGGATGTTGTGCTGACCCCTTTGCTGGTTGCGTCCTCCCTTCCAGTTCAGTTTCCCAGATTTTATTGATCAGAGTGACAATACGTCGTTGGCTACGATGATTCATTTGTAACTCAGGCGTTGCCCAATTTTCAGGAACAATGCTTGGAAGATCGGCATGACCATCCATATAAATTCGTTGTCGATGATCTCCCAGCAGACCAAGAGTCAAATCTCTCTCCGGCTTTTTGACTAGTAACATCAAGGAGTCCAGTACACCTTTCATCGTGTCCTGCGACTCATCAATAAGTATGATTGGGTGTCGATCTTTGAGAATGGATTGGAGTGTTGGCTTATTTTGAAGCAACCAAGCTGTCGCATCGAGTACGTAATTGTGCGGTAATGCACCAGGTCCATATGTATTGCGATCAGGATGGTATTTGAATACTTCAGTTGTACGAAGAACCTCGATTTCATGCGTGATTTCGTCAAGGTCACGCTGTTTTGCTGCAGTAATACCCTTAGGTTTCGCTTGTGCCTCTGCAGTCTCTTTAGCGAGTTGAGCTTCTTTTACTGCTATTAGGGATTCGCGAATGTCATCGTTGAACCCATTAATCAACTCCCAACAAAATGAATGGATGGTAGATACACTGACTAAGCTATTGTCCCCAAGACGTCCGTTGATTACGGAGACAGCATTCTTTGTGTAGGTCACAACTCTAATCGAACGCCCATT
>NZ_JAMPRR010000036.1:0-52458 GCF_028483405.1 Providencia sp. PROV076 | reverse complement strand
CCTTCTTTATTAATCGTTTCATTTCTTGTTTTCTTATAATCAATAATTAGCTCCTGTTGTAACTGCTCAATTTCAGCGAGTGCATTATTAATATGTTTGGACTGATTATTTAATTGAACAATATTTTTTACCGCATCAGGTTCTAATGGCACTATGAATTTGTGTGAGATTTTCGCTTGCAATATTTTATTGGTAAGGTCATCACTAACAACATGGTCGTTTTTTACTTTTATCCAATTATTAATTGGAGAATTATATAAATGTATATTATTCATATCTAAGTTATTAAACGTTGTGTTATCACGAGAAAAATAAGCCTGATCATTTATGATGGTTTTCTTCGTTGTTGCAATTAGCTCATTCATTTTTAGAAAGGTTTCTTTATGTAAAGAAACCTTACGACTTACAAAGTTATTCTTACGATATAAACCCATTGTAACTTTCTCGGATATATCAGATCTGTTATCCCAATACTGATTATCTATCTCAGTGAAGTTACGACCTATCGCCTTTTCCAAGTCAATCATACGCTTTAATCTGTTTTCGATTGACTGCATCAACCGCTCTATTCGTTGGAACTTAGCATTATTCAAATCAAAATTGATATTCATACCTAGCCTCTTAATAAATAAAAAATCGCCAATTAATCTTGGCAATTAAAATGCTATCTTATTTATAAAAACATAACTAATTTATTATTAATATAATAAAAAAGAAGAGATTAGGTTTAATAAATATTATTAATTAAAGGTTAATAACCCTAACAATTATATTTATTATTGTTATATCAACACCACCAAATATATATGAAGATGTTGATATCTATAATATAAAATTATAAATTTTCTAAGCGAGCATATGATGCCACCAGCCATTTAATCCCTTGCCCTTGAAAAGCGATTTGTAGACGACAGTGCTCGCCACTACCTTCTAAATTAATAATTGTGCCTTCACCAAATTTTGGGTGCATCACTCGTTGGCCTAACGAATAACCCGAATCATTTTGGCTAATCGGGGTTCCAAGACGCTGGTGGCTAACAGGACGAGAAACTGTCGCTCTTAAACGTACTTCTTCCACACACTCGGTGGGTAATTCACCGATAAAACGTGAAGGACGGTGATAAACTTCTTTACCATATAACCGACGGCTTTCAGCGTAGGTGATCGTGAGTTTTTCCATTGCTCGGGTAATACCGACATAGGCAAGGCGACGCTCTTCTTCAAGGCGACCGCTTTCATCCATCGACATCTGGCTTGGGAACATACCTTCTTCCATTCCCACAATGAATACAACTGGAAACTCTAGGCCTTTAGCTGAATGCAAAGTCATTAATTGAACAGCATCTTGGCTGACATCCGCCTGCCCATCCCCAGCTTCCAATGCCGCATGAGAAAGAAAAGCCTGTAATGGCATTAAATCTTGGTCTTCATCTTGATAACTAAAGTCACGAGTCGCGTTGACTAGCTCTTCCAAGTTTTCAATACGTGCCTGTGCTTTTTCACCTTTTTCTTGTTCATACATCGCTCGTAAGCCTGAGTCATTAATCACTCGATCAGCTTGAACATGTAATGGCATGTCTTGGGTTTCTTTAGCTAATGCATCGACTAATTCTAAGAAACGCTCAATTGCAGCGGCTGCCCGCCCTCCCAAAACCTGCTCGCGAAGTAAGTACTCACAACTTTCCCATAATGTCAGTTGTTGATCCCGTGCAGTTTGGCGAACAGTATCTAACGTTCTGTCCCCAATCCCACGTGTTGGTGTATTGACCACCCGTTCAAAGGAGGCATCATCATTGCGGTTTGCGATCAGCCTTAAATAAGAAAGCGCATCTTTGATTTCTTGGCGTTCAAAGAAACGTTGCCCACCATAGATACGATATGGCATAGCACTTTGGATGAGCGCTTCTTCCAATACACGAGACTGGGCATTACTACGGTACAGCATCGCGCAATCTTGTAAAGCTCCCCCATTTTCATGCCATTGCTTAATACGCCCAACCACATAGCGGGCTTCATCTAACTCATTAAAAGCACAATAGAGGGAAATTGGCTCGCCATCTCCACCTTCCGTCCATAAATTTTTTCCTAAGCGGTCACTATTATTCGCGATCAATGTATTCGCTGCTTTTAATATATTATTCGTTGAGCGATAGTTTTGCTCAAGACGGATAGTTTCTGCACCAGGAAAATCATTAAGAAAGCGCTGGATATTTTCGACTTGAGCGCCACGCCAACCATAGATTGACTGGTCATCATCACCAACAATCATGACTTTGCCTGTATCCCCCGCGAGTACACGGATCCATGCATATTGAATATTATTGGTATCTTGGAATTCATCGACAAGAATATTGGTAAAACGCTCACGATAATGCTGCAATACATGAGGCTTGTTTAACCACAGTTCATGGGCACGTAATAGTAGCTCAGCAAAATCCACGAGCCCGGCTCTATCACAGGCTTCTTGGTAAGCTTGGTATACTTTTAGCCATGTGGCTTCGACTGGGTTTCCGTAAGCTTCAATGTGCTGAGGACGCAGACCCTCATCTTTTTTACCATTGATGTACCACATCCCCTGACGTGGTGGCCATTGTTTTTCATCTAAATTCATCGCTTTAAGTAAACGACGAATTAAACGGTATTGGTCATCGCTATCGAGAATTTGGAAATCTTGGGGTAAATTGGCATCCATATAGTGTTGGCGTAATAAACGATGCGCTAAACCGTGGAATGTTCCTATCCACATACCGCCTTCACTGGTTCCAATCAATTGATTGATTCTGTGCCGCATCTCTGCCGCTGCTTTGTTCGTGAACGTCACTGCCATAATTGAAAATGGAGAAGCATTTTCCACAGACATCAGCCATGCGATTCGATGCACTAGCACCCGAGTTTTACCACTACCCGCCCCCGCAAGGACAAGTAAATTGGTACGCGGTGCGGCAACCGCTTCGCGCTGTTTGTCATTAAGACCTTCAAGCAGATAAGAGACGTCCATAGTTACCATCAAAGCAAAACAGTGGCTAACACCACTGTGAGGTTATTGACAATGGCGAGTGCCACTGTTTTTTTATACAGTAAATGATTATACCAATGATAAGAGAGAATCCAACCGCGAAATTTCCACATGCGGTAATAAACGCACCTCTTTCTCTTCCATCAGTGTTTTTTGATTTGTGTTGATCCAGCAGGCTTGCATACCGCTGTTAATTGCACCTTCAACATCCGTCAGCAAGTTATCCCCAACATGAAGAATAAACTGTGGCTCCATCTCAAGCCGCTTCGCAGCTAAACGATACATATCACAAAATGGCTTTGAGCGGCCGTCGGGCCCTGCTTTCAATACAAATTGAAAATATTGGCCTAACCCACATGCTTCAGGCTCTGCATTTCCATTAGTAATCGCCACCAGCGGAACTTTCTCTGCGAGCTGACGCAGTGTTTCATGGGTGGATTGTGGGATATCGATTCTATTTCGCCAATATGTGAAGTGCGCCATGATATCATCCGCCCCTTTTTGTGCGGCTTCTTTCGAGTAACCATAATGGCAAAGCATCATTTTGGAAGAAAGCCAACGCCAGCGTGATATATCATGATAAATATCAGGCTCTTGTTCTTCAACAAGACGCCGAAAAGCATAAAGATCTTCATTCTTAAAATGATTAAAGCGCGGATCATATTCACGAACAAAACGTAAAACTTCTTCTTCCGTTTTATCAATAACGGGATGGTTATCGTAAAGCGTGTCATCCAAATCAAACGTGATCGCCAAAATGGGTGATAACGGACGGTAAAAATGCATTAAGGTTTCTCCCTCTTTGCTCTCGGATGAGCCACATCATAAACGTTTGCTAAGTGCTGAAAATCAAGGTGCGTATAGATTTGTGTCGTCGATAAATTTGCATGCCCAAGAAGTTCTTGCACTCCACGTAAATTCCCACTTGATTCAAGGATATGTGTCGCAAAAGAGTGGCGTAATTTATGGGGATTAATGTGGCTATTAACCCCTTGTTTTATTCCCCATTGCTCAAAACGTTTCTGTACGTTCCGATTCGAAATACGTTTACCACTTTGGGTTGAGATAAAAACAGCATCATCTTCAGGGTCATAGAGTTCTCGCATCTCAAGCCAACGCTGCAGCCAGCTCACCGCTGTTTTACCCATTGGCACTCTGCGCTCTTTGCTCCCTTTTCCCATCACCCACACTTCACCCGTATTTAAATCAAGATGACGAACGTCCAGCCCAACGAGCTCAGATAAACGTAACCCCGCGCCGTACATCACTTCAAGCATTGTTCGGTCACGTACAACAAGGGGGTCGCCACTATCCATATTCAACAGTTGGGAAACTTCATCCACATCCATATTTTTAGGGAGACGCTTTTTGGACTTAGGGGCATGAATTGCTTTTGCCGGGTTTGCTGGTAGTTCCCCTTGATGAACCATCCAATCAAAAAAACTACGCAGCGATGATAACCGCAACGCCATACTTGCCGCTTGCAAGCCCGATTTACGACTTTTAGCGGCAACATTGCGCACAATAGTCGTATCCACTTTTTGCCATTCGTGGATATCTAAGGAGGCTAACATTTCCACGATAACGCTGAGTTGGCGGCGATAATTAGTGATAGTAACAGGGCTTAGCCGGCGTTCAACTCGCAAATAATGCAGAAAAGCTTCAATTTGGCTCATCAGCCCTTCTGGCTGATTTTTTACAGGCGTTCTATCCATTGGCATAATAACCTCGGTAGAATTTGAGCGACTTTTTCCAACATGACTGTTCCCATATCATGTTGATAGTGTTCACGATCCCGGCTAGTAAAAATGACCATACCTGATTCACCGTGATGACCAAACAGTGAAATAGCGACTGAGCCGACATTTAATGCATCCGGTAAAAGTAGTTGGATTTCAGGGCCATTTAGCCGACCGAGGTAGTTACGGTTATCGCCAAACCGTTGAATTCTTACGGGTTCAAAGACACGACGAGAAATAACTAATTGATGTGCATCCATAGGTGCGGACAAATGCCAGCTATCGCTAAACAAGCGTACCTGAGCACCGGATAAACCCAGTCTTTTTGCCCAACGATTTAGTGCTAACAGCATTTGCTGTAAACTTTCTGCTGATGACATTTCAATCACCAACACTAACAACTCTTCAAAAAGCTCCACATTTTCATGAGCTTGTTCAACCATAAAACGAATATCTTGTTCGAGCTCTTTGATTTTCAACCGTTGACGGCTCATCACTAACTCAGGCAATGAAATCGCTTCCCGCACGACATGTGGGACTTTTAGTTGCTCCAACAGTTGTGCATTACGAAGAAAAAAATAGGGGTTTTCCGTTAAGTAGCGCACGACATCGAGCTCATCAATCTGATGAACCAACTCCTGTGCTTTTTTGGTTTTATCCATTTTTCCCTCTTCAGCTATTCAAAATTAGAGTTGAATGACTCCGTCATAAACATGCGTTGCAGGGCCTGTCATATAAAGTGGCGACCCTGGGCCTTCCCACGCGATATCTAATGAGCCCCCCGGCAAATCGACTTTGACCCGCTTAGCCAGTAGCCCTTGAGTAATTCCAACTGCGACAGCCGCGCATGCTCCGCTACCACAAGCTTGAGTTTCCCCAGCCCCGCGTTCATAAACACGCAAGCGAATGTGGTCAGCGCTGATAATTTCCATAAAACCAATATTGGCACGTTCTGGAAAACGCTCATGATTTTCTAAAGCGGGGCCTAAAACTTCGACTTCTGCCGTATGAATACTTTCAACTTGAATCACACAATGCGGGTTACCCATTGAGACAACCCCACACAACACTGTACGTTCTTGTGCTCGAATAATATAGGTCTTTTCTTCTTTGACGGCGCGAAATGGCACTCTCTGCGGTTCAAAATCAGGTTCGCCCATATTAACGCTGACATCATCATTCTCATTTATGGTTAATGTCATACGGCCGGACTGAGTACTGACTTTAATTTTTTGCTTATTCGTTAAGCCTTTGAGCCTAACAAAACGAGCAAAACAACGGGCTCCATTGCCACATTGTGCAACTTCACTGCCATCCGCATTAAAAATACGATAATGAAAATCAAGGTCAGGGTCATAAGGAGCTTCAACTAATAGTAGTTGATCGAACCCAACGCCTGTGTGCCTATCTGCTAACCGACAAATCAATTCAGGCGAAAAATACACATTTTGTGTAACACCATCGACAACCATGAAGTCATTGCCTAAGCCATGCATTTTAGAAAATTGCATTTCACGCTCCATAGAGGCGACTTACTGATTATTTGTGGTTTGAACCGGCTCTTTGGCAGTACTGTCTTGTGCGGTAGGTTGCACATCAGATGCCTTAGCCGGAGCTGCAGTTTCTTCTGGCGGAAAATACAACGGGCCTTTTAAGCCACAGCCAGAAAGGGTAAATAAAACAACTAGTGCACTAAGCCCAATTAAACTTTTTTTCATTCTTTTTCGCCCGTAATACTTACTTTTGACATCTGATATTTTACACAATAACAGGAGTGGCCTCGCAAATCACGCCTGTTTATCCAGCATGCTGATATTATATACTTTAGGCTAAATTTAGTCTGAAATTTTTAGTGGGTATGCTTAGATTGACCCCAATGTAGGTTCCCTCCTATAATTTCAATTAACAATAATAATTTCAATTAAACCATTGTGAGCAAACAGGAAATTAATCGTGAATGACAGCGAATTTCATCAGCTAGCCGAAACGCTACTAAGCAGCATCGAAGAGCATTTAGATAACTATGAGGGTGATGCCGATATTGATTGTGAAATCAATGGTGGTGTGATGACGCTTAGTTTTGAAGATGGCAGTAAAATTATTATCAACAAACAAGAGGCATTCCACCAAATATGGTTAGCAACTAAACAGGGTGGGTACCATTATGATTATAAACAAGGTCATTGGGTTTGTGACCGCTCAGGGCATGAATTTAAGACTAAACTAGCCGAGGCAATTGCTTTTCAAAGCCAAGAGCCCTTTTCATTCTAAGCGTTACGAGTTTAGACGGTGGGCAGCGTTATACTGCCTACCATCAATAATAGTGCGCTTGTGGGTGCTGCGGTTGGCTCGAATGCATTTCATACCCCATGTCATCATCTTCTGCCGTAAATGGCCATGTCCCGCCAGAAAATGCAACAACTTGGTTTTTACCATCTTGATTAATGATTTGGTAAAATTGCGGTAAATTGAAGTTGATAAAATTTGCACCATAGGTAAACCGGTCGTGGGAAGAAGAATAGAATTTACTCACATCACGGACAAGATCTTCTTTCGACCCTTCACAGTGGGAATAAATTTCAACCCGATTCGCTTCATCTAAAACATAAATATTAAAACCGGTATTGTCTGCGGTATTTTCAAAGAAAAACTGTACAATCCCTTCACTCGCATAGCCATCAACAACGGCAGGCAAATGGTTGTCACTCTTCGCCTGAAGTTTAACTGGCCAGCCATGCAGCTTGTTATGGGAGATAGCCCCATAGAACTCAACCGCATTCTCAAGTTTTTGTACGGATACATTCAGGCGCTCAAAGAATAAACCCCACGTTTGCCCCGCGATACGTAATGCTTTAAAACGCCCAGGGTCATTTCGGTTGCTCGATAAACGTAATTCAACACACTCAGATATTAGCTGTTGTACACGGGTACGAATCAACCCACGTAAGTGCTCACTATAACAAAACACCTCGACCGCTTCAGGAGGCGATGCATCTTGATGCATTTTCCCTAAAATGGTCTTAAGTGCTTCTAACATGCACTGTTCTCCGCTGAAATGTAGCGTTCTTACCTCATTCCACGAATTGCGATATAACAAATCAATGCTACCGATCAGGCATTGTTGTGATTCGCCAAAACTGAAAATATCCAGTTTTCTAAAATCAACATGAACGACTTGCTCTGAATATACCTGTGTTGGGTCTTTTTCTAAATTAACAATGATTGCAAGATGGCGAATTTCACACGGGCTATAAAGCGCTTTTGGCGTTGGGGCGGGCAACCTAATAGGAAAATGACTTGAAACATCGTGCATTAGCTCAAGCAGTTTTCGTTCATCACACTGGGATTTCCCATTATGCATATAAACTTGGGTTGTCTCAGTCAGCAGACCATTAAAATACGCCCACGCCACTAATTTATTTAAATAGCGGTTATATTCAAGAGGTTGATGCCCAATAATAGCATCAATATTTGGTGCTTGGTTATACAGATACCAACCACTCCGGTTCGCGCGCCCTTCTGGCACATAAATAAAGGTGAGATGCGCTTCGCTTAAATCAGGTGAAATTTGGGGGTTAACTAATGTCACCTTACCAGGAAGGGCCTCAAAAGCCGCATATAATTTACGGGTTAATACCCCAATATCTTGTGGGCTTGCACTAACACTTAAATTATTTCTACGCGCAAAACGAATAAGATTACGATAACTTTGCATCATCGTGTCAAGTAACTCGTTATGCGCCTCACGGACACGCTCAATTTTCCACTGATTACGCGTATCGAGTATCGACAAACGCGCTGATCCCCACCCCCATGATTCAACCAACTGAGACAACACATCACGACGCCAGCCTGAGCACGTGTTAGCGTCTTCTTCAGACAATTTTTCACACACTTTCAAGTAGAAACAGCGACGGATAAGGTCAAGGCGAGTTAAATCATTAATTTCAGTCAGGTAACGTGTCACTCGCTCTAACATTAAACAGTATGAATCCAAGCCGTAACACACGATTTCGCCAGCATGTAAATGACGCTTAAACTCCATCGCTAATAGTTTGCCATTGGGATAGTCCCATGAATAGGACTCCAGCAAGATACTCTTCAACACGGCTTTATAGGGGGAATCGACACTTTTGTACAACTGCCATAGGCTTGCACCGAAATATTCCGCAGCAGAAAGTTCGCTTAACCCGCCTAAATCAAGCCATTCATTAGGCGTTAGCACGCCTTGTGCATATAACCCCATAACATATTCATCGTAATGCTGCTCTTCTTCAACCGGTACCATGGTCCACAGCAAACGTTTACCCGCCATACGCACAGCAGTTCGATAAAATTCATCTAATAATAGAATGTGTTGCGTTGAACCACAGTTCTCCCCACCTATATGCCCACTGGCATGATGACGAAAACGATTTTCATCGATTAGAAAAACAGTGACATCAATGCCTAAAGACGCTGCCCACTGTTCAATTAAGGTGCACTTCTTTTGCAAAAAACGTTTTTCTTCGTGGTCTAACCAAGAAGGATGACAAACCCAAACGTCGATATCTGAACACTGACTTTGCCCAACAGATGAAGTACTCCCCATCGAGTAAATACCCGTAATCGGTAATTCACCATTCGTTTCGGTTTCAATCGTGGGCAGAAAACGCGCAAAAGGTTCCAACCATTTTTTTTGCTCTGTATCAGGAGAGAAAAAACAGACACCATGAGGCACATTACCTTCAATAAAACCAGGTATCATTGGATGATGATAATGAAACAAGACAGGCAGCAAGCTATAAACCTTCGAGAAGGCTTCACTCATAGAAGCTGTTGCACGTTCCAACCGTAATTGGTTTATCGCATCCAGTCTTTGTTTTAAGGTTTCAATATAGAGATACAAAGGTTACGCCTGATTGAATGAAAGTAATACAAACCGGAGAATTTCCCAGCACCCAACAGATAGAGATAGATTTAAAATAATTTTCAAATGGATTGTCGGAAACGTGATCAATTTAACACCTTGCATCAAAAGGGTAAAGTAGATCACATAATTTTACGCGCTTATTTTTGATACAAAATGCTTTTCAACATATTGTATAAAAAGGCTTTTTATTTTTTAATCTGTAAAATACCCCTTGTTTTTCAATGGAATAATTTCTTTTTACCCAGTTGTTTAGTAAAAAAGCAAAATAGAATGATATTAAGTACAATACGCACAGCGTCTGTGCTTACACGCTTCAACACGAATTAACAGAAAACACAGAATGTTCCACGCAAAAAATAGCACGATAAGCTAAAGAAATCACTTAATAGCAGTTCTAGGTCATCTCATTTTGAATCTCTTTCTTGCATCATGGTAGAAAAAGTGAATCGGTGATAAACGATTCAAAGAGGGTTTTTTCACCTAACTGGAAAAAATATCCTTAACATGTTAAAACTAATGCCAATTGTATGGTTAATCTGCGGCATTCTTCGCCAGAGAAAACAGTAAAAATGACATCAACAAATATCGTGCGTATTGCAACGCGCAAAAGTCCTCTAGCCCTATGGCAAGCACACTTTGTCAAAGACAAATTAGAGCAGCTTCACCCGGGCTTACAGGTTGAATTAGTCCCTATGGTGACAAAAGGCGACATCATCCTTGATACACCTCTCGCGAAAGTTGGCGGAAAAGGGCTGTTCGTCAAAGAGCTAGAACTTGCTTTATTGGAAGGGCGCGCTGACATTGCCGTTCACTCGATGAAAGATGTTCCTGTTGAATTTCCTGAAGGCTTAGGGTTAGTCACGATTTGTGAACGTGAAGACCCTCGAGATGCCTTTGTTTCAAACCACTACGATAGTCTTGATGCATTGCCAGAGGGCAGTATCGTCGGGACATCGAGTTTACGCCGTCAATGCCAATTAAGGGAACTCCGCCCTGATTTAGTCATTCGCGACTTACGCGGCAATGTAGGAACACGCCTATCAAAATTAGATAACGGTGAATATGACGCTATTATTTTGGCCGTTGCAGGGTTAAAACGTTTGGGGTTAGAAACGCGAATTAAAACCGCCCTCGCTCCAGAACAGTGCTTACCTGCGGTAGGCCAAGGAGCGGTCGGTATCGAATGCCGTTTAAATGACAGTAAAACCCGTGAGTTACTTGCGAAGCTAAATAATAACGCAACCTCAACCTGTGTCCTTGCTGAGCGTGCGATGAATATGCGCCTTGAAGGCGGTTGCCAAGTCCCCATTGGCAGTTATGCTATTTGGCAAGATGACAAAATATGGCTGCGTGCCTTGGTGGGAGCCCCAGACGGCAGCGTGATTATTCGTGGGGAACGGCTCGTTTCTCCAAGCGAAGCTAACCAAGCAGGGGTATCATTGGCTGAAGAATTACTTGAGCGTGGTGCAAGGGAAATTTTGGCGGATGTCTATCAAGGAAACCCGCCTGCATGAAAGTGCTTGTCACTCGCCCTGAGCCTGCAGGTTCAGAGCTGATCACGGCAATCACTGCCAAAGGGGGAGAAGCCTTCTCCTCCCCTTTAATTCACATTGGCTCCGGCGCTGAATTAAATACCCTTATTTCTCAACTTGATAGCCTTACTGCGAATGATTTAGTCTTTCTTTTATCTAAAAATGCAGTCGAATACGCAAATTTAACGCTTGAACAAATGGCCCGTAGCTGGTCAGATAAGTTATCTTACTATGCAATTGGTCGTTCTACAGGGCAGTTTTTTCAACGGATAACCGGTAAAAATGTACGTTGGGCAGAGCAAGGGGAAACTAGTGAAGTACTCCTAACCCATTCGGATTTGCAGTTTCTTGAAGGGAAAAAAGCCCTGTTATTGCGTGGAAATGGCGGAAGAGAACTGCTTGCATCGACATTAAGGTCTCGTGGCGCACAAGTCGATTATTGTGAATGTTATGCAAGGCACCCTGTTCATTATGATAAAACCCAGTTCAATGACCAATGGTTTCAAACCGGTATTACCGATGTTGTGATCACTAGTGGTCAAATGTTAGCCTTGTTAGAAGAATTAATCACTGAAGAATACCAAACTTGGTGGTTTTCCCGCCGCCTACTTGTCGTCAGTGAACGGATTGCAGACCAAGCCCGCAAAAGTGGATGGCAAAAGGTCTGTGTAGCTAATAGCGCAGATAATAATGCTTTATTAGAAGCATTAATTTCAATCGATATGGGATGCTAATTTATGACGGAACACGATAAAACAACCGAGACGGTTACCCCAGAAGCTGGCGCAGAACAACAGCGCCCAAAAACTAAACCTTCTTCGGAACAAAAACGTTCTGGTCTGATAGGCGGTGTAATTGCTATCGCTATTATCATCGCTATTGGCGGTGGGTTGTACTATTTCACCCAACAAAGCAATATTAATTTAGCTAATGAAAACAATGAATTAAAGCAAAAGCTAAGTGACTTAGTCGAACAACAAAACTCAGACAGGCAACGGTTAGACGCACTAATTGCGGCTAATTCTGAAATAAAAAGCCATTCTCGTGAATATGAAGAGAACCTCAACCGTCGCATGCAAGAGTTGCAAGCACACGTCACGGCATTGTCCAGCGCTGATGTGAAGAGTTGGCTACTGGCCCAAGCTGACTTTATGGTCAAAATGGCAGGAAGAAAGCTGTGGAATGACCGCGACCCAGTAACCGCAGCCGTTCTGTTAAAAAGTGCAGACTCAAGTCTGGCAGAAATGAATGACCCGAGCCTACTCGACATTCGTAAGTCAATTAACAGTGATATGGCTAAATTAGCTGCGATCAACCAAGTTGACTATGACGGTATTATTTTACGTTTAAACCAGCTAAGTAATGAAGTCGATAACTTACGATTAGCGGATTTAAACAGTGGCGACGCGAAAAGTGAAGACAACGCTGACGTTAGCGATGACATCTCAGATTGGAAACAAAATTTGGCACGTAGCTGGAAAAGTTTTGCAAATGACTTTGTCACAGTACGAGCTCGTGATGGCTCAGAAGCCCCGCTTCTAGCCCCAAACCAAGATATTTACCTACGTGAAAACATTCGTTCTCAATTATTAATCGCAGCGCAAGCTGTACCCCGTTATCAAGAAGCCACTTACAAACAGTCATTAGAACAAGCTTCGACATGGGTAAGAGCCTATTTTGATACTGAAGCGCCTGAAACTAAAGCGTTCTTATCAACCATTGATGACTTAATCAATCAGCCGATTGACATTGAAATGCCTGACACCTTAGAAAGCCAAGAGAAGCTAGACAAAGTCATGCAAACTCGGGTTCGCAGCTTACTTTCTCAGTCGTCAGACAACACAAAAGTTAACGATGGTGCTGTTGATGCCGCAGCGGATGCGCCTGAAGTGTCAACAGAGGCGGCGGCCGATGCCGCAGTTCCTGCCACGGATACACAAAAAGCAGAATCAGCTGATAATCCTCACCCTTTTGAATCAGCAGAGCCTGCTGGCAATAGGGGGTAATTATGATAAAAGTCCTGATCCTATTTATAGTACTTATTGCCGGGGTGATCTTAGGCCCATTATTAGCAGGTCACCAAGGTTATGTTTTTATTCGTACTGACAATTATGACATTACAACCAGTGTAACCAGCCTCGTTTTAGGCTTTATCCTGCTCCAATTTGTGCTGTTGTTCCTCGGTTGGTGCTATCGCCGCTTTATCAGTACAACATCACGTACCAGAGGTTGGGTAAGTGGTCGTAAATACCACAAAGCACATACTCAAACACAAAAAGCGCTATTGAAATTAGCAGAAGGTGATTTCGAACAGGTTGAAAAGTTAATGAGCAAACATGCTGATTTCTCTCAACAACCCGTGATTAACTACCTAATGGCAGCTGAAGCCGCTCAACAACGTGGTGATGAATATCGCACTCACCAGTACTTAGATAGAGCCGCAGAAGCCGCGGGAAGTGACCAACTTCCCGTTGATATCAGCCGTGTCCGTATCCAATTAGCGGAAGGGGAAGTCCATGCTGCTCGTAATGGCATTGATAAACTTCTCGACAAAGCTCCAAGGCACCCCGAAGTACTGCGCCTCGCGGAACAAGCTTACTTACGTTCAGGCGCTTACCAGTCGCTGATTGAATTACTTCCGGTCATGGCCAAAGTACAGTTACACAATGAAGATGAGCTCGATGCACTGAAATTAAAGGCTTACAAAGGGCTGATGAACCAATATATGGCTGAAGGGGGTAGTGATGGGCTAAAAGCTTGGTGGAAAGCACAGCCTCGCCGAGTTCGTCATGAAACCGCATTGCAAGCTTTCTTAGCTGAACATTTAATTGAATGTGGTGATACTGCAAGTGCAGAAAAAATAATTATTGATGGCTTAAAACAGCAATATGATGAACGCTTGCTTCTGTTAGTACCGAAACTTAACAGTGAACGCCCTGAAGTTATCGAAAAAACCCTTTTACATCTGCAAAAACAAAACGGTGCCACCCCATTACTCAACAGTACATTGGGCGTTTTGTCGCTACAACACGCCCAATGGGACAAAGCAGAAACCTACTTTAAAGCTGCTTTGGCTCAACGTTTTGATGTGCAGGATGCATCATGGTTAGCCGATGCGTTTGACAAACAACATAAGCCTAGCGATGCGGCAAAAATTCGCCAAGACGCATTAAACCACTCATTAAAACAAGAACGAAACTAATACTCTTGTTTAGCCTCTTCTAAAAACTCCACTTATTTTAGTGGAGTTTTTTTATTCATAAGCTTAACTGCAACTACATTTACCTTCCCAAATAAAAACACAGAAAACAATTTAAATGCATTGCTTTAATCGCATTAAATCATCATAAAAGGAGAATATGAGGTTTATGATTGGCAACATTACAGATCAATAACTCAATGTTTAATCAATAATCGTTATTTAAGGATCAGCAAAACACACTTGGCTATGTTATAAAATAAACACATAGTGTATAAAGCTTTATATACATCTTTGTTTTGAATGAATTAGGGATATCGATATGAATGTAATTAAAACTATTTGGCGCTGGATTATTGCAACCCCAAACCGTTTACAAATATTCTTTGATCTTCTGCTGCTAGTATTATCACCTTTTGTTTTTATTATGGTTATTGGGTTTAACACCGAAGATCTTAGTAAAGACATTTTCATTATTACATTCATTATCCTCTGCTATACCTATATTACTCGCTGGTTCAGTAAATGGTTTAGTAAAGGTAAAAGCTAATACCTGTTTTATTTTCAGCCTCTTAGTTATTTTCTAAGGGGCTAAGTATTTTGTATAGACAAAAAAACACCTGCACAAGGCAGGTGTAAAATACAATCAGGTCTACAGACGGATGGTGCCTCACTCAACGTTTCGCCCGTTCGTTGATGGTAAGAGGATAAGCTCTTGATCATCTAAGTTGGACAATAGGCACCGATAATCGGCTTTGCGTCATCTCTGGGTTTATGAAGCTTCGCTGTCATAAGAAGTGAGATGAGCATCTACATATAGAATAATGCACAATGCATGCCAACTTTTTTTAAATGATATTTTTTAAGCTCGCTCTTTTAACTTCTCTCTCATCCCTCCGGTTTTACACATAATTTTTCTTCTTGGAAGTCAACCTCTCTAACATTAAAGAATGTACGCATCTGTTGCCCATATCTTGCTGTACTATTTTGTCGCAGTTTAGAGACACCATAAATGAGTTATTTATATTTTCTTATAAATCAACAGGTAATATGTCGCCTTTTGGCGACATCAATATAATGGATTGTATCTATTCTACGACACTAGCGAGATAGTCTGTTAAATTACAAATAAAAACAAGCAATTAACTATATCCAGTCACTAATTGAAAAACACCCTGAATATACTCTAGATAATTCTAGTTATGGCTAAACCGCAAATGAAGATATCCCGATGAACATACATAAGTATGTATGTAACCTGGGTAGCTGAACATAGCCAACAACACATGGCTTGAAGAATAAAGAATGAAGAGAGTATGAAAGTATAAGAATAGAAAGCAAAAAACCCGTCGATTAAGACGGGTTTCTTTAAATTGGTCGGCGAGAGAGGATTCGAACCTCCGACCCACTGGTCCCAAACCAGTTGCGCTACCAAGCTGCGCTACTCGCCGAATTTTTTAGTACTCATTACATTTCTTCGTGGTGCGAAAGGGGGGACTTGAACCCCCACGTCCATAGGACACTAACACCTGAAGCTAGCGCGTCTACCAATTCCGCCACCCTCGCAATATCACAAAAAAATGGGGTGGCTAATGGGACTCGAACCCACGACAACTGGAATCACAATCCAGGGCTCTACCAACTGAGCTATAGCCACCATAACTTCACTTTTTTCAAAGCGTTGCTATATTACTACATACAACGTCATTTTGCCAACCGTAGCGAAGCGCTAAAACTGGTGCGCCCGACAGGATTCGAACCTGAGACCTCTGCCTCCGGAGGGCAGCGCTCTATCCAGCTGAGCTACGGGCGCTTAACGCCGTTGCGGGAGAGGATAGTACGGATTTATCCTCCTTCTGTCTAGTCCTTTTTGAAATAAAAATATCGATTGCTTGCCTTTTATCCATTTCGTCGAGAAAGAGAGCATATTTACCCTCTTTTTCACTGTACCACTAATAAAAATCAGCCAAAACACGGCGATTAAACTTTTGCATTACGGTTATTGAACAGACGAATGATGAAATAAAGCAGGGAAACGCCCCCTAAAAAGATAGCTCCCACGATTAAAGATAAGCGAGTATCTGGGTTAATCGCCATTCCAACCAAAACGCAGGCTAAAAATAGTAAGGTTACATAGTTAACCCATGGAAAAAGAATCGATTTGAAAGGGTGTCCGATAAGTTTTTCTTTGTTTTGTTGTCGAAAACGGATTTGGCTGGTCAATAGCACTAGCCAAGGCACCATTCCGGGTAACACACTCGCACTATAGACATACACAAAGACTTTCTCTGGATTCGGTATGATGTAATTCAGGCTTGATCCGGCCACTAAGCAAAGGATAGTAAAACCTACACAACGTGCCGGCACACCGTTCTTTGTTAATTTCAATAATGAGCGAGGCAACTGTTTATTTTGCGCTAAGGCATACAGCATCCGTCCACCACTATACATCCCGCTATTACAGCCAGATAACGCTGCGGTTAACACCACAAAGTTAATCACCGCTGCGGCAGATACAATACCGACTTTCGCAAAGGTGAGAACAAATGGACTACCTTGAGAACCCACTTCAGTCCACGGAAACAGCGTTACAACAATAAAGATAGCGCCCACATAAAAAATTAATATGCGCCATAAAATATTATTGATCGCCTTTCTTAACGTGACTTGAGGATTTTTCGCTTCACCCGCAGTGATCCCAACCAGCTCAACCCCTTGATAAGAGGCCACAACGATACACAAAGCAAATAAGAAGCCTTTCCAGCCCCCGGCAAAGAAACCACCATGTTCGGTAAGGTTCGCAAGCCCAATCGGCTCAAAGTTATTACCCAGACCAAAAAAAATCAGTCCTAAACCAATTAAAATCATCACCACAATCGTGGTCACTTTGATCATGGCAAACCAGAACTCAAGCTCTCCATACAGCCGTACAGCGGCTAAGTTAGCTAATGCCACTAATACCACTGCAATAATGGCAAAAATCCATTGCGGTACGTCAGGGAACCAATATTCGGCATATACGCCAATGGCCGTGATCTCAGAAATACCGACAGCCACCCACATAAACCAGTAGCCCCATGCGGTGAGACATCCCCAAAATGGACTTAAATATTTATAACCAAACGAAGCAAAAGAACCCGTTACAGGCTCAAGAAATAGCATTTCCCCCATTGAGCGCATAATGAAGAAAACAAAAATTCCTGCGATGATATAAGCCAGCAAAACAGAAGGTCCCGCCCATTTTAGTGTACTGGCGGATCCCATAAATAACCCAACGCCAATAGTTCCACCGAGCGCAATCAGCTCGATATGGCGTGCTTCTAACCCACGTTGAAGCCCCTGCTGTGGATTTCCCATACATACCCCTGTCAAAGTTAGATATTTAAAATGCAGTTTTAATTGAAACTCAGTTAGTAATAATCACTGCAATTATTTGAAAAGCATTAATTAGGCGATTAAAAAAATGCCATAGCCGCAAGATTAAGCACAAACTGGTGCGAATATGATTATTTTTGAGGGATTATAGAAATATTTGAAGGAAGAGACCAGTAATTCGGAGAATTCAGACCGCAAGCAAAAGTTTAAGCCTACTTGCGGTCAGTAAAATACATCGATAATAACGATAAAAATCAAATAATTACAAAAATTACAGCTTGCCACCGTAATAGTAGCCTAAAAATTTCAGTAATTTAAACTGACGAGTAATACGAGAAGGTTGAGATAATAAGCGATACAACCATTCCAGACCTAAGTTTTGCCAAACTTTCGGGGCGCGTTTAACATGCCCTGTAAACACATCATAAGTCCCCCCAACACCCATATATAACGCATCAGGGTGGACTGTTCGGCAATCACGCATAAACAGTTCTTGTTTCGGGGAACCCATCGCAACAGTAACAATTTTGGCACCACTTGCACGAATACGTTCGAACAATGCACTTCGGTCTTCAGCAGTAAAATAACCGTTTTGCGAGCCAACAATGTTCACATTCCACTGCGAGCGCAGCTTGCTTTCGGTTTGTTCTAGGATTTCTGGTTTGCCACCCACTAAGAAAACCGGCGTACCTTCTTTACCGGCTCTTTCCATTAAGCCTTCCCATAAGTCAGCACCAGCCACGCGGGAAACTTCAGCTTGGGGATATTTACGGCGAATAGCACGGACAATACTAATTCCATCAGCATACAAATATTCGGCTTGGCCTAGTAATGTATTTAAAGCCGTATCTTGTTCAGCGATCATCACTTTTTCTGCATTAATCGCAACGAGTGTTCCCGTTTTCGTTTCCCCATCAGCAAATAAGTAGTCTAAAAAGTGGGCCATATCTTTAAAGCCCCAAATATTATGACCACGAATACTATATTGTGGAATAGATGATTGTGGAATAGATGACTGTGTAACTGATGAAGACTGAGTTGATGACGATTCCATGATACTCCTTTAGCGGCTTTCACGCTGTTGGCTTCTTAAAAAAGAAGCTGTTTTTGTGCGAATAAGCCCTGCACTTTCAAATAACCAATACAGTAATTTTGCTAACACCAGACACAGTCCGAATATTAAGCAAAAGAAAACCACCCGTGAGACGAAAGAATCCACGCCTTCACGCGCTAAAACAATAATGTTAAAAATGGCGCCAAAACAAAATGCCTGCATAATGGCGGCCTTATAGCGATTCGGTTCTTTCAGGCTCATGCCATAGATCCAATCAAACCATTTGATGATAAGCCCCACAACGATGGCTCCGAGAGGTATAAAAATCACCCCGCCCATCACCACTAATGAACCAATCAGTGTTGGCGAAATTGCCAGCCCAGAATGGTTGTTGAGCACTTCCCACGTAAAATAGTTGGCAGAATTCAATACCGTATCTGGACGTTCTGGCCAAACCCAAGAAGGAATAAAAACATAAAAGTCACGGATAATCGGCGCTAGGCCTTGAAAATCCATCTCATCGTAATGGCTCAGCAGCAATGCTAAGTTTTCCCACGGGGAGAATGTGTCCCGCGTTAAGTACAAGAAAGTGTAATACGCTTCAGCACCACTGACATCTAGGCCATAGCGTTTTAAGGCTAACCAGAACATCCCTACAATACTGGCGACCCCAGCCGCGGCTAGCATCCACAGCGTAATCCAACCTCTGACAATCCCAATAAATAAGAACAGCGCGAAGGCAATAATGATATTCGCTCTTGTTCCCCCGACGATAACATAGGTTAAGAAACCAAATGCAACGGTACTAACAAGAAAGAAAATCCAGCGTTTCTGTGTTGGCCGCAAGAAATAAACAATCAACATTGCAGGAATGAAGAAATAGAAAAAGCGTTTTAATGCCACGCCAGAAACTTGGCTGGAGAAAATTTGGCTATAGGATTTTAACTTAAACAGCAAAAAACCGTTCTGCATGAAAAAGATACCTACTGTCACGACAGCAATCAGAATCAATAACAGACAGGTTAAATTCGTTTCCACTTTGTTCATGCTAAACAACGCACGCCGTGGTGCATCCGGTTGCCTAGAAAGCCGTGTTTTATAAGCGACATAATAAATCGCATAAAAACTGGTTGCCGCTAGTTGGGCGTAAAGTAAGTAATCCGCCTTAACAACCGCAACATCAAATTGAAACACTAACGCACAGGTTAATGGAAAACCAAAGTAAAACGTCAATAAATACAGCATTGAGAAGAAAATATTGAAGTTAAACCGAGCACGTAAAAACTCTTTGTATAGCAAAGTACCAATAAAAATAATTGATATCAGGTAGACCAGTGCTAAGCCGCCTAATTCCGTCAGCGTCATGCTCGCTCCTCCACGGCTCTGAGAACGGCTTTCCAGCCCTCAGTAAAGTTGGGAGCAAAAAATTCAATATGGTGTTTATCTAATAAACTCATTTGGCGCTGAGCTTCGTCCACCAGCGGTATCGTCAGGTTGTCACCATAGAAAAACACAGGGACATTTTGAGCAGTTAAATCCTGCCAGAACGTATTTTGACGGCTGATTACAAACGGAATGCCAAATTGGATCAGCAAACAAACCGTTCCCACCCCTTGTTGGCGATTAAAAATAAAATAGCCAAGATCACAGGATTTGAGCAAATTCAGGTACTCGCTAAATTCCATGCGCTCTTTCAGGATTTCGACTTGTCCTGAAGTAAACTCACTATTTGCAGCCTGTTCGACTTGTTCAATATAGCCTTGGTTATTGGCAGGATAGCCCATTGGGACAATCACCTTAACCTCATCACCAAATTGCTGTTTAATCGCACTCAGTGCCTCTACATGGCGATTCGAACGGTCACCTGAGTTACCCAACAAAATAGTCAGTTGAGCGCCTTCACGCACCTTAGGCTCGCTTATTGTTAATGCAGGGTCCATTCGTGTTGGAAAATACAACACTGTCGCAGGTACTTTCGGGTTCGACTGGTGGAAATAACACAAATCCCCGCGTGTAGCACACACGTGCCCTACTTTTTTCTGCGCTAGACGACGTAAGATATAGAATAACTTAAATTTTAATGAGCTAGACTCTTCATAGAGGTCAGCTCCCCATATATGCCACCAAAACTGATGGGATTTGATTTGGCCAAATAACAGCGCTAACCAAATAGGCGCATTGAATTGCCCATGAAAGAAAAAGCGAGTACGGCGATTTGCCTTGGCACGCTGTATAACACTATTGGCAATAGCCTGTTTATTCGCAAAAACATCTATTTTTAGCTGAGGATAAGCGTCAGCAAGCTGCGCATCGTCGCTTACGACCATAAAATGCGGTGTTGATGACGGAGCGATTTCTGCTTGGCAAATGACGTCATTAAAAAACGTCAATACCGTCTGATTGTGGTGTGGGAGGTTCGATCCCAGTACATGTATTAAGGTTGTCATGCTCGCCTACGGTAAATCAAAAATACGCAACAACATAAGGTAAAATAGACAATATAAGTGGCCATATAAGCCTGAGTTGCACCTACTGCGCCATGTTCAGGGATTAGCCAATGCGCAAAACCCGTTAATAATATAAATTGACTCACTTCAGTAAGGACATAAAAACGCAATGCGGCTTTGGCAATAACCAAATAGCCAAATACGTAAGCCCCCACTTTCAATACATCGCCGACCAGCTGCCATGCAAACAGGTCTCGCATACCTGTAAATTCTTTTGAGAACAGCAACCAAATCGCAAAATCACGTAGTAACCAAACCGTAAAACTGACAACCGCAACGGCAGGTAAAACAAATTTCAATGCTTTAACAATTTCGGCTGAAATTTCATTTTTATGTTGCAAACGCGATAAAGTCGGCAACAAATACACTGAAAATGTCGCGGTAATAAACTGCAAATAGGCGTCTGAAATGGTGGTCACTCCGGTCCATAACCCCACTTCATCCCAACTATAGGTTTGGGCGAGTAGGTTTCGCATCATGATATAAGCGACTGGCAACGTGACTGCTGTTAACATCGCCATGACCGTAAATTTGCCTAAATTAGTCGCAATCGCTTTGTCCCATGCGGGCTTCAATGACGATAACGCAAATTGCTTACGTTTAATTACCATCCCAGCCGCAGGCAGTACCACGAGTGCAGGCACTAATGCTAACCCTGCGAGAGCGCCTTCATACCCACCAACCAGATAGCATAAATAATAGGCAACAACTCCGATTATGCTACCCAAAATAATGGCTAATGCGTTTGCCGATGCGTCTCGGTAGCCCTTCAAAATAGCCAGGAAATAGTTCGCATACGCGATACCCATTTGAATTAAAGCGACTATTTGAATAACCGAGCTGTATTTTTCACTATCAAACAACGCTACGCTGATTGGCGCACTGCAAAGTAAAAAGATAAGCGCAAGTAGCGCTGAAAACCCTAGAATAATCGTCGATGACGTTCCCAGAACCGCACGTAATTTTTGTGGGTCTTGGTGGTGCTCTGCAACATATTTTGTGACACCATTGAAAATCCCTGCACCAGATAACACCCCTAGTACAGTAATCAATTGGCGGAAGTTACCCGCTAGCCCCACACCGCTGGGCCCAAATGAGACTGCAAACAACTTAACGATTAACAGGCCTACCCCGATTTTAATCAGGGTAGAGCCAGCAGTCCAAACCGATGCTTTAGCAAGAGACATTAGGCAAAGAACGCTTTGATTCGCTCAATGACTGTCTGCTGTTCATCATCAGTCATGTTGTAGAACATCGGTAAACGCACTAAGCGGTCACTTTCTGATGTTGTATATTTATCTTCACCATGGAAACGGCCAAACTCGATACCCGCAGGGCTAGTATGCAATGCAACATAGTGGAATACCGTCAAAATACCATGGGATTTCATATAATCATTGAACTCGGTACGCTCGTCGATATCTTTAAGTTTGATATAGAACATATGGGCATTGTGTTTTAAGCCTTCTGGCACAGTTGCTAAGACTAAACGTCCCGCATCAACCAATGGCTGCAACGCTTCATCATAACGTTTCCATAATAGTAAACGGCGGTCGTTAATTTTGTCCGCTTCTTCTAACTGTGCCCATAGGTAAGCCGCTTGCAAATCAGACAATAAGTAGCTTGAGCCGATGTCACGCCATGTGTATTTATCCACTTGGCCGCGGAAAAATTGGCTACGATTCGTCCCTTTTTCACGGATCACTTCTGCACGGCTAATCAAGTCTTTATCATTGATAAGCGTTGCCCCACCTTCACCGCCTGAAGAGTAGTTTTTCGTTTCATGGAAGCTATAGCAACCAATGTGGCCGATGGTCCCCAGCGCTTTGCCTTTATAGGTCGACATCACACCTTGTGCCGCGTCTTCAATCACGAATAAATTGTGTTTTTTCGCAATGGCCATAATGGTGTCCATCTCACAAGCAACACCTGCATAGTGAACAGGAACGATGGCACGCGTACGTTCAGTGATTGCGGCTTCAATTTTAGTTTCATCAATATTCATGGTATCTGGGCGGATATCAACGAATACGATTTTCGCGCCACGTAACACGAATGCATTAGAGGTTGATACAAAAGTAAAGCTTGGCATGATAATTTCATCACCCGGCTTAGTATCAATCAGGATCGCCGCCATTTCTAATGAGGCCGTACAAGATGGCGTTAACTGCACTTTCGGGCAATTAAACCGTTTTTCCATCCATTCTTCACAACGTTTCGTGAAGCCACCGTCACCACACAGTTTGCCACTTTCCATGGCTTGTCTCATATACTCTAATTCAGTACCTACAACGGGTGGTTTATTAAATGGAATCATGTTGTCCCCTGTATAACCAATAGGCGGTACTGACAATTGCTGCACCGCTACGTGAATAAAGATTTAATGCCGCAACATTACTGATTTGCGTGGCCACATTTAACTGTCTTTTTTGGTGTTCCACACACCAATTAAATGCTGCTGACATCAACTTACGCCCCACACCTTGCCCTTTCGCTTCTGGCATTTTCGCTAGTAGGCCAACCCGCGCAGTTTCAGCATCCAGATGCCGTAAACTCACAAAGCCCAATATCGCACCAGACGCATCTTTAATCAGTAAACAAGTGTGGTCAAACGTGCCAAGTACTGATTTTTCTATCCACAACGCATAAAACTGACCGCTATCACCATCACGATACCAAGGTGCTCTAAAGCGGCTTTTGCTAAAGACAGACTCAGCGGCTTGTCGCAACGTAGGAATATCATCCACTTGTGCGACAACAATGCGATCTTCCGCTGTTAAACCTGCCTTTAAATAAGCATTTTCTGTGCCAATAGTCAGCGCGAAATCGATTTCACCTTCAACAAATGAAAAACCCATACCGGCTAAATCGTCAATCAGCTGCGTTTCAGACGCAGCGACTTTTGCTTGCACGATATCGTATTCATTTATTTGATAAGCAAGGAGGGTTTCGAGATTATCCCCCGTAAAATTCAACTTTGCCGTTGAGCGATGAAAAAATTCGCTCTCCCATGGCAAGCTCTCAATACTGGCGCGGACGGACACGTAATAAATCCTCTAAATATTGCCCATAACCTGTTTTTTTCAGCTGTTGTGCTGAAAAAGCGACTTGTTCATCTGTCAGCCAGCCGTTACGCCACGCGATTTCTTCCAAACAAGCAACTTTGAAACCTTGACGTTTTTCAACGGTTTGCACAAAGGTTCCCGCCTCAATGAGGCTATCGTGGGTGCCTGTATCTAACCAAGCAAAGCCGCGACCGAGCAATTCAACGTTTAGTTCGCCACGTTCTAAGTACATTTGGTTAATCGACGTAATTTCTAACTCGCCACGTTCAGAAGGTTTGACTTGTTTAGCAAATTCAACCACTTGTGAATCATAGAAATATAGCCCTGTCACCGCCCAATTCGATTTAGGCTTAACGGGTTTTTCTTCAATCGACAGTGCTTTAAAATTATCGTCAAATTCCACGACGCCAAAACGCTCAGGATCCATCACTTGGTAACCAAAAACCGTTGCGCCTTTTACTCGTTCAGCAACAGATTTCAATTTTGGGCTAAATGAATGGCCGAAAAAGATATTGTCGCCCAATACTAAACAGCACGAGTCACCATTGATGAACTCTTCACCGATGATAAACGCTTGTGCAAGGCCGTCTGGTGATGGTTGCTCCGCATAGCTCAGCTCAATCCCAAACTCGTGGCCATCCCCTAATAAACGCTTAAACATCGGCAAATCGTCAGGGGTAGAGATGATTAAAATCTCACGGACTCCCGCTAACATCAGAACTGAAAGCGGGTAGTAAATCATCGGCTTATCGTAGATAGGCAATAACTGTTTAGAAATACCGCGAGTGATAGGATGCAAACGCGTCCCCGACCCTCCCGCTAATATAATACCTTTCATACTGTCACCTAATTTCCTAGACCTAAACGCTCGCCCGCATAAGAACCGTCTTGTACGCGGCGCCACCACGTTTCATTGTTCAAATACCACTGCACTGTTTTGCGGATACCTGATTCGAAGGTTTCTTGTGGCGTCCACCCCAATTCACGCTCAATTTTCGCGGCATCAATGGCATAACGCATATCGTGCCCCGGCCGGTCTTTCACATATGTGATTAAGTCACGGTAGTGCACCACACCTTGTGGTTTTTGCGGGTGCAGCTCTTCAAGCAGCTCACAAATCGTTTCTACAACATCAATATTACGGCGCTCATTATGGCCACCAATATTATAGGTGGTGCCAGGTTGCGCGGTTGTCGCAACTAAATGCAGTGCGCGTGCATGGTCTTCAACAAACAGCCAGTCACGAATTTGCTCACCTTTACCATAAACTGGCAGAGGTTTGCCTGCTAAGGCGTTCAAAATAATTAAAGGGATCAATTTCTCAGGAAAATGATACGGCCCGTAGTTATTTGAACAATTAGTGATCATCGTTGGCAGGCCATAGGTTCTTTGCCATGCACGAACTAAATGGTCACTCGATGCTTTCGATGCGGAATAAGGGCTACTTGGTGCATAAGGCGTGGTTTCTGTGAAGAAACCATCAGGCCCCTCGAGGTCACCATAAACTTCATCTGTTGAGATATGGTGAAAACGGAAAGCCGCTTTTTTCTCATCATTCAGTGCAGACCAGTAATGACGAGCCGCCTCTAACAGTGTGTAAGTCCCCACAATGTTAGTTTCGATAAATGCCGCAGGGCCATCAATTGAACGGTCAACATGGCTTTCTGCCGCTAAATGCATCACAGCATCGGGTTGATATTTTTCAAAAACAGCATCTAATGCAGCTCTATCACAAATATTCACCTGCTCAAAAGCATAGCGCGGGTTATTCGCAACCGTTGCAAGAGACTCTAAGTTACCTGCATAGGTTAAACAATCCAGAACCACTGCGCTGTCGTCAGTATTTTCAATAATATGACGAACAACAGCAGAGCCGATAAACCCGGCGCCTCCAGTGATTAAAATGCGTTTCAACGCCATACTCCTTTTGTATCCACGACCCATTTTTGTGGGATCGCAGAACCTTGGATGCCTTTGAACATATTGTGGTCAACTAACATTAAGATCACATCGGCTTCATTAACGGCTTGTTCAATCGAAACCAGCTCAGAAATACCTTTTAAAGAGGTCGGTAATTCATGGATGTGTGGCTCAACCGCATACGTTTTACCTGGGTTCCAGTTCGCCACCATTTTGGTGATGTGCATTGCTGGGCTTTCACGTAAATCATCAATATTCGGTTTAAATGACAGTCCGAAACAGGCAATTGTCACTTCACTGGCTTTTTTACCCGTTTCCACTAAGCAATCAGCCACTGCCGCTTTCACTTGGTCAACAACCCAAATTGGTTTGCCATCATTGACTAAACGAGCGGTATGAATAAGACGTGATTGTTTTGGATTTTGCGCAACAATAAACCATGGGTCAACCGCGATGCAGTGCCCACCAACCCCCGGGCCTGGCTGCAAAATATTAACGCGTGGATGACGATTCGCGAGGCTGATTAACTCCCACACATTGATGTCTTGTTCAGCACAAATTAATGACAATTCATTCGCAAAAGCAATATTCACATCGCGGAAGCTATTTTCCGTTAACTTACACATTTCCGCGGTTCTTGAGTTAGTAATTACACACTCACCTTCAAGGAAAATATTGTATAACTCACTAGCACGCAGGGAGGATTTTGGGGTCATTCCACCAACAACGCGGTCATTTTTAATTAATTCGACCATCACTTGGCCTGGTAACACGCGCTCAGGGCAGTATGCGACATCGATATCGGCTTCTTCACCTGCTTGGTGGGGGAAAGTTAAATCAGGGCGAGCAGCTGCCATCCACTCTGCCATTTGCTCTGTTGTTCCTACTGGCGATGTGGACTCAAGGATGACTAAATCGCCTTTCTTCAATACTGGAGCAACTGACTCAGCGGCAGCACGTACATACGCGAGGTCAGGTTCGTGTTCGCCTTTAAATGGCGTAGGCACAGCAATCAGATAAGCATCCGCAGGTTGCGGCTTAGTAAAGGCTTTCAGGTGGCCTTCTTCAACTGCCTTTTTGACCACGATATCCAGTTCTGGCTCCACGATGTGGATTTTACCTTGATTAATAGTATCAACGGCATGTTGGTTAACATCGACACCAACCACTTGTTTTTTACGTGATGCAAAGGCTGCTGCTGTTGGTAAACCAATATAACCAAGGCCAATAACAGAAATAGTTTCAAAACTCATAATTTCACCTGATTACTTTTCAATGCTGCAAGAATACGCTGACAAGCATGACCATCCCCATAAGGGTTATGTGCGCGGCTCATTTCGTGATACTCCGCGTCATCTGTCAGTAACCGATTAACTTCTTTCACAATTTTTTGTGTGTCTGTTCCCACAAGACGAACCGTTCCTGCATCAACTGCTTCTGGTCGTTCTGTGGTATCTCTCATTACCAAAACAGGCTTACCGAGAGAAGGCGCTTCCTCTTGAATACCGCCTGAATCTGTTAAAATTAAATAAGCATGATTCATTAAATAAACAAATGGCAGGTAGTCTTGAGGGCTAATTAAAATAATATTATCAATATCATGCAGTATACGTTTAACAGGCTCACTCACATTTGGATTTAAGTGAACTGGGTAGACAACTTGCACATCTGGATGTGCTTGTGCAATTTCTGCCAGCGCATGACAAATCCGCTCAAAACCACCACCAAAACTTTCACGACGGTGGCCTGTGACTAAAATCATTTTTTTATTTGGGTCGATAAACGGATAGTTTGCGGCCAGTTTTTCCATCATGTACTGGTCGCTCATGACTTTATCACGTACCCACAATAGCGCATCAATAACACTATTTCCGGTGACAAAAATATGGCTGTCAGGAATAGATTCTTTTAACAGATTTTGGCGTGAATTTTCAGTTGGGGCGAAGTGATACATTGCTAAATGCCCAGCAATCTTACGGTTTGCTTCCTCAGGCCATGGGGAATACAGGTCTCCTGTACGTAACCCAGCTTCAACGTGCCCTACAGGTATACGATGGTAAAATGCCGCAAGGCTAGTTGCCATCGTCGTTGCGGTGTCGCCATGAACAAGAACAACATCCGGTTGAAAATCAGCAAAAACGCTTTTCAACCCTTCAAGAATACGACATGTGATATCAGTTAAATCTTGCCCTGGTTTCATAATATTGAGATCGTAATCTGGAATGATCTCAAACAGTTTCAGTACTTGATCTAGCATTTCACGATGCTGTGCTGTAACACAAACTTTGGCTTCAAAGTCTGCATCTTCAGCTAATGCATGAACCAGTGGTGCCATTTTAATGGCTTCAGGTCGTGTGCCGAATACAGTCAATACTTTCACAGTGACTCTCTTATATTTATCTTTCGCAGTGAGCTGCTTTTGTAATCTTAATAACTTTATATGCCACTGGTAAATTCACCAGTGGCTTATCCCAAAATCAAGATGGGCGGCGGCGAGCAAGTACCACACCGGCACCTACTAACATCCCTATGGCTCCCCATAGAACCATCATAAAGGCTCGACGAGGACTATCGCGTTTAACGGGCTCTTCAGGCGTTCGTAAATAGCGATATGCTTGAAAATTATCTTGGAGGGTAGGCCCTACGCTCAATGTTGATAACATGGCAATATTTTGATCGTAATCACTATCGTGATCGGGCCCAGTTGCTTTCAATGTTTCAATCTGTGCTTCTAATAAAGGGGCACCTAACATAAACATTTTAGAATCTGGAATTTCATCCACAGGCGTTGCACTTTGATTACGCACAATACCTTGTTTTTCAGCAACTTTTAGTGCTTGTTCTAAAGCATTCAAACGACGTTCATAAGCAGCCTTTGCCACCATGTCTTCGCGTTTAACCAATGCCTTCATAGATTGCATTTTCGTAGCCCAAGTGCCTTTAATTTCATCATTGAGATTCGTTGTCGCACGTTGGTTAGCGAACTGAGTATATTGACGCAGCAACTGGTTCGCATCAGCGGAAGTTTCCGCCACTAACTTAATGTTATCTGTTAAATTTTTGACTTCATCTGCTGGCGTAAACTCAATATCGTTGATGAGCTCATCCAATAATGCGGCATCTGCTTTAGGGTCATTCTCTAAACGCTGCTTATAGTAATCTGTATTTAGCCAAAACTGACGACGCGTATCATAAGAGCCGAGCTGCTTGGTGAATTCTTGATAAGCTTCTTTTGCGATTGTCGGTAATTGCCCTTCTACTCCCGTATTATTAATACGGGAATCGAGGTTGCGCAGAAATTGTTGCTGAGAATAGTAACTTCCCAGATTATTGACGGTTGGTAAATCCGTAATTGCTGTCGCACTCCACTTTGGCTGCATAAAATAGGACGCTCCCAAGGCAATTGCAGCAAAAATAACGGCAAATGCAACGATCCAAATTTTACCTTGCCACAGTGAGCGACATAAACCACGGATATCCAATTCCGGCTCTATTGGCGATTGATGCTGACTCGGTTGTGTTTCTGAGTTATTCACTGCACAGAACCTCTATTTTCGTTTTGTCGTTACCGTACTGCTCCTCTACGTGCTCTACGTCTTACTCGCTTAATAAAACGGGCGACTTTCCAAGCTCGTTTGATGCAGTAACCATACATCATAAATACAAGCAAAAATAATGCCAACATTACCCATTCAGGTACAAATGTTAAGTGTTCACCAATAATACCAACACACGCTAAAGCGGCTGCTGATAATGTAATCAGCACAAATGCCCCTTTTGGTGTAAAGCCAGAACGCATAATTAAATGGTGAATGTGTTGGCGATCTGGTGAAAATGGGCTCATGCCTTTACGAATACGTCGATACATAATGGCAACCATATCCATTAGAGGGATCGCAATAATCCATAAAGCGGTAACTGGGTTAATCGGATGTACTTCTTCTTGGGTCGAAGCCACAAGGATCCAAATAATAGTGAACCCAATCAGTGTACTTCCCGCATCCCCCATGAAAACTTTAAAACGACGGCCTAGCACACCTAAATTCAGAAGAATATAAGGAAGGATAGCTGCAATAAAGGCAAAACACCAAAATGCTAACGCGTAGTTACCGTTTTGATATAACAAAAAGCCAAGAGCACCAAAAGAAACAGACGATAAACCACCCAATAGTCCATCAATGCCATCAACCATGTTAAAAGCGTTAATTGCTGCCCATACCGCAAATAAAGTGACGATATAACCGAATGGACCCAGCACCAGTTCCCATGGGCCAAAGGCATGGCCAAGTGATTCAAGTTTCAACCCTGCCGCTGTCATCATCACAACTGCAACGATCGCTTGGATACCAGCCCTTAATTTCACACTGATATCAAACCTATCATCTAATGCGCCAATAAAGACGAGTAATCCTGCACAAGCGATATATAGCCACTTATGAGGAATGTATTCTCCGGTGATATAAAATGCAAAACAGATCCCAAAGAAAACGGAAATTCCCCCAACAAGAGGAACTAATCCTACGTGTTTCTTTCTGAAATTAGGTTTATCAACTAACCCGATTTTTATTGCAACAACTCGAGCCAGAAAAATAAAAACTAATGAAAACAAGAAAACGTAGAAGAGATTGGTTACAAAGTGTATGGTGTCCACTGTTCGACTCTCTTAATCTTTATATTTAACTTTCAAAACTAATTTTTTAGCGAATGCTGGTAAACAAGCATACGCCAATGCATTATCATCTTAGTACTGGAATCCGCTATAAGACGAATCTTTATTCATAAAGAGATCCCTGTAACATTATTAGTTTTCACACTTTATTAGTGTGTTTGATTTAATAACGAAACATCCCTTAATTTTATACTGAATAGCTGCAATATGCATGCCATAAAAGCAATACTCTAAAATTGCGTTAATCGATTGATGTTTAAATAAGCGCTTGATGATTAAATAATAAAGTGGTGAAAATAAATTTAATGCTAATCACAAAATAAATATAAACATAGTATTTATCTTTTAATTCAGTTGGTTAACTTGCATGCATTGGTGTTTTTATCGTTTATCATTAATGTTCTAATAAAAATTTCGCCTATTTATTCAATGTTATTTATAAACAAAGCAATAAAACAGCATCTTAATCCATTGAACTCAATCAGCAAAATATTAACCCTTACTTAATATGATATGTTTTAATTTTTATACGCGACTACCGTGTATAAAAAACAAAAAAAGGTGCCATAACAGGCACCTTTTTTATAATACACAGAGAACCTTAACGGTTACGCTCTTTTCATAAAATCAAAGAACTCTTCGTTAGTTTTCGTCATCGCTAATTTACTGATGAGGAACTCCATTGCATCGATTTCGCCCATTGGGTGAATGATCTTACGCAGGATCCACATTTTTTGTAACTCATCTTGCGATGTCAGTAACTCTTCTTTACGCGTACCAGAACGGTTGTAGTCTATTGCAGGGAAAACACGTTTTTCTGCAATCTTACGAGACAGGTGCAGTTCCATGTTACCTGTACCTTTAAACTCTTCGTAAATAACTTCATCCATCTTAGAACCGGTATCAACCAGTGCAGTTGCAATGATTGTCAGGCTTCCACCTTCTTCAACATTACGAGCAGCACCGAAGAAACGTTTTGGACGGTGTAATGCGTTAGCATCCACACCACCGGTTAATACTTTCCCAGAGGAAGGTACAACGGTGTTGTATGCACGGGCCAGACGCGTAATAGAGTCGAGTAAAATGATAACGTCTTTTTTATGTTCAACTAGACGTTTCGCTTTCTCAATCACCATCTCAGCGACTTGAACGTGACGTGCTGCAGGCTCATCGAAAGTTGAAGCGATTACTTCACCTTTAACTAAACGCTGCATTTCTGTCACTTCCTCAGGACGTTCATCGATCAACAGAACCATCAGAACGCAATCAGGATAATTGTGTGCAATATTTGCTGCAATGTTTTGCAGCAACATTGTTTTACCCGCTTTCGGTGGAGCAACAATCAGACCACGTTGGCCACGACCGATTGGCGCCGCAAGATCCAGTACACGTGCAGTTAAATCTTCAGTTGAACCGTTACCACGTTCCATACGCAGACGACGGTTTGCATGCAATGGAGTTAGGTTTTCGAAAAGAATTTTACTGCGGGCATTTTCAGGTTTGTCGTAGTTAACTTCGTTGACTTTTAGGAGGGCAAAATAACGTTCACCTTCTTTAGGAGGACGAATTTTTCCTGAAATTGTGTCACCTGTACGTAAGTTAAAACGGCGGATTTGGCTAGGAGAAACGTAGATATCATCAGGACCTGCGAGGTAAGAACTGTCTGCTGAACGGAGGAAACCAAATCCATCCTGCAATATTTCCAGTACGCCATCGCCGAAAATATCTTCGCCACTTTTCGCATGCTGCTTCAAAATAGAGAAAATAATATCCTGCTTTCTCATACGGGCTAAGTTCTCTAGCCCCATGTTTTCGCCTAACGTAATCAATTCTGATACTGGCGTATTTTTTAATTCGGTAAGATTCATAATGGTGGGTTCTTTAACTCGGGGTAATTCTCGAACTATGAACGTAAATTGACGGCAGCTTATTATTAAGTGCCAGTTTAACTTTATACTGCCCTGCTGATCGCTAATTTTTACCAAAAACAAACAGCAATGCAAAAAAATCTTGTGCTAGCCATTACTAAGATTACTCTAACATTTGACTGCAACTCATCTTGATGATGTGTGGCATATTATTAGAAACACGGACAATATTAGCAATAGTTTTTTGTACATTTAGGACAACATCCATCCCAATATCGCAAATTTAATGTCAGATTAGCATTAAAAAACACATAACTGCTCAATGCCAACCTTCTCCCACTTCATTTTTATATCCAAAAGATATAAAAATATTGAATTTCACTATGTTCGTTTATGCACTATCTTTAATTCATATGAAGGATACATTGAAACAGAAGATATTGAATACGGCTATAACTCAACGTCTAAACTTTCAATTTCATATTTAAAATCATTATGTCATCAGTTTTTTGATCAAAAAAGACATCACAATACTGAACTAACAAGCTAGATATGTAAGATAAGAGCAATGGAATACAAGGTAATTCATATGGGTGCTATACGAGGAATAAAGATAACTTATCATGCTTAAGTGAAGACGTCTAGCGGCTCTCTAGATAAAATAGATATACCGCTAAACGTTTTAGCTTACATATAACGATAACTTACAGATTTTCGTCTAAAAATTCTTTCAGTTGCGTTTTTGATAATGCACCGACTTTCGTTGCTGCGACTTCACCATTTTTGAATAAAAGCAAGGTCGGGATACCACGAATTCCATATTTTGGAGCAGTACCTGGGTTTTCATCAATATTCAGTTTTGTGATAGTCAGTTTGCCTGTATATTCTTCAGCAACTTCATCAAGAATAGGCGCGATCATTTTACAAGGACCACACCATGCTGCCCAAAAATCGACGAGAACAGGTGAACTTGCGTTCAAAACTTCAGTTGCAAAACTTGCATCAGTTATATGTATAATTTTATCGCTCATGTTGTACTCCAAGGGGTCATCTTTTGCAGACTTAGTGTAACATTATTGGCAGCAGTATGCTTTATTTCAAAAGATACACTTTCGTAAACCAACCGTTAACTGATATTCTAACATACTATGAGTAAAGCACACTTGACAGAAAAGAAGTTTTCCGACTTCGCATTGCACCCTAAAGTCATTGAAGCTCTAAATAAAAAAGGCTTCAATTTTTGCACGCCTATCCAGGCGTCCACCTTGCCTTTTACTGTCGAAGGCAAAGACGTGGCGGGTCAAGCGCAAACCGGTACAGGGAAAACGTTAGCTTTTTTAACGTCTACATTCCATTATTTATTAACTCACCCTGCGATTGAGGGTAAAAAAGCGAATCAGCCTCGTGCTCTCATTATGGCGCCGACACGCGAACTCGCTGTACAAATCTATTCAGATGCTAAAGAGCTCGCTGAGTACACTGGCCTGAAAATGGGCTTAGCATACGGTGGTGACGGCTATGATGAGCAACTGAAGGTTTTACAAAACGGTGTTGATATCCTTATTGGTACAACTGGCCGTTTAATCGACTACGCAAAACAAGGCCATGTCGACTTAAGTGCGATTCAAGTTGTGGTCCTCGATGAAGCCGACCGTATGTATGACCTTGGTTTCATTAAAGATATCCGCTGGATTTTCCGTCGCATGCCAGGTGCGGCAGACAGGCTTAATTTGCTGTTTTCTGCAACTTTATCTTACCGAGTAAGAGAATTAGCTTTCGAACAAATGAATAACCCTGAATATGTTGAGGTCGAACCTTTACAAAAAACAGGTCATCGTATTAAAGAAGAGTTATTTTACCCTTCTAATGAAGAGAAAATGCGCTTGCTCCAAACGCTACTTGAAGAAGAGTGGCCAGAGCGTTGTATTATTTTCGCCAATACCAAACACCGTTGTGATGATATTTGGGCGCATTTAGCTGCCGATGGTCATCGTGTAGGCTTGCTAACTGGCGATGTCGCACAGAAAAAACGACTGCGTATATTAGAGCAATTCACACAAGGCCATTTAGATATTTTAGTGGCAACTGATGTTGCTGCACGTGGTTTACATATTCCATCAGTAACTCATGTCTTTAACTACGACTTACCTGATGACTGTGAAGATTATGTACACCGTATTGGCCGTACTGGCCGTGCTGGCGAAAGCGGAAACTCAATTAGCTTAGCCTGTGAAGAATATGCACTTAACCTGCCAGCTATTGAAGAATATATCCAACACTCAATCCCTGTGAGTAAATATAACAGTGATGCATTATTGAGCGATTTACCTGCGCCAAAACGCCGTCATCGCCCACGTCCTGGAGGCCCTCGCCGTAATTCGAATTCGCAGCGTCGCCACAATGGCCCACGTAACAACCATAAACGTCCAGGCTGAGTAAAAACGATATGCTGAAATCTTCTTCTCTTTATGCCGCCATCGATTTAGGCTCAAACAGTTTTCATATGCTCGTTGTACGTGAGACTGCTGGCAGCATTCAGGTCATCTCTAGGGTTAAACGCAAAGTTCGTCTTGCAGCAGGGTTAGATAACAACAACCTGCTTTCTGAGCAAGCAATGGAGCGAGGCTGGCAATGCTTGCGCCTGTTTTCGGAACACTTACAAGATATTCCGAATACACAAATTCGTGTTGTCGCAACAGCGACTTTGCGTCTAGCTAAAAATGCCGATATTTTCATCGAAAAAGCCAGCCAAATTTTAGGAAACCCTGTTAAAGTCATTCAAGGGGAAGAAGAAGCTCGTTTGATTTATCAAGGTGTTGCACATACAACTGGCGGGCCAGATCAACGCTTAGTGGTTGATATTGGAGGGGGAAGCACTGAGCTAGTTACGGGTACAGGCGCAAAAGCAGAGCAACTCTACAGCCTTGAAATGGGGTGTGTAACTTGGCTTGAGCGCTACTTTGGCGATAGAAGTTTAACCGAAGAAAACTTCGCAGCGGCTCAAGCCGCTGCCCATAATGTCATCGCCCCTATTGCTGATGCACTAAAGACACATGGGTGGAAGATATGTGTTGGTGCATCCGGTACTGTACAAGCCATTCAGGAAATCATGATTGCCCAAGGCATGGATGAACTGATCACTCTTTCTAAATTACAACAGCTTAAGCGCAAAGCCATTCAATGCCAAAAACTTGAAGAGCTTGAAATTGACGGCTTAACCTTCGAACGCGCTCTGGTTTTTCCAAGCGGCTTGTCTATTTTGATTGCTATCTTTGAAGCATTAAACATTGATAACATGACACTGGCTGGCGGCGCACTTCGTGAAGGTCTTGTCTATGGTATGCTACAGCTTCCTATTGAGCAGGATATTCGCGCTCGTACCGTTCGCAATATTCAACGGCGCTTCCAAGTCGATATCGAACAAGCTGGCCGAGTTCGTCAACTTGCAGAATATTTTTACTTGCAAGTCGCGAAAGATTGGGGCTTAGATACTCGCTGTCGTGATTTACTATCAAGTGCATGCGCCTTACATGAAATCGGCTTGAGTGTTGATTTCCGTAAAGGCCCCGAGCACGCTAGCTACCTCATAACACACCTTGATTTACCTGGCTTCACTCCAGCTCAAAAACGGTTACTTGCTGCATTATTGATAAACCAGCAAGGCCCTGTTGATTTAACGCCATTAAGCCAACAAAATGCGTTACCCATGCAGCATGCATATGATTTATGTCGTTTACTTCGTCTCGCCATTATTTTTGCGAGCCGTAGACGGGATGATACCTTGCCTGCTCTTAGGCTTAATGTGAATGCACAAAGATTAACCATTACATTGCCTTATCGTTGGTTATCTTCTCACCCTCTACGAGCTGAAAATTTACAGCAAGAAGTCCAATGGCAGGGCTATGTAAATTGGGTTTTAGAGTTGGAAGAACGTAATAGTTCAAATTGATAATATTTTCCACACTAGGCCGACTCTAGTGTGGAAATTCAATTAGTTACCATTACTCGCTTTTTTTATTTAACCCTAAACGGGCTTTAATATCAGCTAATGCTGATTGCCCTTTCTGCATACGCTCCTGCGCACTAACCACTTTACGCTCCTGCTCCCATTGCAAATCATCTTGAGGTAATTCAAGAAGAAAACGGCTTAATTCAGGGCGGATTAATTCACCATATTGGCGGCGCTCACGGCAATGAGAAAAAAACAGCTCTCTTTGTGCCCGCGTAATTCCCACATAAGCTAAACGGCGTTCTTCATCAATATTGTTTTCATCAATACTACTTTGGTGTGGCAATAGCCCCTCTTCCATACCAACCAAAAAAACATAAGGGAATTCAAGACCTTTAGAGGCATGCAACGTCATGAGTTGAACTTGGTCTGATTCTTCATCATCCTCACCACGCTCCATCATATCTCGCAGCGTAAAGCGGGTAACCACTTGGCTCAATGTCATTGGGTCATTGAGCTCATCACCTTCCACCATTTCACTCATCCATGTGAACAATTGGTTGACGTTTTTCATTCGCATTTCAGCCGCTTTAGTACTGGTCGACGTTTCATATAACCAGCTTTCATAATCCATTTCGCGCAGCAAATCACGCACCGCAATTAAAGGTTCACGTTCCGACGTTCGAACAATACTGTCCATCCAATGAGTGAAACGCTGTAATGCTTCTAATCCTTTGCCTTTTAAGCTTTGTTCAAGCCCTAGATCAAAACTGGCTTGATACAAGCTTTTGCCCCGCTGGTTTGCCCATTCCCCCAATTTTTGGATAGTTTTGGGGCCAATCTCTCGACGTGGAGTATTTACGATACGTAAAAAAGCACTGTCATCTTCAGGGTTCGTCAATACTCGCAAATAAGCTAATAAGTCTTTGATTTCAGGGCGAGAGAAAAACGAAGTCCCCCCCGAAATACGATACGGAATGCGGTTTTGCATCAACATTTTTTCAAAAATACGCGATTGATGGTTACCGCGATACAAAATGGCGTAATCTTTATATTCCGTCTTATTAATAAAGTGGTGTGCAATAAGCTCCCCAATCACTCTTTCGGCTTCGTGATCTTCATTATTTGCGGTAAGAACCCGAATTGGCGCACCATACCCCAGCTCTGAAAATAGTTTTTTTTCAAATACATGAGGGTTATTGGCAATTAAAATATTCGCAGCCTTTAAAATTCGTTCGGATGAACGGTAATTTTGCTCAAGCTTAATAACATTTAACTTAGGGAAGTCCTGATTCAATAAAACTAAATTTTGCGGCCTTGCTCCACGCCATGAATAGATTGACTGGTCGTCATCACCCACAACCGTAAACCTTGCCCGCTGCCCCACAAGCAATTTAACCAACTGATACTGACTCGTATTGGTATCTTGGTACTCATCCACCAGCAAGTAACGAATTTTTTGCTGCCAGCGCTCGCGAACTTCTTCATTCTGATATAACAACATGGTAGGTTTGCTGATTAAGTCATCAAAATCCAGCACATTGCAACTTTTCAGATGAAGTTCATAGCGACGATAACACTCGGCAAAGTGATGCTCTTTTTCACTCCGTGCTTGGCCTATAACCTGTTGTGGCGAGATAAGATCATTTTTCCAATTTGAGATCGCTGAGATCAATTCCTTGAGTAAGTCTTTATCTTCTTCTAGCAAGTCAAAAGTGAGCTCTTTCAACAATGCCATCTGGTCTTGGTCGTCAAATAGCGAAAAGTTGGCTTTAATACCCAGCGCTTTATATTCACGCTTAATAATTTCCAACCCTAATGTATGGAAGGTGGATATGATCAAACCACGCGCTTCTTTCTTACCCAAGGTTTGTGCCACGCGTTCTTTCATTTCCCGCGCTGCTTTATTGGTGAAAGTCACCGCTGCAATTTGCCTAGGCTGATAACCACATTGGCGAATTAAATGCGCAATTTTATTGGTAATAACACGTGTTTTGCCTGACCCCGCTCCCGCCAATACAAGGCACGGGCCATCGACAAATTCAACTGCCTGCTGTTGGCTTGGGTTTAATCGCATGGCTTCTCTACATCACTCAGTTATTCAAAAAGGAATTCGCTACAGATTGTAGCAGAAACCGAGCCAACTCTTGAGCAACGATCTTCTCTATTTATAAAAAACAAAAAACCACATCATTCATCAGAAAGATGTGGTTTTGTTCTTTTTCTTTTATATCATTAATGCATTTTTCTAAACTATTCGCGTTAGAGGAAGGTAACAGAGTGTAGCCAACGCACCTATCACGCGAAGAGTGACGAAAAATTAGCCGACCGCAATCTTCTTCATATCCGTCATATAACCCCGTAAAGTCTTACCGATCTTCTCAATCGGATGATTACGGATAGCTTCGTTGATATCACGTAACTGCGCGTTATCAGTACCATTATCTGCAACTGGTTTCGCTAAATCCCCTGCTTGTAATTTCGTCATGAAATCCTTCAGCATTGGTACAACTGCGAATGAAAACAGATAGTTACCATATTCTGCAGTATCAGAGATAACCACGTTCATTTCATATAAACGTTTACGAGCAATAGTGTTCGCAATCAGTGGTAACTCATGCAGTGACTCATAGTAAGCCGATTCTTCTAAGATACCCGCTTCTAACATCGTATCGAACGCTAACTCAACGCCTGCTTTAACCATTGCAACTAACAGAACACCGTGGTCGAAGTACTCTTGTTCCGCAATTTTCCCGTTATATTCAGGGTAATTTTCGAATGCTGTTTTGCCTGTCTCTTCACGCCATGTCAGCAAGTTTTTATCATCATTTGCCCAGTCTGCCATCATTGTTGCAGAAAACTCGCCTGAAATGATGTCATCCATATGTTTGTGGAACAATGGCGCCATGATAGTTTTCAGTTGCTCAGATAACGCATAAGCACGCACTTTCGCAGGGTTAGATAAGCGATCCATCATCAGCGTGATACCGCCTTGTTTCAGCGCTTCAGTGATAGTTTCCCAACCAAACTGAATTAATTTACCTGCGTAGCCTGGCTCAACACCGTCTGCGACCATTTTGTCGTAGCTCAGTAATGCACCCGCTTGCAACATACCACACAGAATCGTTTGCTCACCCATCAGGTCAGACTTAACTTCTGCAACAAATGAGGATTCCAGAACACCTGCACGGTGACCGCCAGTCGCTGCCGCCCACGCTTTAGCAATCGCCATACCCTCACCTTTCGGGTCATTTTCTGGGTGTACTGCAATCAGCGTTGGAACACCAAAACCACGCTTGTATTCTTCACGTACTTCAGTACCTGGACATTTTGGAGCAACCATCACAACAGTAATGTCTTTACGGATTTCTTCGCCAACTTCAACAATGTTGAAGCCATGTGAATAACCCAGTGCTGCGCCTTGTTTCATCATAGGCTGAACAGCACGAACAACGGCTGAATGCTGTTTGTCTGGCGTTAAGTTAACAACCAAATCAGCAGTAGGGATCAATTCTTTATAAGTCCCAACTTTGAAACCATTTTCTGTCGCTTTGCGCCATGAAGCACGTTTCTCTGCAATTGCTTCATCACGTAATGCATAAGCAATATCTAAACCTGAGTCACGCATATTCAGGCCTTGGTTCAGACCTTGTGCTCCACAACCGACGATGACGATTTTTTTACCTTTCAGAAAGCCCGCTTCATCCGCAAATTCTTCGCGCTGCATAAAACGGCACTTACCTAATTGAGCTAACTGCTCACGTAAATTCAATGTGTTAAAATAATTCGCCATTGTCATACTCCATTGTTCTGTTGTGTTCGTTATGTCAGGCAGTCTGCCTGTCGCTCATTTTGAGCGTTTATGGATTTACTATATGCGATGTTTCGCATTGCTTAAATTGATATATTAACAATACAATGTTGCAATATCTGCAACGTCATTAATTATGTTATTAGAGGGCAAAATGGACATTCGCGATCTCAAGCTTTTTTTGCATCTAGCACAAAGTTGCCACTTCGGGCGCACATCTAAAGCGATGCATGTCAGCCCTTCCACATTGTCTCGACAAATACAACGCCTCGAAGAACAACTGGGTCACCCACTATTTGTGCGCGATAACCGCTCAGTCAAATTGACCCAAGCAGGGGAGCATCTTAAGCAATTTGCCCAACAAACATTATTGCAATATCAACAACTGCAACATGCTCTCAACCAGCAAAGCCCATCGCTCAGTGGAGAACTGCATCTTTTCTGTTCTGTTACGGCAGCCTATAGTCATTTACCCGAAGTGTTAGATAAATTCCGTGCGCTGCACCCATTAGTTGAAATTAAGCTCACGACAGGGGACGCAGCTGATGCCGTTGAAAAAGTGGAAACTCATGAGGCTGACCTTGGTATCGCAGGCAAACCCGAGCGCTTACCTGATAACGTCCGTTTTGCAAAAATCGGCGAAATCCCTCTCGTTTTGATTGCTCCATCACTACCCTGTGCAGTACGAAGCATGGTAACAGAGGCTGAACCTGATTGGTCTACCGTCCCCTTCATCCTGCCTGAGCATGGCCCATCACGTAAACGTATCGAACTTTGGTTCCGTCGCCATAATATCAATAACCCCGTCATTTATGCGACGGTATCGGGCCATGAGGCTATTGTGTCAATGGTGGCTTTGGGATGTGGCATTGCCTTGATCCCCAGCGTGGTCGTTGATAACAGCCCAGAGCCCGTACGTAGCCGTATTTCACAGCTCGATAATATTTCAATGGTCGAACCTTTTGAGCTCGGCGTTTGCCTATTAAGCAAACGCCTGAGTGAACCATTAATTAAAGCGTTCTGGGAGTTACTCCCGGACAACTCAGTCTAAGGTTCTTTGGTTATCTTGTGGCGCTAAGAAAAAACGGAAAGACGGGTTTCCTGTTTCATCATGATATTCATAACCTAGCGCATCAAGATGCCTATCAAAACGTACTTCTGGCCCGGCCAGTTCAAATGCCGCCAGCACTCGTCCATAATCCGTACCATGGCTGCGATAATGAAATAACGTAATATTCCAATGAGTCCCAAGAGTCTCTAAGAATCTCAGTAATGCACCTGGAGACTCTGGAAATTCAAAGCTATACAATCTTTCATCTAATGGCTTTGATGGGCGGCCACCAATCATGTAACGCACATGGAGTTTGGCCATTTCATCATCTGATAAATCATCGACTTCATAGCCGTTACTTTTGAGCTCTTGAATAATCTCCGAGCGCTCGCCATCACGGCCACTTAAACGCACCCCAACAAAAATACAAGCACGGTCAGGATCGGCATCCGTATATCGATAGTTAAACTCCGTAATGGCTCGATGACCTAATAACTGGCAAAAGCGTAAGAAACTCCCTTTTTGCTCAGGAATGGTCACTGCCAGCAAGGCTTCTCGTTGTTCACCAATTTCACAGCGCTCAGAAACATAACGCAGCCCGTGGAAATTCATATTCGCACCGGACAAAATATGTGCTAAACGTTCACCTTTGATGTTGTGCTGCTGTACATATTTTTTCAATCCGGCCAATGCCAAAGCGCCTGAAGGTTCAGCTATCGCACGAACATCTTCAAAAATATCTTTCAGTGCTGCACAAATGGAATCGCTATCAACAGTAATAACATCATCAACATATTGCTGGCACAACCTGAAGGTTTCGTCTCCGATGCGTTTTACTGCTACACCTTCTGCAAATAAGCCAACACGGGGTAAATCAACAGGGTGTCCCGCCTCTAATGCCGCTTTTAAACAAGCAGCATCTTCCGACTCTACACCAATGATTTTAATTTCAGGCATTAATTGCTTGATAATCACAGCGACGCCCGCAATTAACCCACCGCCACCTACTGGGATAAAAATTCGGTCTAAATGAACATCTTGTTGCAATAGTTCCAGTGCTATCGTAGCTTGGCCTGCAATGACTGAAGGGTGGTCAAAAGGTGGAACGAAGGTGTAACCATCCTCTTCTGCCATTGCAATGGCTTTCGCTTTCGCTTCATCAAAATTGGCACCATGTAAAATAGCTTCGCCACCGAAACTACGTACGGCATCCACTTTGATATCCGCTGTCGCAACTGGCATAACGATTTTTGCTTTCACACCCACACGATTTGCCGATAACGCAACGCCTTGAGCGTGATTCCCAGCAGAAGCGGTCACCACACCTTTGCTTTTTTGCTCTTCAGTTAAACTCGCAATCATGGCGTAAGCACCACGGAGCTTAAAGCTATGTACTGGCTGCCTATCTTCGCGCTTGACTAAAATGGTATTGCCCAAGCGTGAAGATATTTTATCCATCTGTTGAAGAGGCGTTACTTGTGCAGCTTCATAAACCGGCGCACTCAGCGCCGCTTTTAAGTAATCTGCTCCGGTTGGGGCAACCGGTAATGGTTTTGCTGCCGCCACAATTAGCCCCCTAATTTCGACTTGTCACGAACAGCACCTTTGTCTGCGCTCGTCGCCAAAGAAGCGTAAGCACGCAGAGCAAAAGAAACCTCACGCTGACGATTACGCGGAGTATAAGCTTTATCACCTCGAGCCAATTCAGCTTCACGACGTTGATTCAATTCGCTTTCACTAACATCCAGCACAATCGTTCTTTTTGGGATATCAATATCAATAATATCGCCATCTTGAACTAATGCTAATAAGCCACCACTCGCGGCTTCTGGCGAAATATGGCCGATAGAAAGCCCAGAGCTACCACCTGAAAAGCGGCCATCCGTTATCAATGCACAGCTTTTGCCTAACCCCATTGATTTCAGATATGAGGTTGGATACAGCATTTCTTGCATGCCCGGGCCACCTTTAGGCCCTTCATAGCGAATAACAACCACATCACCTTCAACAACTTTTCCACCGAGGATCGACTCAACGGCATCATCTTGGCTTTCAAACACTTTGGCTGGGCCACAGAATGTTAAGCTACCTTCATCAACCCCTGCTGTTTTAACAATACAGCCATCCTCTGCAATATTTCCAGACAGGACAGCAAGGCCCCCATCCAAACTATACGCATGCTCAATACTACGGATACACCCATTTTCACGGTCAGTATCCAATGACGGCCAACGGCAATTCTGTGAAAAAGCTTTTGTCGTGCGGATCCCGGCAGGGCCTGCGGAAAACATCGATTTGACAGACTCGTCCTTTGTTAACATCACATCATATTGCGCTAGTGTTTCTTGGAAGCTAAGGCCTAAAATATTAGTCACATTTTCTTGCAGCAAACCTGCACGGCTCAGCTCACCTAAAATACCGATAACACCACCAGCACGGTGAACATCTTCCATATGGTATTTTTGCGTACTCGGTGCAACCTTACACAGATGTGGAACTTTACGTGATAAGCGGTCGATATCATCCATGGTGAAATCGATCTCTGCTTCCTGAGCGGCTGCCAGTAAGTGCAGGACGGTGTTAGTTGAACCACCCATGGCAATATCCAACGTCATCGCATTTTCAAATGCAGATTTATTGGCGATATTGCGTGGTAACGCACTTTCATCATCTTGTTCGTAATAGCGTTTGGTTAATTCAACAATGCGCTTACCTGCATTGATAAATAAAGTTTCGCGGTCTGCGTGAGTCGCTAATAATGAGCCATTTCCTGGTTGAGATAACCCCAGCGCCTCAGTTAAGCAGTTCATTGAGTTTGCAGTAAACATTCCTGAGCAAGAACCACACGTTGGGCATGCTGAACGTTCTATTTGCTCGCTATCTGCATCGCTCACATTTGGGTTCGCTCCTTGGATCATGGCATCAACCAAATCGAGCTTGATAATTTGGTCTGAAAGCTTGGTTTTACCCGCTTCCATCGGGCCACCCGAAACAAAAATAACTGGAATATTGAGGCGCAATGACGCCATCAACATGCCTGGGGTGATCTTATCGCAGTTTGAAATACATACCATGGCATCCGCACAGTGTGCATTCACCATATATTCAACCGAGTCTGCAATTAATTCACGAGAAGGTAAGGAATACAGCATTCCGCCATGTCCCATGGCAATCCCATCGTCAACTGCGATTGTATTAAACTCTTTCGCAACACCACCTGCATTTTCAATTTGCTCTGCAACTAATTTGCCTAAATCACGTAGATGTACGTGACCAGGAACAAACTGTGTGAATGAGTTAACAACAGCAATAATGGGCTTTCCAAAATCAGCATCGGTCATGCCTGTTGCACGCCATAATGCACGAGCCCCAGCCATATTACGACCATGAGTTGTTGTTGCTGAACGGTACTTAGGCATATCTTTAACTCCCGTGTTTAAAACAGGCGGGGAACGTCCGCCTGTAACATCTATTTCAATTTAGTTATTAAGGGTTTACTGGATCTAACCAGCCCCATTTATCTTCTGTTGTGCCATCAAATAAGCCAAAGAATGCTTGCTGAATTTTCTTGGTTACTGGGCCACAACGACCAATGCCGACTTGGATACCATCAACGCTACGTACTGGCGTAATTTCGGCAGCTGTGCCTGTCATAAAGACTTCATCAGCAAGATAGAGAGATTCACGTGATAGTGTTTGCTCACGAACTTCAATACCCATATCTTTTGCTAAGGTTAAAATTGCATCACGTGTAATACCCGGTAATGCAGATGATGTGAACGGAGGCGTATACAGGATGCCATCTTTCACCTCAAAAATATTTTCCCCTGCGCCTTCTGAAAGATACCCATGAACATCTAGTGCAATCCCTTCTTGGTAACCATGGCGACGCGCTTCACTACCAACCAGTAATGAAGACAGGTAGTTACCACCTGCTTTTGCCCCTGTAGGAATGGTGTTTGGTGCAACACGATTCCAAGAAGACACCATCGCATCAATGCCTTGATCTAACGCTTCTTCACCTAAATAAGCACCCCATGGGAACGCAGCTAAAATCACATCGGTGTTATAACCGTCTGGTGGGTTAACACCCATACCAACATCACCAATAAATACTAATGGGCGAATATATGCACTGACTAAGTTATTTTTACGCAGAGTTGCACGACATGCTTCCATTAACTCTTCCACACTGTAGCTGACAGGCATACGGTAAATTTTCGCTGAATCATGCAAACGTTGCATATGCTCACGGTGGCGGAAGACCACGGGACCTTTGTGTGAGTCATAACAACGGACGCCTTCAAACACTGATGTACCATAGTGCAGAGCATGAGACATAACATGAACCTTTGCATCAGCCCATGGCGTCATTTCACCGTTAAACCAAATAAAGTCAGCTTTCTTAGTCATTTGTATATTCCTTACATTGCACTTTGTGTGCGTAATAGTCGTGATTCTTGTTGTCGTACTTCAACTTCTGTAATGTCTGAAAGCTTGGTTAACTGTGCACAAAGCTGGGTTAATGGCCTTTGACTACTTACAGTAAGTTCAATATTAACATTGTCGCCGTCTGTCGATTGCCCCATATTCATGGCATTAATACGAAATCCACGATGGCGAGTGACCCTTAATATACGCTCTAAAACCTCAGGACGGAAACGGGCCAATATCGAGATTTGATGTTGCATCATAATGGTTTCTCCATCATTTTTTCATTACTAGCCCCAGGTGGAACCAACGGCCAGACATTTTCTAATTCATTAATTGATACCTGTAATAAATAGGCACCTTCGCTATTAAGTAATTCATCTAATGCAGAGTTAACTTCCGACTTGTCCGTGATCCGTTGGCCTTTGATACCAAACGCACTGGCTAATGCCACAAAATCAGGGTTATCTGTTAAAATTGTTTCGCTATAGCGCTGTTCAAAAAACAGTTCTTGCCACTGACGGACCATGCCTAATCGTTGGTTATCGATCAAAAGGATTTTTACAGGAAGTTGCTTACGTTTGATGGTTCCCAGCTCTTGGACATTCATCATAAATGAGCCATCCCCAGAGACACAAACAACGGTATCTTCAGGCCTAGCAACCTGTGCACCAATTGCTGCAGGGATACCAAACCCCATGGTTCCAAGCCCGCTTGAAGTTAAGAAGTTTTCAGGCGCATCAACGGTGATATGTTGCGCTGACCACATTTGGTGTTGCCCTACATCAGTGGTAACAACGGTATTTGGCTTCATTTTATCCGACAGCTGTTTCAGTAATAATGGCGCATAAATAGGCTCACCAGGATGGTCATAACGCCAACCGAATTCTTTTTTAAGTTGCTGAACTTCCTGCTGCCAAAGCGCAATTGATTTTTTAAGCATTAATTCAGGCAGTAATACCTTTGCATCACCATGCAGCGCAACATGAGTTTGACGCAATTTATCCAGTTCTACGTGATCTATATCGATATGAATCACTTTGGCGTTCGGTGCAAAAGTATTTAACTTACCTGTTACCCTATCATCAAAACGAGCACCAACAGCGATGAGTAGGTCACAACGTTGTACTGAGATATTGGCTGCCTTAGTGCCATGCATCCCTAACATACCTAAATAGTTTTCATCTAAAGGACTCACAGCACCAAGACCTTTTAATGTTGCAACTGAAGGAATGCCTGTAAACTCAATAAATTCACGCAATTCTGTAACCGCACCAGACATTCCAACACCACCACCAACGTACAACATAGGCTTTTCTGATTGTTCTAATAGCATTCTTGCCTGTTGAATTTCTGATAAAGGTGACGTGACTTCTTGCTCTACCGGCATTAAAAACGGAGACAGCTCAGCTTGTTGTAGCTGAATATCTTTCGGAATATCAATCAGTACAGGGCCAGGACGCCCACTATTTGCGATTGCGAAAGCCTCAGCAAGAATGCGAGGTAAATCTTCGATATCTTCAACTAAAAAGCTATGTTTAGTACAAGCTAAAGACAACCCTAAGACATCGATTTCCTGAAAGGCATCGGTTCCGATAAACTCAGAGGCGACTTGCCCGGTAATCGCGACAACAGGGACGGAGTCTAATAATGCGTCAGCTAATCCCGTGATAACATTTGTTGCACCAGGGCCAGATGTTGCGATACATACCCCTGTTTTTCCTGTTGAACGTGCATAGCCAATCGCAGCGATTACAGCACCTTGCTCATGTCGACACAACAAATGCTCAACTCCACCATCATACAATGCATCATAAACTGGCATTATTGCGCCACCAGGATAACCAAATACGGTATCAACCCCCTGTGCTCGCAATGCTTGAACTAACCATTGTGCTCCGTTCATGCTTTATCTCCTGTCCATCTACTTTATCTGTTTGTATTTGTTATGTTTTATTTTGTGTGTTTGCATTAATCAACATTTATGTCAAAAAAAACCCCGCGCCTTTCGGTGCGGGGTTCTCGTAAGATCTGGCTGTTATTTTAGCCTTCGTCGTCCAAGTGCAGCCCCGCACGGTGGGATAATAATCACCACCACGCTAATAATAATTAGGCTAACTGCTTGGATAAATGCGTTCATGTATTTTACTTTTTCAATATTCTTAATTATCTATTATTTAGAGTTATCATTTTAAAATTGTTTTGACAACTTTTATTTAATTTATTTATTTTCAAAACATTAAATCACTTCAAAATCACATACCTATGAGATAATTAGCATTATTAACTACTTAAACACCCATTCATCAGTAATATTCAACAAAATACCCAGCATGATCAGCTATATCATCCATAACAATCATCTAGCGCCATTAAAACTCACACAGAGAAATTAATTATTTTTTCTTACTGATTTCCAAGCTCAGAATAGTCTCCATGCTTTATAACATCCTCACAACCCCAATTATAACAAGACTTCGAAGCTGCTCGCAGTAAATTGAAACAGTCCAGTAACTAAGTAATTAAATTGTCGAGCAGCTTCGCAAACATATTATCTACCCAAGATAAGTAAACTTACTTTCAGCAGAATATTACTCTGTAAATGATATTGGAGGGCTTATGACATTAGCGATTGTTTACACTAGAGCATCAATTGGGTTAGAAGCACCTCTTGTTACTGTTGAAGCACATATTAGTAATGGGCTTCCAGGTTTAACACTTGTTGGGCTACCAGAAACAGCAGTAAAAGAAGCAAGAGATAGAGTTCGAAGCGCTCTACTAAACAGTGGATTTGAATATCCAGCTAAAAAAATGACGGTTAATTTAGCGCCAGCCGATTTACCAAAAGAAAGCGGTCGGTATGACCTCGCAATTGCGATAGCCATACTCGCATCATCAGGCCAACTCCCCCACGAGCCATTAAGACAATATGAATTTTTAGGCGAACTCGCTTTGTCTGGCGATGTTCGTTATGTCAATAGCGCTATTCCTGCAGCTCAATCAGCATTAAAACAACAGCGTTCTTTGATACTATCCATGGAGAATCAACACCAATTAGGTTTGCTCCCAAATAATAGCGTTTATTTCGCGACATCCTTATTAGAGCTTTGTCATTTTTTACATAACAAACATACATTACTTTGTAATCAACAAATTCATCAACCGCCTATCTCAATCAAGCAAGAGAGTGATATTAACGATATTATCGGCCAAGAACATGGGAAACGGGCATTAGAAATTTGTGCTGCTGGTGGGCATAATTTACTCTTACTGGGTCCTCCGGGAACAGGAAAAACGATGTTAGCAAGCCGGCTAATGACTTTACTTCCCCCTTTAACCCCTCAGGAAGCATTAGAAGTGGCTTCATTGCATAGTTTGAGTGAAAACACAAAAGAAGATATGAACTGGCCAATAAGGCCTTTTAGAGCGCCTCATCATAGCGCATCAATTGCGGCTTTAATTGGGGGAGGCTCGCTTCCCAAACCTGGCGAAATTTCACTTGCACATCATGGTGTGTTATTTTTAGATGAATTACCAGAATTTAGCCGTTCAGTACTTGATTCTTTACGAGAACCATTAGAATCTAGAAAAATTAGCATTTCTCGAGCAAAAGCAAAAGTTTGCTATCCTGCAAGCTTCCAGCTGATCGCAGCCTTAAATCCTAGTCCAACAGGGCACTACCAAGGAGAAATGAGCCGTTCAGTCCCTTCTCGTATCCTACGTTACCTTTCACGCATATCAGGGCCTTTTATTGATCGATTTGACCTCTCAATAGAAATTCCATTGTTGCCTCTCGGCTCATTGAGTAATCAAACAAATCAAGGTGAAACAAGTGAACACGTTAGACAAAGAGTCATCGAAGCTAGAAATAGACAACTTAGGCGAGCTGGAAAAATTAATAGTTTACTAACGCCAAGAGAAACCACACAATTTTGCCTACTAACAACAAAAGATGCGTTATTCTTAGAACATGCATTAAATAAGTTAGGTCTTTCCATCCGAGCCTGGCATAGAATTTTAAGGGTTGCTAGAACAATAGCCGACCTTAATGCCGCAGAAACTATTGAGCGTTCCGATTTATTAGAAGCGCTGGGGTATCGAGCGATGGATAAGTTATTGCTTCATTTGCAAAAACAAGTAAGCTGAGAAGGGTGGACAGACAAGTACTTATTATCTCGTAAAAATAAAGGGACCGGAGTCCCTCTTATCATACGACGACGATATTAATCATCTGTATCAGTATAGTCTTCCGATGGGTCTATCTGCGGTTTACCGCCAGATAAAGTATGGAAGCGTTTAGGGCGGTTAATACGGCTAGAATATTTTACCCAAACTTTTTCTTCTGGGGTAGCTGGTTCACGTTCACCACGGCATACAGCGACGAAAAGTTTTTCTTCTTCTGTCTGCGGTGCTCGTTTACCTGCATCAAGCTCATTAAAAGCTTGGCCGAGACGTTCTAGCAACTGAGCTTCTTTGATGGTGAAATCACCATGACGAGAAAAGCCACGTGGGTAATGTTTATTATCAAAAAAACGATTAGTCGTGATGAAGCTATCTGCCATCTGACACACTCCTAACTTATTACAGTCAAACTCTATATGGCGCGGAGTATTAGACAGCATTGACAATCTGTAAAACAAAACATTTAAATCATCACGACAAAAATAATTGGAGATGCGTGTGGACAGCGAGTTATTGAGAACTTTTTTAGAGGTTAGTAAAACTAGGCACTTTGGTAGAGCCGCAGAATCACTCTATTTAACGCAATCAGCGGTTAGCTTCCGTATTAGGCAATTAGAAACACAACTAGGTACAAGCCTATTTACGAGGCATAGAAATAATATCCGGTTAACCGCTGCCGGTGAAAGGCTCGTTCCATATGCTGAATCACTAATGAATACCTGGTTGCAAGCTAAAAAAGAGATATCTCATGCCTCACAACACACAGAACTTTCTATTGGTGCAACTGCTTCACTTTGGGAAGGCTATCTAACTGACTGGGCAGAAGAACTTTATAATCAACATGATGAACTACGACTCGAAGCTAGAGTTTCAACGCGTCAGTCCCTCGTTAAGCAATTACATTCTAGAGAATTAGATTTATTAATTGCAACTGAGCCACCCAAAATGGATGAGTTTGAAAGCACAATCATCGGTACTATTGACTTACAACTTATGGCTTCCCAAAAAAATATTGCACTCACAAAATATAATTTTATAAAGCTTGAATGGGGGGCTGATTTTCATCCAAAAAATGAACCAGCACTAACTCAAGATGATACACCCGTAATGATCACTACCTCAGCCCATATTACCCGTCAATTACTTCCTGTATCGCTTTCAGCGGCATTTTTGCCTGCACATTGGGCATATCAATACCCAGGCTTAAAAACGCTCTCAGAAACCTCAATAAGCAAACCCTTGTATGCTGTCTGGCTCCAAAAAAATGATCAACAAGCTCTTATCAATCAATTGATTAAGACGCCAATAAAAAATGCGCCTTTAAGTGAATAATCATAGCCACCCTCATAACGGGTGGTTTGGCATATCTTTATACTAGTGAAAGACTCATAACCCTCACCTATAATTGAACGAATATTATTAAAAGCTAATTTTTGTCTGAGTTTTAGCAAAAGGCGAGATAATATTTACATAGCCACTTTGTATGCTCTGAGCTTTATTCTTTAATTCCTATAAACATCTTTTCATACTTAGCTTACGAATATTAACCTAAGCATCAACCTCTGACATGAAGGTCCTATTATTGAATTAATAGTCTGATTTATAAATAGAATTTAATAACCTCATGTTTAATGACGCTAACGCAACTTAATATAATAAAAAAAATGAATAAGTAAATTATATGCCGCTATTAAATAGTCTTAACTAATATTTTCTTTTATATCTCAATAAGTATATCAATCACGAAAAACTCATCGGCATTTATTTTTATAAAACAATAATACAACAATATATTACTTCTTTAGCAAAGTGATTTTTTGAAATTAGTGAAAGTTAATATAGTATGTGGGGGAAAAAAGTGAATTAAAGATTAACTGAAGGGGGTTAAGAAAATAACTCTATATTTACAATTGTACGGATAAAGAAAAACCCGATTAAGCTAATCGGGTTATCAATAGATACTTCTTTTATTATTACTTAATTGGTAACTGGCAGGGGCGGAGAGACTCGAACTCCCAACACCCGGTTTTGGAGACCGGTGCTCTACCAATTGAACTACGCCCCTAAATTAAGTGGCGGAACGGACGGGACTCGAACCCGCGACCCCCTGCGTGACAGGCAGGTATTCTAACCAACTGAACTACCGCTCCACTTATTCTTTTTGCCTCTCGGCTGTTT
>NZ_JAMPRR010000035.1:0-62962 GCF_028483405.1 Providencia sp. PROV076 | reverse complement strand
GCTCTTTCTGAATAAGAAAGAACTACTTAGTAAAAAAGGGCGTCTAATAGACGTCCTTTTTATACGTTACAAAATTTAGGCATTGCAAAATTCAGACGTTGCAAAATGAAGAACCTATCTCATCAATCATTTGTATAATTATTGGTGAGATAGGCTCTGAAATAACGAATTGATAACTGCACAGGTTCCTTTACGCAGTTATATGAGATTTATTAAGGTTTTGCTCGGAAGATATGGTATATTTTACCGCTGCCACAAAAAGAAAGTTATTTTCTTACTTGGTGCAGTTAAAAATTTGCTGAGCATGCTGAAATTCCTGCAAAATGGAATAGCACTTGTGAAATGGGTAACACTTGTAAAGTGATAGTACTGACATACAAGTAGTACTTGCGAAATAAAATGTTACTGCAACTTGTTGTATTTGCAGAACGAATAACGCTAATTACCTCCATTAACAAGGCTAATTACTTTTAGATCGCAGGTGATGCTATTGATATCCCTATCAAATTTTGCAGGCTTAGTTTGTAGTAATTGAGGGATATGTTGGCATATTCTATTGGTTTGGCTTGGTTGTTTTACCTTTGTAAACAAGCAGGCTTTGTACATACTTCATGGTAACAGGTTGAATTATGAGTGCGAATAGCGAAGCTCAAGGAAGTGGACGCAGTGCAGACATCTTCAAGTGGGTCATTGTCTGTGCCTTATTAATAATTGCTATTGTTGGTAATTATTACTTCCGTCAATATAATCTCGCGCTGCGTGCTTTTGCAGTTGTGGCTGTTGTCGCTATTGCAGGTGCTGTCGCTTTATGGACCACAAAAGGTAAAGCTACACTGGCGTTTGCACGCGAAGCTCGCGTCGAGATGAGAAAAGTCATTTGGCCTACTCGCCAGGAAACATTACAAACTACTTTAATTGTTGCTGCAGTAACGGCTGTAATGTCATTAATACTGTGGGGACTCGATGGTATCCTGGTGCGTTTAGTTTCATTTATTACAAGCCTGAGGTTATTCTAAATGTCCGATTCACCTAAAAAGCGCTGGTATGTCATTCAGGCATTCTCTGGTTTTGAAGGTCGCGTAGCACAGTCTTTACGTGAACATATCAAATTACATGCTATGGAAGATTCTTTTGGCGAAGTTATGGTTCCAACAGAAGAAGTTGTTGAAATCCGTAGCGGTCAGCGCCGTAAGAGTGAACGCAAATTCTTCCCAGGCTATGTCTTAGTCCAAATGGTCATGAATGATGACTCTTGGCACTTAGTACGTAGTGTACCGCGTGTAATGGGGTTCATTGGCGGAACGTCAGATCGTCCAGCGCCAATTAGCGATAAAGAAGTTGATGCTATTATGAACCGCTTACAACAAGTTGGTGATAAGCCACGTCCGAAAACACTGTTTGAACCAGGTGAAATGGTTCGTGTTAGCGAAGGCCCATTTGCTGACTTTAACGGTGTTGTTGAAGAAATTGATTATGAAAAGAGCCGCTTGAAAGTCTCTGTTTCTATCTTTGGTCGTGCAACTCCAGTCGAATTGGATTTTGGTCAGGTAGAGAAAGCCTAATCTAAACGACAAAACTGACTTGCAAAAGGCGTGAAATTTGACTACAATTTCGCGCCTTTTGTTTTTATGTTCGGCACAAATTAATGTGCGGGGCATGTTTAATGTAACGGGGAGCCTTGCAAACCGTAAGGCGCTATCACCCATCTAGAGGAAATATCATGGCTAAGAAAGTTCAAGCCTACGTTAAGCTGCAAGTTGCAGCTGGTATGGCGAACCCAAGTCCACCGGTTGGTCCAGCACTGGGTCAACAAGGTGTTAACATCATGGAATTCTGTAAAGCGTTCAACGCAAAAACAGACAGCCTGGAAAAAGGTTTACCAATTCCTGTTGTTATTACTGTTTACGCAGACCGTTCTTTCACTTTCGTTACCAAAACTCCACCTGCAGCAGTTCTGCTGAAAAAAGCAGCTGGCGTTAAGTCTGGTTCAGGCAAGCCTAACAAAGATAAAGTTGGTAAAGTGACCTCTGCTCAGATTCGCGAAATCGCTGAAACTAAAGCTGCGGACATGACTGGTGCTGATGTTGACGCAATGATGCGTTCAATTGAAGGTACTGCTCGTTCCATGGGCCTGGTAGTGGAGGACTAAGACAATGGCTAAACTGACTAAGCGCATGCGCAATATCCGTGAGAAAGTTGATGTAACTAAACAGTATGACATCAATGAAGCCGTTGCACTGCTGAAAGAATTAGCAACTGCTAAATTCGTAGAAAGCGTTGACGTAGCTATCAACCTGGGCATCGATGCTCGTAAATCTGACCAAAACGTTCGCGGTGCAACTGTACTGCCACACGGTACTGGCCGTTCAGTTCGCGTTGCTGTGTTCGCACAAGGCGCAAACGCTGAAGCTGCTAAAGCTGCAGGCGCTGAACTGGTAGGTATGGAAGATCTGGCTGATAAAATCAAAGCTGGTGAAATGGACTTTGACGTTGTTATTGCTTCTCCAGATGCAATGCGCGTTGTTGGCCAATTAGGTCAAGTTCTGGGCCCACGTGGTCTGATGCCAAACCCGAAAGTTGGTACTGTAACTCCTAACGTTGCTGAAGCAGTTAACAATGCTAAAGCAGGTCAGGTTCGTTACCGTAACGACAAAAACGGAATCATCCATACCACTATCGGTAAAGTTGATTTTGACGCTGACAAACTGAAAGAAAACTTAGAAGCTCTGCTGATTGCACTGAAAAAAGCAAAACCAGCTTCAGCTAAAGGTGTTTTCATCAAGAAAGTTAGCCTGTCTACCACTATGGGTGCAGGTGTTGCTGTTGACCAAGCTGGTCTGTCAGCGACAGTTTAATTGCTATAGCTTCGGCTAATCAGTAATTAGGCTTTACCTTTGCGTCAATTTTGTATAAAATTTGACGCCTTGAGTTTGTTGGGTATAGCGATATACTCAACAAACCACAAATTTCGGTATGGAGTCTGGCCTTTCCAGACCCCGTCCAAGACCGCAGGTGTGGTTATATTAGCTACTTAATTTACCTGCGTAGACGGTGACAGAGATACCTAGAATTTTATTCTGGATTCTATTCTGCTCACCGTGTTTTAGCGCTCAAGTACATGTTGTATCTGAGTGATGTGAGTCCCGGGGTTTCCCGGTTAATCCAGGAGCAAGAAGCTAATGGCACTAAATCTTCAAGACAAACAAGCGATTGTTGCTGAAGTCAGCGAAGTAGCCAAAGGCGCGCTTTCTGCAGTTGTTGCCGATTCACGTGGCGTAACTGTAGCAAAAATGACTGAACTGCGTAAAGCAGGTCGCGAAGCTGGCGTTTATATCCGTGTTGTTCGTAATACACTGATCCGCCGTGCTGTTGAAGGTACTTCTTATGATGTACTGAAAGACGTGTTTGTCGGTCCAACCTTAATTGCTTTCTCTAACGAACACCCGGGCGCTGGCGCTCGTCTGTTCAAAGAGTTCGCGAAAGCGAATCCAGCATTTGAGATTAAAGCTGCGGCCTTTGAAGGTGAGTTAATCCAAGCGAAAGATATCGATCGTCTGGCAACTCTCCCAACTTACGATGAAGCAATCGCACGCCTGATGGCAACCATGAAAGAAGCCGCTGCCGGCAAATTGGTTCGTACTCTGGCTGCTCTGCGCGATCAGAAAGAAGCTGCATAAGCCCTTTCCTTCGTTGCTTTTTAACGTATAAACTATTTCTGAATTTTAGGAACACTTGTTATGTCTATCACTAAAGACCAAATCCTTGATGCAGTTGCAGAAATGTCTGTAATGGACGTTGTTGAACTGATTACTATGATGGAAGAAAAATTCGGCGTTTCTGCTGCTGCAGCTGTTGCTGTTGCTGCGGGCCCAGCTGAAGCTGCTGAAGAAAAAACTGAATTCGACGTTGTTCTGTCTGCTATCGGCGGTAACAAAGTTGCAGTTATCAAAGCAGTACGTGGCGCAACCGGTCTTGGCTTAAAAGAAGCTAAAGACATGGTAGAATCTGCTCCAGCTACTATCAAAGAAGCTGCAAGCAAAGATGAAGCTGAAACTCTGAAGAAAGCTCTTGAAGAAGCAGGCGCTTCTGTTGAACTTAAATAAGTTCAATTTCAAGAACGCAGCCTGATCTAATTAGGCTGACGGCTGGTGATTTTTTAATCACCAGCCTTTTTGCGCTGTAAGGCGTGATGGGTGTTAACAGCTTTTCACGCAGTTTTAATGTTAACAACAACCCTCCAATACTTCTTTCTATTGACGACTTAATATACTGTGTTCTTCGCTACGACCCGCTCGGGTAGCTCGGTAGCAATGGCAACGCAATGAAATGATTTAAGAGTAATAGCAATGAGTATTAAGGAAAGTATTCATTTTCCGTTTCTTATAAAAAACGCGTTGCGGTTCAGTCTCTTACATTAAGAGCTAACCACTTGGGTCACTGATCAACGAGCTGAGGAAACCTATGGTTTACTCCTATACCGAGAAAAAACGTATTCGTAAGGATTTTGGTAAACGTCCACAAGTTTTGGACATACCTTATCTCCTTTCTATCCAACTTGACTCGTTCCAGAAGTTTATCGAGCAAGATCCTGATGGCCAGAATGGGCTGGAAGCAGCTTTCCGTTCTGTGTTTCCAATTCAGAGCTACAGCGGTAATGCTGAATTACAATATGTCAGCTATCGTTTAGGCGAGCCTGTTTTTGATGTTAAAGAATGTCAAATTCGCGGTGTAACTTACTCTGCGCCTTTGCGTGTGAAATTGCGTCTCATCGTTTATGAGCGTGAAGCACCGGAAGGAACTGTTAAAGACATCAAAGAACAAGAAGTCTACATGGGTGAAATTCCACTCATGACTGAAAACGGAACTTTCGTTATCAACGGTACTGAGCGTGTTATCGTTTCTCAGTTACACCGTAGTCCGGGTGTATTCTTTGACAGCGATAAAGGTAAAACACACTCTTCAGGTAAAGTGCTCTATAACGCACGTATTATCCCTTACCGTGGTTCATGGCTTGATTTCGAATTTGACCCGAAAGATAACCTGTTTGTACGTATTGACCGTCGCCGTAAATTACCTGCGACCATTATTCTGCGTGCAATGGATTACAACACCGAAGAAATCTTAAATCTGTTCTTCGACAAAACTGTATTCCAAATCCGTGATAATAAACTGATGATGACGCTGGTTCCTGAGCGTCTGCGTGGTGAAACTGCTTCTTTTGATATCGAAGCGAACGGTAAAGTCTATGTAGAAAAAGGCCGCCGTATCACTGCACGTCATATTCGTCAGTTAGAAAAAGAAGAAATCAATAGCATCGAAGTACCTGTTGAATATATCGCAGGTAAAGTTGTTGCTAGAGACTACATTGATGAAAGCACCGGTGAGCTGATTTGTGCAGCGAACATGGAACTTTCTTTAGACATGTTGGCACGTCTGAGCCAGTCTGGTCATAAAACAATCGAAACATTGTTTACCAATGACTTAGACCACGGTGCTTACATTTCTGAAACCGTTCGTGTCGACCCAACTAACGACCGTCTGAGTGCATTGGTAGAAATCTACCGCATGATGCGTCCTGGTGAGCCACCAACCCGCGAAGCTGCAGAAAACCTGTTCGAGAACCTGTTCTTCTCTGAAGACCGTTACGACTTGTCTGCGGTAGGTCGTATGAAGTTCAACCGTTCACTGAACCGTGAAGAAATTGAAGGTTCAGGTATCCTGAGTGAAGAAGACATCATTGATGTTATGCGTAAACTCATCGATATCCGTAACGGTAAAGGCGAAGTGGATGATATCGACCACTTAGGTAACCGTCGTATTCGTTCCGTTGGCGAAATGGCTGAGAACCAATTCCGTGTAGGTCTGGTTCGTGTTGAGCGTGCAGTGAAAGAGCGTCTTTCTCTGGGCGACCTCGATGCATTAATGCCACAAGATATGATCAACGCGAAACCAATTTCAGCCGCAGTGAAAGAGTTCTTTGGTTCTAGCCAGCTGTCCCAATTTATGGACCAGAACAACCCACTGTCTGAAATTACGCACAAACGTCGTATCTCTGCGTTAGGCCCAGGTGGTCTGACTCGTGAGCGTGCGGGCTTCGAAGTACGTGACGTTCACCCAACTCACTACGGTCGTGTCTGTCCTATCGAAACGCCTGAAGGTCCGAACATCGGTCTGATCAACTCATTATCTGTTTATGCACAGACCAATGAGTATGGTTTCTTAGAAACCCCATACCGTTTAGTGCGTGATGGTCTAGTTACAGACGAAATCCATTATCTGTCTGCAATTGAAGAAGGTAACTTCATCATTGCTCAGGCAAACACCGTTTTAGGTGATGATGGTAGCTTCGTTGAAGAACTGATTACTTGCCGTAACAAAGGTGAATCAAGTTTATTCAGCCGTGAACAGGTTGAGTATATGGACGTTTCGACTCAACAGGTTGTTTCTGTTGGTGCGTCACTGATCCCATTCCTTGAACACGATGACGCCAACCGTGCATTGATGGGTGCGAACATGCAACGTCAAGCGGTTCCTACTCTGCGTGCTGACAAACCATTAGTTGGTACGGGTATGGAACGTGCAGTAGCGGTTGACTCGGGTGTTACCGCTGTTGCAAGACGTGGTGGTTCAGTTCAGTACGTTGATGCGTCTCGTATAGTTATCAAAGTTAACGAAGATGAGATGTATCCGGGCGAAGCTGGAATCGATATTTATAACCTGACTAAATATACTCGTTCTAACCAGAACACCTGTATTAGCCAGATGCCTTGCGTATCTTTAGGTGAGCCAGTTGAACGTGGTGACGTGTTAGCAGATGGTCCTTCAACAGACCTCGGCGAATTAGCACTTGGTCAAAACATGCGCGTGGCATTCATGCCATGGAATGGTTATAACTTCGAAGACTCCATCTTAGTTTCTGAGCGTGTTGTTCAAGAAGACCGTTTCACTACTATTCATATTCAGGAACTCTCTTGTGTGTCTCGTGACACTAAATTAGGGCCTGAAGAAATCACTGCAGATATTCCAAACGTCGGTGAAGCTGCTCTGTCTAAACTTGACGAATCCGGTATCGTGTATATCGGTGCGGAAGTGAAAGGCGGCGACATTCTGGTTGGTAAAGTCACACCTAAAGGTGAAACTCAGCTGACGCCAGAAGAGAAACTGTTACGTGCTATCTTCGGTGAAAAAGCATCAGACGTTAAAGACTCTTCTTTACGTGTTCCTAACGGTGTTTCTGGTACGGTTATTGACGTACAAGTATTTACCCGTGACGGTGTAGAGAAAGACAAACGTGCATTAGAGATCGAAGAAACTCAGTTACGTGATGCGAAGAAAGACTTAACAGAAGAGCTGCGTATTTTCGAAGCTGGCCTGTTTGCTCGTATCCGTTCTGTACTGGTTAACGGCGGAATTGAAGCTGAAAAACTGGACAAACTGCCTCGCGATCGTTGGTTAGAGTTATCTTTAGCAGACGAAGAGAAGCAAAACCAGTTAGAGCAATTAGCTGAACAGTATGACGAACTGAAATCTGAGTTTGAGAAAAAACTCGATGCAAAACGTCGTAAAATTACTCAAGGTGATGACTTAGCTCCTGGTGTACTGAAAATTGTTAAGGTTTATCTGGCGGTTAAACGTCAAATTCAACCGGGTGATAAAATGGCGGGTCGCCATGGTAACAAAGGTGTTATCTCAAAAATCAACCCAGTTGAAGACATGCCTTACGATGAAAACGGTAACCCAGTTGACATCGTTCTGAACCCGCTGGGCGTACCATCACGTATGAACATCGGTCAGATTTTGGAAACCCACTTAGGGATGGCTGCGAAAGGTATTGGTGAAAAAATCAATGCTATGCTTAAACAGCAAGAAGAAGTTGCCAAACTGCGTGAGTTTATCCAAAAAGCGTACGATTTAGGTGATGATCCACGCCAGAAAGTTGACTTGAATACTTTCTCTGACGAAGAAGTTATGCGTTTGGCTGAGAACCTGAAAAAAGGTATGCCAATTGCGACACCAGTATTTGATGGTGCGAAAGAGAAAGAAATCAAAGAACTGCTGAAATTGGGTGGTCTGCCAACTTCAGGTCAGATTACATTATTCGATGGTCGTACTGGCGAGAAATTTGAGCGTCAAGTTACCGTTGGTTATATGTATATGCTGAAACTGAACCACTTGGTTGACGATAAGATGCACGCCCGTTCAACTGGTTCTTATAGCTTGGTTACTCAGCAACCGCTGGGTGGTAAAGCGCAGTTCGGTGGTCAGCGTTTCGGGGAGATGGAAGTGTGGGCACTGGAAGCATACGGTGCAGCCTATACTCTTCAAGAAATGCTTACAGTTAAATCGGATGACGTTAACGGCCGTACGAAGATGTATAAAAACATCGTCGATGGCAGCCATCAGATGGAACCTGGTATGCCGGAATCTTTCAACGTATTGCTGAAAGAAATCCGTTCTCTGGGTATCAACATCGAGCTGGAAGACGAGTAATTCGTTTTATGCCGAAAGGTTCGCCTTTCGGCACATGTAAGCACTGGGATTTGGGGAGAGTGTCTTTGAACACTCACCTGACAGGTCTAACTCCGACAGGAGCATTTTGTGAAAGACTTAATAAAGTTTCTGAAAGCGCAAACCAAGACCGAAGAGTTTGATGCTATCAAGATTGCTCTGGCATCACCTGATATGATCCGTTCATGGTCATTCGGTGAAGTTAAAAAGCCAGAAACCATTAACTACCGTACGTTCAAGCCTGAGCGTGATGGTCTTTTCTGTGCGCGTATTTTCGGGCCAGTAAAAGACTACGAATGTCTGTGCGGTAAGTACAAACGTTTAAAACACCGTGGTGTGATTTGTGAGAAGTGTGGCGTTGAAGTTACACAGACCAAAGTCCGTCGTGAGCGCATGGGGCACATTGAACTTGCTTCTCCGACTGCACATATTTGGTTCTTAAAATCACTGCCATCCCGTATCGGTTTACTGCTCGATATGCCACTGCGTGATATCGAACGCGTTCTGTACTTTGAATCATATGTTGTTGTTGAAGGCGGTATGACTAGCCTTGAGCGTGCACAGATTCTGACAGAAGAGCAATATTTAGATGCGTTGGAAGAGTTCGGTGACGAATTTGATGCGAAAATGGGTGCGGAAGCAATCCAAGGCCTGCTGAAAAACCTCGATCTTGAGAACGAGTGTGAAACCCTGCGCGAAGAGTTAAACGAAACTAACTCTGAAACTAAGCGTAAGAAGCTGACCAAACGTATCAAACTGCTGGAAGCATTTATCCAATCTGGTAACAAACCAGAGTGGATGATCTTAAACGTGCTGCCAGTATTACCACCGGATCTGCGTCCATTAGTTCCACTCGATGGTGGTCGTTTCGCAACATCAGATCTGAACGATCTGTATCGTCGCGTAATCAACCGTAATAACCGTCTGAAACGTCTTCTGGATCTGGCTGCGCCAGACATCATCGTACGTAACGAAAAACGTATGTTGCAAGAAGCCGTTGACGCCCTGTTAGATAACGGTCGTCGTGGTCGCGCAATCACAGGTTCTAACAAACGTCCTCTGAAATCTTTGGCAGATATGATCAAAGGTAAACAAGGTCGTTTCCGTCAGAACTTACTTGGTAAGCGTGTTGACTACTCAGGTCGTTCTGTTATCACCGTAGGTCCATACCTGCGTCTGCATCAGTGCGGTCTGCCGAAGAAAATGGCTCTTGAGTTATTCAAACCATTCATCTACGGCAAATTAGAATTACGTGGTCTGGCAACAACCATTAAAGCTGCGAAGAAAATGGTTGAGCGCGAAGAAGCGGTTGTTTGGGATATCTTGGATGAAGTTATCCGTGAACACCCAGTCATGCTGAACCGTGCACCAACACTTCACCGTCTGGGTATCCAAGCTTTCGAACCTATTCTTATCGAAGGTAAAGCTATCCAATTGCACCCACTCGTTTGTGCGGCATATAACGCCGACTTCGATGGTGACCAAATGGCGGTACACGTTCCTCTGACTTTGGAAGCTCAGTTAGAAGCACGTGCGTTGATGATGTCAACCAACAACATCCTGTCACCTGCAAGTGGTGAGCCTATCATCGTTCCTTCACAGGACGTTGTATTGGGTCTTTACTACATGACACGTGACTGCGTAAACGCGAAAGGCGAGGGCATGGTATTAGCCGGTCCTAAAGAAGCTGAGCGTGTTTACCGTTCAGGTCATGCTTCACTGCATGCCCGCGTTAAAGTCCGTATCACTGAAGAAGTAAAAGATTCGGAAGGTAACATCACAATCAACACTGGTTTAGTTGACACCACTGTTGGTCGTGCAATTTTATGGATGATCGTACCGAAAGGTCTACCTTATGAACTGGTTAACCAGGCGTTAGGTAAAAAAGCGGTCTCTAAAATGCTGAACACCTGTTACCGTGTTCTGGGCCTGAAGCCTACGGTTATTTTTGCTGACCAAATCATGTATACCGGTTTTGCCTATGCGGCACGTTCTGGTGCATCGGTTGGTATCGACGATATGGTTATTCCAGAGAAAAAAGCTGGGATCATCGCCGAAGCAGAAGCCGAAGTTGCAGAAATTCAGGAACAGTTCCAGTCAGGTCTGGTTACAGCAGGCGAACGTTACAATAAAGTTATCGATATCTGGGCCGCAGCAAACGAACGTGTTGCTAAAGCGATGATGGAAAACTTGTCAACTGAAACTGTCATCAACCGTGATGGTGTAGAAGAGCAACAAGTTTCTTTCAACAGCATCTTTATGATGGCTGACTCCGGTGCTCGTGGTTCCGCCGCTCAGATCCGTCAGTTAGCGGGTATGCGTGGTCTGATGGCTAAGCCAGATGGCTCCATCATCGAAACACCTATCACGGCAAACTTCCGTGAAGGTCTGAACGTTCTCCAGTACTTTATTTCTACGCACGGTGCGCGTAAAGGTCTTGCCGATACCGCATTGAAAACAGCAAACTCCGGTTATCTGACTCGTCGTTTAGTCGACGTTGCACAGGACTTGGTTGTGACTGAAGACGACTGTGGAACTCTCGAAGGTATCCTGATGACTCCGGTTATCGAGGGTGGCGACGTTAAAGAACCACTGCGTGAGCGTGTACTGGGTCGTGTGACTGCAGAAGATATCCTGATCCCAGGAACTGCGGACATTCTGGTTCCACGTAATACATTACTGCACGAAAAACTGTGTGACCTGTTAGAAGCTAACTCCGTCGACAGCGTTAAAGTTCGTTCAGTTGTAAGTTGTGAAACTGACTTCGGTGTGTGTGCTCACTGTTATGGTCGTGACCTTGCTCGTGGTCATATCATCAACAAAGGTGAAGCTATCGGGGTTATCGCGGCACAGTCAATCGGTGAGCCGGGTACACAGTTAACGATGCGTACGTTCCACATCGGGGGTGCGGCATCTCGTGCGGCGGCAGAATCTAGCATTCAAGTCCGTAACACAGGTACTCTGAAACTGGTTAACGCGAAATTCGTTACTAACACAGAAGGCAAACTGGTTATTACTTCACGTAATACTGAATTGCGTCTGGTTGATGAATTTGGCCGTACGAAAGAAAGCTATAAAGTCCCTTACGGTGCGCACTTGACGAAAGGCGATGGCGATGCAGTAACGGGCGGTGAAACTGTTGCGAACTGGGATCCACATACCATGCCAGTCGTCAGTGAAGTGTCTGGTTTCATCAGCTTCTCTGACATGCTTGATGGTCAAACAATGACACGTCAGACTGATGAATTAACCGGTCTGTCTTCAATCGTTGTTCTGGATACTGCGGAACGTACCAGTGGTGGTAAAGACCTACGTCCTGCATTGCGTGTAATTGACGCAAAAGGTAACGATGTTCTTATCCCTAACACAGACATGCCAACTCAGTACTTCTTACCGGGTAAAGCAATTGTTCAGTTAGACGATGGCGTTGCTATCAATGCGGGTGATACCTTAGCGCGTATTCCACAAGAATCTGTGGGTACTAAAGATATCACGGGTGGTCTGCCACGCGTAGCTGACTTGTTCGAAGCACGTCGTCCGAAAGAGCCTGCAATCTTGGCTGAAATCAGCGGTATTATCTCGTTTGGTAAAGAAACCAAAGGGAAACGTCGTCTGGTTATCACACCATTAGATGGTAGCGATCCGTACGAAGAGATGATCCCTAAATGGCGTCAGCTCAACGTGTTCGAAGGTGAGATCGTTGAACGCGGTGACGTAGTTTCGGATGGTCCAGAATCTCCACACGATATTCTGCGTCTGCGTGGTGTCCATGCTGTTACTCGTTATATCACGAACGAGGTTCAGGAAGTTTACCGCTTACAAGGCGTTAAGATTAACGATAAACACATTGAAGTTATCGTTCGTCAGATGCTGCGTAAAGTCACTATCGCGGATGCAGGAAGCTCTGAATTCCTCGAAGGTGAACAAGTCGAGTACTCACGTGTTAAAGTTTCGAATCGTAAACTGGAAACTGAAGGCAAAATTCCAGCTAACTTTGCTCGTGACCTGTTGGGTATTACTAAGGCATCTCTGGCAACAGAATCCTTTATCTCAGCAGCATCGTTCCAAGAAACGACGCGCGTACTGACTGAAGCTGCGGTTGCTGGTAAACGTGATGAATTACGTGGTCTGAAAGAAAACGTTATTGTTGGACGTCTGATCCCAGCAGGTACTGGTTTTGCGTATCACCAAGACCGTATCCGTCGCCGTCATCTGAACGATGTTGTGGAAGCACCACAAGTGAGTGCAGATGAAGCAACAGCGAACTTAGCTGAGCTGTTAAATGCAGGTTTCAGCAGTGACAATCAGAACTAATTTCTGATTTTACTGTAAAATTCCTGATTGAAGCCAGTGCCGAAAGGTACTGGCTTTTTTTATATCTAATGATTTTTATCAATTAATTTTTCCTAATTAAAATCAATCAGCCCACCAATAAAGTCTTTTTATGGTGTTAGTTTATTTGAATACGTATTTCTATTTTTGAAATATATCGAGCACTAAAAAGAAGTAATAATAAATTGCTTGATTAAAAAGAAATGGTAATAAAAACAATAATAAAAAATTATTTTAAAAATATTTAATAGAAATAAATAAAAGGAATATGCGATGGATAAAGAAAAGACAAATGAACAGACCGATGCAAATCAAACCAACCTTTCGGATTATTATGGATTACTATCAAATTCATTAGGAGTAATGAATACATCTCAGATCGTGACGGGAAACGGGCAAATTGCATTAGACTTAGTTGTTGTTATTGATACGAGTGGTTCAATGTCTGATGAAGCTGGGGATTTAAGCAAACAGATTGATGCGACGATTGAGGCTGCATCAGCAAAGTGTCCATCCCACCTTCGGGCGACATTTTTAGGTATCGAAGGGACTTGGGCAAATACAAAGTTCGACCAATCTGCCAGTGAATATTTAATCAAAACAGGCGCGAACGAAAGGGACCTACAGGCTAGATTGCCGTTTAAAGAATCCGATGGGCGAGATCATGCTGGAAATAAAGAGGATTTATGTCGGGCGGTTATTGATATAAGTAAACATTTTGACTGGCGAGATGATGCGCGTAGAGCTATTTTTGTGTTGGGTGATGAAGGAATGGAGGGGGGCGGTGGAATTCTCACGCGTGCTGCTATCGCAAAAAATAACGAAGCCATATCCGTTGCTCAAGAAAGAGGAATTAAGGTGTATACCTACCAAGGCACACCGGATGATAACCCAACCAATTTAGATCGCTTTCCGACCTTGGTGGATAGAGATAACGTGACGCGAGAGTATGAACGACTAGCCAAAGAAACCGACGGACGCTCATACATTTATACCACTGGGATCGCAAATTTCTCGTTGGTTTTACAGGAAATATTGTGTGATAGCTTAACGCCACCAGTAAAACCGGATAGAAGGCTTTCAGAATGCGATTCTGTTTGTGAAAACTTGCCACTCATTATAAATACCGTGAATACATTGTCTGATATTATAAAAAAGACAATAGATTCTTGCTGCCCTGATCCCAAACATGATGACCCCTCAGACTGCCAGTGTAAACATTAGGATTGGTTAGCTAGAAAAAGTAAAAAGCGGGAATATTTCCCGCTTTAATTATTGAATGGTAAATATAGTAATTAGTAAAAAATACCAATAATTGCACAGTGAGCTACAAAACCAACCATGAGTGGTACCGCGGTTCGTTTCACGACATCAAACGGCTGTAATTTTGCTCCACTCGATACCGCAATAATAACCCCCGCAACAGGCGACATACCTCGACCCATGTGTGAGGCTTGTTGCATAGGTAAAATCATCGCAATCGGGTTAACGCCCATACTGTGAGCAATTTGTGGAATGAGTTCAACGAATGCTAAGAATGGCGCATTACCAGAGCCCATAATAATTGCGGCTGCTAAGGTCACTAAAGCGAATACAATCGCCATGGCAAACGGTGGTAAACCAACAGATTCAGCACCTAATATCAGTTGGTCAATAGCACCACTGACTTTGATACCATGAGCAAATACCCCAGCTGCAACCAGTAAGCCCACCACATTACTAAATGCGTGTCCCATTCCGTTTAAGAAGGTTTGGAACCCATTACAAACCAGTTTGAAGTTACGTACACGAAGAGTTTCAATCACCATACAGATTGCCATTGCAATCAGTACGATAGTCACGACATCTAAGTGAATACCGGAAAAGAACAAATTGGATGTTCCTACCGCCATAATAATGGGTAACATAGGGAGAAGTGCATAATACCCAGGAACTGACTTGGTCACTTTCTCTTTTTCATGAGACTGAATGGCTTTACCGATCTCGGGAACAAAGCCTTGCTTACGGTCACAGTGACGTTGCCAGAAAATATGGGTAATACCGACCACTAATACCGTAGCTAACGCTGCAGGGCCCTGATAGTAAAGCACATACTCAACGACAGACATGTCGACCGCTTTCGCACCACGAATAGCATCAATTGCGGTTGGTGTGTAGGCTACCCCAAGAGACGTTGCGATGACCCCAGCTGCAGAAGCAGGTGATAGACCTAAACCTATCATAATTGGGAACATGGTACCCATTAACAGTACGGCTAAGCCTGTCGCTGATGGAATAGCTAATTGCAAGATACTCGCCAGCAAGAAAGAGAAAAATAGCAATACGTAAGGTGAACGCATATTTTTCAGTGGCTTAGTTGCAACACGAACTACCGCTTCATTGGCACCGATATGGTCCATATAGTGCGCAAAGCCCATCAATGCCATGATCATTAAACCGAGATCCGCTGCACGGCTGCTGAATAAATCTCGCATGACTTCAAATGGGTCGAGCCAAGTGATACCGGTGTTGGCGACATTTTTAGGGAGGATAGGCCCCCAGCCAAGGGCTAGGGTGAATATCATCAATACTAAGCCAGCGATTAACAGTACTGGCTCAGCTTTGTATCCCTTCAAAATAAACCGCGCAACCAAAACAACGATAATCAGAACCGTTAGAATTGGGATCATGCTTTAGCTCCTGGTTTGAAGCGTTCTGCGGTGATTTGTACCACTTGTTTTAGTACATCGCTGGCGGCGTAAAGGGATTTCACTGGCAGGTATTCATAGATTGAATGGAAGTTATGTGCGCCTGTGAAGATATTAGGGCAAGGCAATCCATTTTGCGATAAAGCCGCTCCGTCATAGCCACCACGCATTGGGATCACTTTTGGCGTAATACCACAAGCTTGATAGGCATCAACAGCGATATCGATTGGATAACGGTTGTCACCTTGTAGGCTATTGTAAACGTTAGAGTAGCGGTCTGATAGCTTACAAACAACACTTTCGTTGCCCCAAAGGCTTTCGCAGCTCTCTGCTAATTGTTTTAAGAAAGCCATACGTTTGCGATAGCCGTCTTCGGTAAAATCACGCACATCCATTTTTAAAACAGTGCGAGCGCTGTTACCTGACATTTGTTTTACCCAGTAATAGCCTTCGCGTCCATCTGTATACTCAGGGGCTTCACCACCTGGTAACATGGCAATAAATTTTTGCGCCATTAATAATGAGTTAACCAGTTTGCCTTTTGCGGACATTGGGTGTGCTGATTTACCTGTAAAGATGATTTCGGCATCTCCTGCGTTCCAGTTTTCATAAACTAATTCACCAATACCACAGCAGTCGAGGGTATAGGCAAAATCAGCACCGAATTCTTTAACATCGAAAACTTTAGCGCCACGTAGCCCTTGCTCTTCATCCGGCACAAAACCAATTTTAATTGTGCCGTGTTTAATCTCTGGGTTCTGCTTAAAGTATTGCAGCATATCCATGATAGAGGCAATGGCGGCTTTATCGTCAGCGCCTAATAAGCTAGTTCCATCAGTGACAATGATGTCATCACCGATATAATTCACCAGTTCAGGGAACTCACTCTTACGTAGATAAATATTAAGCTCTTTATTCATACACAAATCTTCACCGGTATATGGCAAGATTTGTGCTTTAGTGTCATTGGTTTGTTCTGCACTGGTGTCTAAGTGGCCAAAGAAAGCAACCGTCGGCACATCATAATCAAGGTTAGATGGCAACGTTGCGGTGACAATGGCTGTGTCACGCAGCTTAATATCTTCAACGCCGAGAGCTTCTAGCTCTTGAACCAGCTGTTTTGCAAGGACGCGTTGTCCTTCTGAAGAAGGCATAATTCCTGCCGCGCCTTTTTCCCTATCAGTGGTGGTGTTAATTTTGGTGTAAGAAATAAACCGCTCAACAATATTCATTCTTTTATTCCCCAGCATCTTATAGAATGCGTTTTACATTAGTTATATCTGTGGCTGTAATTTCATTTCACAGTATTATTCTTTTATCACAACTAAAGATATTCTGAATATCAGACCTGTTGAATTTTTCTAAGAAATGCTAGTGAGAATATAAAATTGATAATTAATAGTGGCATTATTTGAATAATGAATTAGAATGGGCGACTTTACTCCTGCCTTATTCTTCTTATTAAATAACTTTGTTAAATTATTGATATTAAAGCGTGATAATCTTCTTTCACGATGTATATTTTATTTAACACTTCGTTTTAAAATTGACCTATCTTAAATTTAATTAATATATATCTTTGTTAGATAATTAAAATATAATTCACTCTAAAAATAAAAAATATTTTTATTGAAAAAATAATAGAAAACTAGATGGAATGAATGATTAAAGTCATATTTTGGCATTTTATTTTTTTCTTAATTTTAGATAATTGAATAATTTTTATAATTATCCTTATATTGATTAATTTTTACAGAATATAGGGTAGTGATAAAAATTTATCTTTTTGTATTGTTTCGGATTACCTGTTTTTTACATTATTGAAAGTAAATGAAAATTCGCTAAATGAGGTGAAAGCATCATTTTCATACAATTTACAAACAGAATTTAGCTTTTGTGCTCATTATCTCTGAATTATTTATTTCTTTTATAAAACAATTTATTGTGTTTATTTTTAATAAGTTGGTACCATCTTTTTATTGTGCGTTAGTTGGCTTTTTCTTGGTGTATTGCTCATTTTTTGTGATCTCTACTTGAATTTTGATATTTTCGATCACTTACTTTTTGATCTTATGTAAAAGTATAAATAATATGTATTAACCAAAAACGAAAGAAAACGTAAACAAAAAGAGGATGAAGCAATGACTGTTTCGCGCAGAACCTTTATAAAAGGATTAGCAGCCAGCGGTGCAGCAATGTCGGTTTCTAGTCCCATTTTAGCCAGTGATGGAAAACCTTCAAATATTAAGCCTTATCGGCCCGATGACGCCCCTAACTTATTGATAGTATTCCCCGATGAGATGCGTGCCCATGCCTTACAATTTATGGGAGAAGACCCGTCAATTACGCCCAATTTAAATAAGTTTGCGAAACAAGCGAAAGTGATGACGCAAATGGCATCTAATTACCCATTATGTTCTCCATTCCGAGGCATGTTTATGACAGGGCAATATCCTGTTCGTAATGGTATCACAGGCAACGCTCATGATTATGGCGGTAAGGTAGGGATTGATTTATCACCTTATGCCAATTGTTGGTCTGATGTTTTAAAATCATTGGATTACAGCACGGGGTATATTGGTAAATGGCATTTAGATGCACCATATGCCCCTTTTATTGAAAGCTATAACAACCCGATGGAAGGGCGCTATTGGAATGAATGGGCTGCTCCAAACCGCCGCCATGGCTTTGATTTTTGGTACTCCTATGGCACATATGACCTGCATATGAAACCAATGTATTGGGCCAATGATACGCCTCGTGAAAAACCTATTTATGTAGACCAATGGGGACCAGAGCACGAAGCGGATATGGCCATAAAATTCTTACAGAATAAAAATGGGCAGTATCGTGATAATACCAAGCCATTTGCGCTGGTTGTTTCAATGAACCCTCCGCATTCACCGTATGACCAAGTTCCACAAAAGTATCTCGATGCCTATAAAGGAAAAACCTCGCAAGAGCTAAATACTCGACCAAATGTTAAATGGGATGTGGAATACCAAGAAGGTTATGGTCCTCAATATTTTAAAGAATATCTGGCGATGGTAAACGGTGTTGATGAACAATTTGGTCGTATTGTTGATGAGCTTGAAAAACAAGGGCTGGCGGATAATACATTGGTTGTTTTCTTCTCTGATCATGGCAGTTGTCTTGGTGCAAATGGCCAGCCGACAAAGAATAACCCATATGATGAATCGATGCGTGTTCCGATGATGTTTCGGTTACCGGGTAAAATTAAACCGGGGCAAGATGATGCATTAATGTCAGCACCTGATATCTACCCAACGATCTTAGGTTTATTAGGGTTAGAGCAATGGATCCCTGGCTCAGTTGAAGGAAGTAACTTAGCTGAGCGCGTAGTCACTGGTGAGGGGGATGTCGCCAATTCTCAACTTTATTTATTTATACCGTATGGTGAACCTTCGTTTGGTAAACGTGGCGTGAGAACGAAAACACATACATTGGTTATTGACCGCCAAGATGGACAACCGCTGAAATATACTCTTTATGATAATGTGAATGACCCTTATCAAATGAAAAATGTCGCAGACGAAAATGCGCCAATTATTGATAAATTAATTAAAGATGAGCTCATACCGTGGTTAGAGAAAACTGGTGATTCTTGGAGACCAACAGAATTTATTACAGCTACAACAAATAAATTAAATAAAAAAGCTTCAGCTTGCGAAGTTAAATAAATTATTTCTTAATTGCCGCCTAATAAATTAGGTGGCATTAACTAAAAATAATGAAAATATTATTCTCTAATAAAACAGGGAATCACTATCCTCGTGCTTAAATAGTACACAGCTTTGGAATAAAGATAATGAAAAAATTAATTATTGCTAGTGCAGTGTTATTTTCAATTTCATCACAATATGCTCTCGCAAATAACTATAAAACAACAATTGAATATCGTCATCAATATTTAGATGCATCAGGAAAAAGTGGGGACAGAATTAAAGCTTTCTTGGATACAGGAAAGAATATTGGATTTGAACTTGATGCGCGTTATGGAAATAAAGATGGTGCCTATGACGCAATGAAAATTGATGGTTCTGAATTTTCAGCTTTTTATTATACGAAATTAAACCCAAATTTAGTGGGGCTTGTTGGTGCTTCTCTTGATTTTGATAAATTAGGTTTGGTTTATGTTCCTTATGTCCGTTTAAACTATACATTCGATAACGGTATTCGTTTGCAAGGCCGTTATAAATGGAAAGTATGGGATTATGGTCAAGCAGGGGAAAATGGCAGTAATTACCACTCTAAAATCCAAGAGTTTGATAGCTGGATAGGTTATAAATGGGGTAACTTAGACTTACAGTATCAGTTAGATTTAATGTGGGAAATGGCCGACAACGCTCAACCTCTTTATAATGATAAGAAATTCGATTATCAGCACAACGTTCGCCTTCGTTATGATATTAAAGCGGATGATGGTGCTTTATGGCGCCCATTTGTTGAAGTGGGTAATGTGAAAGAAAATAGATTTTCAAGTGACCGCCAAACACGCTTCCGTGTGGGTATTCAATATACTTGGTAATATCACTTTTTATTAAATATACATTTGCCCACGAGTGATCGTGGGTTTTTTATTGCCGGCTTGTAAAGAAGAGAGAAAAAATAAAGGCAAGAAAAATGGCCAATAAATTGGCCAAAAGAAAGTAATGAAATGACAACTTGAGCAATGGTAAATCGGGTCGTAATGGATTAAATCTTGAGTTGGATAACTTCACTTGCGGCTAATAAATAGGCTCCTGCCCCATAATCCATATTATGGTCATACTGGACATCTCGTGGGTTGAACGCTGGAAGCTGTACCCAACCTAGCATTCCATTGGGGTGAATACAGCTTTGTAGTGCACACCATGATTTTTCGAGTAAAGGCAGATAACGTGTCTCTTCCAGTAAACCTTGATTTAAGCCCCATGCTAAGCCATAGCTAAATAATGCAGTCGCACTACTTTCAGGGGCTGGGAAGCTTTGTGGGTCAAGTAAACTGGTACGCCAGAAACCATCATCTTGTTGGTATTTAATGACAGCTTCCATTAGTTCAACAAATAAATTCACATACTGCTGGCGGGCAGGGAAACCATCAGGTAAAGATTGTAAGATACGTGGGATAGATGCAATAACCCAACCAATACCTCGACTCCAAAATACTTTCTCACCATTTTTTTCACGCAATTCACCGCCTTTGCCATCTGGAATATAGCGATAATCACGATAAATTAAGCCAGTTTCAGGATCACGCAAATGGTCTACTGCATCCCAATAAGCGGTATGCATGTAGTCTAAGTAGCGACTGTCATTTGTTTGAGCTGATAAGGCAGCAAAAGCTGGGGGAGCCATGAAAAGTGCATCACACCACCACCAGTCTTCTCGACCTGGTTTTGGCTCAGCTAACATAAGGTTGAATGCGTTAATAGTGGGTTCAAGGACTTCTGGATGATCAAATTGTGAACTTACAGCTAAATAAGCTTGAGTACAGACATGGTCATCGGCAAAACGCGGGTTAGGTCCTGTACGAAATCCAGTATGTAATGTGTAATCCAATACACCAGTCAGATATTCGTTATCCTGTGTTGCTTGCCAAGCAGCGGCAACACAAGACCACAGAACACCACGTTCCCAATCCGTATCTTTAATAAAACGGGTTTTACCACTACGACGAAGTACACTGCGTACTTGGTTTTTTGATTGAAAACGGTAAACCCGTTTCATGTCGTCTAAAACCGTATCGCGCTGTAATGGTTTTGGTAATGATGATTGTTCCATTATTTTCTCCAGATAGGTTAGCGAGCTAACCAGCCACCATCAACCGCAATGGTATAACCATTAATATAGTCGCTTGCTTTGGAGGCTAAAAAGACAGCTGGGCCTGCCAAATCCTCTGGTGTTCCCCAACGGCCTGCTGGAATACGCTCTAAGATAGCCGCATTGCGGTCTGCATCAGCGCGTAGTGCTGCTGTGTTGTCTGTTGCCATGTAACCTGGGGCGATTGCATTCACATTAATGTTGTATTGGGAAAGCTCAGTAGCGAGAGCACGAGTGAGCCCCATGACAGCGGACTTACTTGCCGTGTAAGATGGAACTCGAATACCACCTTGGAACGAGAGCATTGAAGCAATATTAATAATTTTACCGCCATTTCCTTGCTTCACGAATTGTCGTGCAACACGTTGAGATAAAAAGAATAGGGTTTTTTGATTAATATTAATCACATCGTCCCAATCTTTTTCACTAAATTCGAGTAAGTCTTCGCGACGAATAATACCCGCATTATTAATAAGGATATCAACATGGCCCATGGCAGATACGGCATCATCAACTAAAGTTTGCAGCCCATCTTGTTCCATTAAATTCATAATAATATAGTGAAACTTGCGGCCTAAAGCTTCGACCTGAGCACGTGTTTCAGGGGCATCTTGGACTCCAACTCCGACAATATCTGCGCCTGCTTGTGCCAAACCAATTGCCATTCCTTGACCTAAACCAGTATTACATCCAGTGACAATCGCGACTTTTCCAGTTAAATCAAATAAGTTCATATGTGCCTCACTTACGATGTGACGGTACAGCCACATCGTTTTTTATTTTGTTCAAAAAGATAAAGGGATTATTTCAGATCTTTCATGGCAACATGGTCCATGTCGTGGAATACCTGATTCTCTCCAACCATTCCCCATATAAATGTATAAGCAGCGGTTCCTACGCCTGAGTGAATCGACCAGCTCGGGCTAATAACGGCTTGTTCATTACGAACAACAATATGGCGGGTCTCCGAAGGCTCACCCATATAATGGAAAACAACGTTGTCTTCTTTCATATTGAAATATAAATAGACTTCCATACGGCGCTCATGGGTATGGCATGGCATGGTATTCCATAAGCTGCCAGGCTCGAGTACTGTCATACCCATTGATAATTGGCAGGTTGGTAAAATCGATGGGTGTAAGAACTTATAGATGGTACGAACGTTACAGTTCTCAACATTACCTAATTTTTCTGGCGCAGCTTGTTCGATAGTAATTTTGCGTGTTGGGTAAGTATGGTGTGCAGGTGCGCAGTTCATGTAGAAGCGTGCAGGAGTATTGGCATCGGCACTAATAAATTCGACAGATTTAGCGCCCATACCGATATAAATAGCTTCTTTTGGTGCGATGTCATAGGCTTCGCCATCAACGATAACTTGGCCCGCGCCCCCAATATTAATTGCACCCAGCTCACGACGCTCAAGAAAAAAATCAACGCCTAATGCTTTTCCTGCCATTAGCGCGAGTGGTTTTTGTGTTGGAACAATACCACCCACAATAATGCGGTCGATATGGCTATAAGTGAGATTCATTTCCCCTTCACGGAACAAATTCTCGATCAAGAACTGTTTGCGTAAGCCTTCAGTATCAAGTGTTTTTGCATGCTCACTGTGAATTGGTTGACGAATTTCCATTATAAATACCTCATAATTTACTGATAGGTAACCGGCCTTAATGGTCGGTATTCCCGAATACAGAGTGAACGTGTTCACCTCTGATGAATGTGTCTGTTAGATAAAAATTGTTATCAACAACAGCGAAATTAGCGTGTGCTCCAACTCGGATGTAGCCAAATTGGTCATCGATCCCAAGGTATTGGGCGGGAACCGAAGTGGCCATTTGTACTGCTTCCCACTCAGGAACATGCGCGAGTTGCACCATGTTGCGCAATGCGCTATCAAGGCTACATGTACTACCTGCAAGAGAGCCATCAGTCGTGCGGGCTTGTCCTTGAGTGACTTTTACTGTTTGCGCACCAAGGAGATAATCGCCATCCGGTAACCCTCCAGCTCGCATACAATCTGTAATTAAAGCGAGCTGCTGATAACCTTTCATTCGATAAGCTAGCTGCATCATGACGGGGTGAACATGAACGCCATCGGCAATCAGTTCCGCAAGGACATCGTGGTACAACACTGCGCCACAGCAACCGGGCTCTCTATGATGTAAACCCGTCATGCCGTTATAAAGATGTACGCCACAATCTGCACCATGTGAAAATGCGAGACTGGTTTGTATGAAATCAGCGGCAGTATGTGCAACACTGGTCTTAATACCGCGTTGTACTAACCAATCAATAGCCTCAATGGCACCTTCTGCTTCGGGGGCCACTGCAACCCGTAAAAGTGTGTGATTAGCACATTGCACAAGGTCTTCCAGCTCATGAATGGTCGGTGCTTTTAAGTACTTAACAGGATGTGAGCCTCGATGACGTTCAGTGAAGTAAGGGCCTTCTAAAAAACTGCCGACTAACTGGGCTCCTGATGTTTGCGATTTGGCGATAAACTCACAGACTTGGGTGAGTGCACGTTTGATATCATCCATTGGTGCGGTGACGGTGGTTCCCACCCAAGCAACAACACCGGTTTTGGCTAATGCATCGGCTATGGTTTGCAACCCTTGCTGGCTTGCATCCATGACGTCTGCGCCAGCACGCCCATGAATATGGATATCAACAAACCCCGGTAGTAAGGAGCGGCCTTCTAGGCGTATGACAGGGCAATGTTCGGGAGCGGTATCCGTAATTTCTTGTATAACACCGTTGCACACACGAACATACTGCTGATAACGAATTCCCTCAGGAGCAAAAGTACGATCCGCTAAAAGGGCATATTGTTGTTTCATAGGCCATCTTCTTCAAATTCAGTTTCTGACGTCATAGCCAGTTGCTGACGTAGGTCTTGAATACTGCGAGTCCCTATATCGTGTAAGATAGAAAGGAGTTCTTTTGCATCAACCCCTTCACGCTCGAATGCCGCATTAACGATCATCGGCAGGCTAACGCCAGCTACAACTTCAACGAATTGATTTTCCATCATAATTGCCATGGCGCGGTTACAAGGGGTTCCACCAGGAAGGTCGGTGAGAAAGAGCACTTGTTCACAATTCATAGCGTCCATTGCGGCTCGCATTTGTTGTTCTAATTCATCGGGAGAAAGGGTTTCAACAAAATCAATAAACACCATATTTTCCTGTTCACCTGCGATAGCCTTGACCGCAGAGGCCATGCCGCTCGCAAAATTAATGTGCCCAGAAACAATCAAACCAATCATTGATAACTCCTTGCTGGTGGGTAACTTAGCTACCCACCTAAAAACAATTTAATACGATCCTGTTACATCACACCGAGTACGTGGCCAATAACGCCGAAGGCTAAGACAGAGAAGATAAGAACGGGCGGTTTGGCCCAGAAACCAGTCCCTTTCACCATTTTGAACATCAAAAAGACGAGGCAAAGCGGGAGTAAGTTAGGCATGATTTTGTCGAACAAGGCGGTTTGTAGTTCAACCACCTTGCCGCCTACCTCAACAGCAGCGGTGGTTTGTACTTTTATGAAGGTGGCGGAAAGTGCCCCAATCACAAAAATCCCCATGATGTTGGCGGCTTTAGCGAGCTTTTCTGTTGCATCGCTCATATTAACCATTGCTGCGGTACCCGCGCGATACCCCATGAACATCAAGCCGAAATAGACAAAAAAGTGAACAATTTGGTACAAAAAGAAGAAAACAAATGGGCCGGCAATTGAGCCTTCCATTGCGATAGATGCACCTAATGCTAAAGTCAGCGGCATCAATGTCATATGGTCGATAGCATCGCCAATGCCACCTGTTGGCCCCATACCTGCCACTTTCATAACGTTGACAGTTGACGGCTTCTCTTTGTTTTCTTCCATGGCCACAGCTGTACCAAGTAAGAAAGTAAATAATTTTGGACTCGCATTGAAAAACTGTAAGTGATTTTTCAGTGCAGTTGCATAATCGCGTTTGTTATTACCATGAATTTTGCGTAGGGCTGGGATGATGGAGAATGCAAAGCCTCCCCCCTGCATACGTTCAAAGTTAAAGTTACCTTCCATAAAGAGCCCACGAAAAGCACAACGCCATAGATCGCCTTTCGTGATGACTTTGCGGACAGTGGTATCTTGGTACTCATCAATGCCATCAACGTAGGATCCCACTGGTAAGTTTTTGGTTTCTACTGCTGTTTTGTTATCAGATACCATCTTCAAAATCCTCATTTTGTTGTGAGTTATTTTTATTGTTGTTACCGCTGAAGAAGTAATACAGTGCTGCCGCAGATGCGCCGAGTATTGCCACTGCCATAATTGGCAGCTTGAGATAAGTAGTCATGACGAAACCAACAAAGAACACACCAGCCACTTCTTTTGACCACATGATTTTTAATAGCATCGCGAAGCCAATTGCTGGAACCATTTTCGCGCCAATACCTAAGCCTTCGAGGAGTACTTTTGGTGTGTTTTCATCAATCCATTGTGCTGCGTGTTCACCGAAGTAAACGGTTACAAAAGCGACGATAGCGTAGAGCAAAGAACGAACGGTAATGGTGGCGACTAATAACCGGGAGATCCCCGCCGCATCTGCTTTTTCAGCGTAGCGGTCAGCTTTCCCCATGGTGAATGCGGTAATAGCAAAAAAGCCGATAATGATCATTTGCATGAGAACGGCAATTGGCATGCCGATTCCCATCGCTACTGCTGGTGATTGGTTGGTCATAATGGCGAATGCAACAGCGGCGATAGTACCTAAGGTAACATCAGGTGGCTGAGCCCCTGCATTTGGAACAAGCCCAAGCCAAGCTAATTCTAATGTTGCACCCGCAATTAAACCGACTTGCATATCACCCATAATCAGGCCGACAACAGGCCCTGTGATCAGTGGGCGGTGGATATTGAGTGCAACGTCATACTTATCTATACCGCAAAAGAAGGCCCATAAAGCCACGAGAGAAGCTTCATAAATCATAATAGTTTTCCTTAAACGCCTTAGTGTTAAGTTGTTATCTCAATCTGCTTATGCTGTTGCGAGAGTAAGAACATTAACGGGGGTTTGGTCTGGAGTATTTTGAATTGTGCAAGCTACCCCTTTGTCGACAAGCCGACGGAATGCCTCTAAGTCGCGTTCATCCACAGACACTGTTTTGGCAATTTGGCGTTTTCCTTCATGGAAGTGCATATTACCGACGTTGCAGTGAGTGATAGGAACGCCGCCTTCGACAAGACGAGCAACATCTGTTGGGTTATTGCAAAGAATAAAGATTTTTTGACGAGGAGATGCCTTGTGAATGACATCGATAGTTTTTTCGATAGAGAAAAATCGGACGGCATATTCTCCACCGGCAGAAGCTTTCATTCCTGCTTGCATAAACGCGGAGTTAGGGCCGTCCGCAGCATCATCATTAGCGACAAGAATTAAATTTGCTTCAGTGTGTTTACCCCAAGTGATTCGAATTTGCCCATGTAATAAACGCTCATCGATTCGGGTCCAGACAATATTTGGTGCGTGCATATAATTGCTCTCTTATTATTAGCTATATTTATCATTAAGAAGGCATGGTGCCATCTTCTTGATATGAGAACGGGTAAATAGTGACACCTTGAACAACTCGATTAATTTCTCCAGTTGGAGACGGGTTATCCGGTGTATTCCCCAGTGCAATGGAACTATGGAATGCAAAGGCTTGCGCTAACATTAAATAAGGGAAAAATAGTGCTGAGTCTGAGCATTTCTCCATTTTTTTAATATAAACAAAACTTTCTTCTATTTGTGTGTCATCAGAAGAGGAGGTGATCGCGATCACTTTCGCTGAAGCATTATCGTGAATTACCTCTCTTAATAAGTCAGTCTCATACTGTCTGGTGTACTTATCGTTTGATAGAAACAGCACAACTAACGTTTCTTTATTGACGATAGATTTCGGTCCATGGCGAAACCCTAAAGGCGTGTCAAAGTTAGCAACGACCTTACCAGCGGTTAATTCCAGCATTTTTAGGGCGGCTTCTTGTGCAAGGCCTTGTAGGCCCCCACTACCTAGATAAATGACTCGTTTAAACTTACCTGCATAATCTTCTCGGATACGGAGGTTAAATTGGGTATAACTGTCGTGATAATCTTGGAAATAAGGTTGAATTTCGTTCAAATAGAACGATTCTTTTAAGAAAATACACAGTGCAGCCATCATCATAGATGAAAAGCTTGATGTCATTGCTAATGAACGGTCATTTGACTCTTCTGGCATTAAAATAGCTAATGCATTGGTATTATTTTGGCAATAACGATATAGCTGTCCTTGCTCGTTACAGGTTAAAACTAAGTGGTAACATTGTGTTAGGCACTTTTCTGCTACATCCAGGGTGGCAACACTTTCAGGACTATTACCAGAGCGAGCAAAAGAAATTAGTAGCGTTGGTACGTCTTCTGCTAAATATTCTTTAGGGTCGGCCACTAAATCCGTGGTGGCGATAGCATCAACTCGGCGTTTTAAATGACCAGTCAGAACGGGGGCAAGGGCGCGGCCTGCAAAAGCTGATGTTCCTGCTCCCGTCATGATAATACGTGCGTCCGATGCCTGAAGTACTTTAGCTAAAAATGTATCAATTTCAGCACGTTGTTCTTGTATTAGCTGGTTTGTTTTTTCCCAGCATTCAGGCTGTTGCTCAATCTCTTTTGCTGTCCAGAATGCGTTTAGCTTTTCGAGTTCAGGTGTTTGATAGCTTAAATATTCCATGTCAAACCTCAGTGACTAAATTTACATGCATCGGCATATACCGAAAGTACGTCGCGAATTTTTGCAAAAATAAAGGATTTCGCTGAGCCGTCGATCATGCCTTCTCTCAATTGTTGAAATTGATGTGGCATATATTGGCTTAGAAGTGGTAACGGAATCGATTTTGAAGATAAGTTCGCCATCAGGGTGTCTATGGCTTGGTTAATTTCTTTATCAGGCCAGTAATAACGAATACGGTCACTAAAGCTATAAACGCGAGCAAAAGCTTGCTGCTGAGCATCACCATGGTAGTATTTTTGCCAAAATTCAGGCTCACGGCACATCAACTGTTCCATTTTCTCTTTTAAGTGAGAGCACTGTTCTGTTGGGAACATTTCATTCTCAATTTCACACAGAGAATAGAGGGCTTCCCGCATAGCAAATGTTAAAGCAGGGCCAACTTTTAAAATGGCAAAATGGTCTTGCACTAGTTGCTTGTAAGCATCCGGTGTTTGGTAATCGGTTGAATGTGCTTCGAAAACGAGATGAGGGTAGTCATCAACCACTTGACTTAATGATTGTGCTTTTTCAGGTTGATAGTCAATAACACCGGTATGGTCGAATTCCACACCAGGTTGCACGACGAGGCCAATAACACGTGTCCAGCAGTCACCGATGCCTGCTTTTTCGAATGCTTTCGCATGGCAGTCTAAGGTTTTTCTCGCAGCTTGTGGGTCTGTGACCTCAACACCTTCAAGGGCTTCTGTTGCTCCACCAGGAACAGGAACTTCAGTACCAATAACATAGACGATATCGCTACAACCGAATTTTTCTTTGGCAGTTTTTTCTGCAATAACAGCAAGTCGGGCAGCCCGTTGTGCAACAATTTCATCAGTAAGTGGAACTGGGTCATCTGCACAGGACATACTGCAATCAAGGTGTATTTTTTTAAACCCTGCAGCAACATAGTGCTCAATCAGGACATCTGCATTATCCATGGCATCAGCGGCATTAAGCCCCTGCCAGCGATTTGGGCCTAAATGGTCTCCACCAAGAATTAATTTATTTAGAGGGAAATTGATTTTTTCTGCTTTTTCAATAACGTAGTTGAAGAAGTCAGCCGGAGTCATACCCGTATAGCCACCAAATTGGTCAACTTGGTTAGATGTGGCTTCAATTAAAAGAAAGGAATCATTATCCAGCGCTTGGTGCAGTGAAGCTTCAATAACAAATGGGTGGGCTGAGCAAACAGAATAAATGCCATTCTGTTTACCAAGTTTATTTTGCTGAACAATCTTTTCTAAAGGATGCATTAATACTAACTCCACAATCAACACGGTTGTATTGTTAATGGAGTTAGCGAATTATTGCTCTTTATCGACGATGATTACTTCAATTTTATGGTTTTTTAACTCTTGGATATATTCATCAGGGATCCCAGAGTCTGTCACCAAAACATCAATACCAGCGAATTCACGGATCATATGACAACTGCGCTTACCGAATTTCGTAGAATCAGCAACCGCAATAACTGTTTCCGAGATTTCACACATTAACCGGTTAAGGCTAGCTTCCTGTTCATTGTGTGTCGTGATACCAACGCGTAAATCGAACCCATCAACCCCAAGAAAAACCTTGTCAAAACGATAATTTCTGAGGCTGTTTTCTGCTTGTGAGCCAGAAAACGATAAAGCATTCTTGCGCAATGCGCCGCCAGTCATTAGTACATCAATGCCTGCAGCTGTAGCTAACTCCATTGCGACATCTAAACCGTTAGTCATGACAACAACGCTATCTCGCGACTTTAAGTGGGTCGCAATTTCTCGTGTCGTTGTCCCCGAGTCTAAAATTATTGTGTCGCCATCATTAATGAGCGCGGCGGCCGCTTTTCCTATTAATGTTTTTGTGCCCGCATTCTGCCCACGTTTTTCGTGGATGCTAAGTTCAGCAATAAACCCAGTATTTGGGATTGCTGCCCCATGGGAGCGGACGACATAACCATTTTTTTCAAGAAAGCTTAAATCGCTACGGATGGTGACACTTGAAACTTTAAATATTTCGGCTAAATCTTCGACCCGTGCTTTACCTTGTTGGTTAATCATGTCGAGGATTTCCATGCGCCGTTCAACAGCCGCTTTCACTTTCATCTCCTTACGAAACCAAATGACTTTTCTTTCATTTGATTTCGAATTAAGTTTACTACGCTAAAAAATACCGACAACGAAAAAAAACAAAACTTTTGATCTCTTTCACAAAGTTTCGATTTGTGTGTTGCTTGCTTACGGATATTTTCAAATTTTAAATATCATATCTTCGAATAGGAAAGTATCCAATCAATAAAGTAGCAATAATTGTACTTTTACTAAGCAACCCCTGTGTTTTGCATGAATATTAGCAATATTTGCAAAAAAATCGCTAAATATAAGCTCAAGAATTGGCATAAAGTGCGATGGCGATATTAGAAATTCGAAAGAAATAAAAATTTCTTTAAATCAAAAACAAAAATTAGTGGCTTAATGCGTGCTATTTGTGCTCTCTTCAATGCTTCTAACTCAAATTACAACCTTTCAAACTCTTTCATTTTTTAATTTTGTGATTTCAATCTCTTTTGATTTTTCGTGTTTTGCGTAATGCTATAAAAATAACCTGACTGTTTCGGATGAATTTAAATGCCTGCAAACCAACCTACTTATTTTCATATGATGGCGAAACCCACCAGCTATCGCTGCAATATTAAATGCGAATACTGTTTTTATCTTGAAAAAGAAAATGTATTTCACGAACAATCAGTGGAAGACCAACATGACGTTATGCCTGATAACGTGCTGCGTCGTTATATCAAAGACTATATCCAGTCTCATGCAGGTGAACAGGTGGATTTCTCGTGGCAAGGTGGGGAGCCAACCCTCGCAGGGCTCGAATTTTTTGAGCGGGTTGTTAAGTACCAAAAGCAATATGCCCAAGGAAAAATCATCACGAATAGTGTGCAAACTAACGCTATTGCGATAAACCGTCAATGGGCACAGTTTTTTGCAGATCACGGTTTTTTAATCGGTGTATCTATTGATGGCTTAGAAGCTGTTCATGATAAATACCGGATTTCCGTTAATGGTAATCCAACTTTTGAACGTGTAAAGAAAGCGGTTCAGCTCCTGATTGAATATGGCGTTGAATTTAATACCTTAACCGTTGTTAATGACCAAAATTGGCGAAAAGGAAAAGAAACGTATCGAGCTTTGAAAGCATTGGGTTCCACTTTCTTTCAGTTTATCCCCATTGTTGAGGTAGATAGGCGCTTTCCTCATACCCAAGGTGGCCATTATGCCCCTGGGCCAAATGCAGTGATGGCTCCTTTTTCAGTACCCGCTGAGGGGTATGGGCAGTTTATGGCTGATGTTTTTGATGAATGGGTCCACCAAGGAGACATTGGCAAAATTTATATTCGTCTATTTGATAGCTTATTAGGCACTTGGATGGGCTATCCGGCATCAACCTGTGTGCAATCTAAAACGTGTGGACAAGCGCTGATTATTGAGTCGAATGGAGATGTCTATTCCTGTGACCACTATGTGTACCCAGCAAATCGGGTGGGTAACGTACAACAACATTCCCTTTCTCGTCTTGTTTCCTCTAAGCAGCAAATCCGTTTTGGGCAAAATAAATATGACAAGCTAACGAGTCTTTGCCAGCGCTGTGAGGTTCAAAGCCTTTGTTATGGCGGTTGTCCTAAGCACCGGATCACGGCGATAGAAGGTGAAAAATATCGCCATAACTATTTATGTCGTTCATATAAAAAGATTTTCCATCATACCGCTTTAGGCATGCAGTTAATGCGCCAAGCGATATCACGTGGCGCATTAGCCAGTGATGCACTTGGCGAAATACAGCACGCTTATAAGCAATAACAATATTATCTGGAGATATTTTTGTGAGATTACCTTCTATGAAGAAAAGCCTGTTAGCAGGGCTGATTGCAACCAGTAGTTTAGTGCCTCCAATTGCAGCGAATGCAGGTGGTACACCGGAGAAGCCGAATGTTTTACTGATTGTTATGGATGACTTAGGAACAGGACAGCTCGATTTTGTACTTGATAGCATTGATGTTAACGAACTTGCGAAGCGCCCGTCACCACAACGTTATCAGGGCGATATTAATAAGATGGTGGAAGCGGCAAAAATAGCGATGCCAAATGTCGCTGACATGGCGGCTGGCGGAATTAAGATGACCAATGCATTTGTGGCTCATCCTGTCTGTGGCCCATCACGAGCCGGTATTTTTACTGGCCGCTCTCCTGCAAGTTTTGGTACTTACAGTAACGATGATGCGATGTTAGGTATTCCTCAAGATATCAAACTATTACCTGCATTATTCCAAGAAAATGGCTATGCCACCGCCAGTATTGGAAAGTGGCATAATGCGAAGGTATTGAAAAAACCTAAAATTGCAGCAGAAAAGCAAACTCGTGATTATCACGATAATATGATTTCAACACCGGAACCAGGTTTCGCGCCTCATGAAAGAGGTTTCGATTATGCATATAGTTTCTATGCATCAGGAGCGGCACTTTGGAACTCCCCCGCAATGTGGCGAAATGGTGAAAATGTGCCAGCTCCCGGCTATACCACACATTTGCTAACGGATGAAACCATTAAATTCATTGATGGGCACAAGGACAAACCTTTTTTTATCAACCTTTCATATAGTGTGCCGCACATTCCGTTAGAAGAAGCTTCCCCTGCGAAATACATGGATAAATTCAATACTGGCAATGTTGAAGCCGACAAATATTTTGCTGCGCTCAATGCCGCAGATGAGGGAATTGGTAAAATTATCAATACACTAAAGGAAAATGGTGAATTAGATAATACCTTAATCTTCTTTATTTCTGACAATGGCGCGGTGCATGAGTCGCCAATGCCAATGAATGCAATGGATAAAGGCTTTAAAGGGCAAATGTTTAATGGTGGTGTACGTGTTCCATTTGTCGCTTATTGGCCGGGGCATATTCCTGCGGGTAAACACAGTGATGCGATGGTTTCAGCGATTGATATCTTACCAACCGCATTACAAAGCGCAGGGATCACCATTCCCGATAGTATGAAGGTTGAAGGCAAAAACATTATGCCACTCTTAACGGGGAAAGCAGAAAAGTCGCCACATAATTATCTGTATTGGACAGGTCCAGGGACGAAACATTACAGCGAAGAAAACCAAGATTTTTGGCATGGCTACCATGAATGGATCACTTATCAACGCAAAGAAATTCCAAACAACCCTAATTTAGAAAAACTATCGAAAGGTTCATGGGCTATCCGTGATGGAGAGTGGGCTCTTTATTTTTATGATGATGGTTCTAACCAGCTCCAATTATTCAATGATAAACAAAACCCGGCCGAATCGAATAACTTAGCAGCTCAATATCCAGAAAAAGTGAAAGAGTTGAAATCGGCTTATTATCAATGGGTTAAAGATAAGCCAAAACCCGTTTTATGGGGACAAGATCGTTACCAAGTCCTGATTGAATCAGCAAAATAAATACAAAATTTTGTTTTAGCCTGCGCGCAAGGATGCGCCTGTTTGCATGATAGAGAAATACGTATGACAACACCTACTGAACGTCCAAAGCTGCCTTATGAACACCCAAATATAAAAATTTACCAGAAGCTATTCAAAGAAAATATCATTCGAAGATTAATTAGAAAGTCAGCCTATCAATGTAACGATAACCACATCACCAAAGCCTTTCAAGATGAAAATCAATCACTTTCAGTTCTTTGCGAATTATTAGTTCGCTATACCACGGAAGCTTTTGTTCATTATCAAACATGGGGCTACTCTCACGCATACTACCCCGGTAGCCCGGGCCAGCAAACGGTACGAACAGATGCTCTAGAAGGGGTTAGTAGGGTACTGCCTTTACTTGCTTCATGGCTAGCTCACAGCCAAAAAGCAATATTGAAAGGGATAAATTTAGCATCAATTGACATTTCTGACATTATCAAGAATGCATTTTTACATGGCACAGATCCCACTCATAAAGGCTATTGGGGAAGGCTTGAAAATTATGACCAAAAAATTTGTGAGTCTGCAGATTTAGCGCTGACTCTCTGGTTAAGTCGTGAGTGGGTATGGGAAAAATTGGATAAGTCTGCACAACAGAGGATCATTACATGGTTCGAACAAGTTAATCATTGCGATATCGTAGACAACAACTGGCACCTGTTCCCGCTTACTGTGCAATTTGTGATCCGAGCACTCACTGGTCGAGATACTATTGCAACGTGGCGCTATGAAAGAGTGAAACAATTTTACGTGGGTGATGGTTGGTTTCGGGATGGCGCGAAAGGTAACTTTGACTACTACAATGCATGGGGGTTTTACTACTCATTATATTGGCTTAACCAGATATGCCCTGATTTTGATGAAGAATTCATTCGTAGTTCATTAAATCAGTTTAACCATCATTACCGATATTTTATGACACCTCAAGGCATCCCTTTTTTTGGCCGCAGTGCATGTTATCGCCTCGCAGTATCCGCGCCTTTATTGGCAGGCGTTGATTTGGGTGGAAACGCTGTGAGTGTGGGGGAGGCTAAAAACGCACTAGAAAGCACTTTGCGTTATTTTATTGGTCATGGTGCCTTAAAAGCAGGAGCGCCAACTCAAGGTTTATTTGGCTATGATGCACGCTTAGTCGATAACTATAGTGGCCCAGCGAGTAGTTTTTGGTCATTACGTGCGGTGGTCATTGCTCTATATTGCGGCAACCGAATTCAACTTTGGGATAGCCTTCGCACTCCATTGCCAATTGAGTGTTCAGACTTTCATTTCGAAATACCGTCAATTTCGGCAACGGTTATTGGTGTGAAAGAAACACAAGAGGTTACCGTGATATTTCGTGAAGATTACCTCAAACAGCAATCCCCGTTGACGCGTCGCTTAGAGAAACAATTATGCTCTCAGAAAGTGATTGAAACGCTACTAGGCCAGTCAAGACGCCCTAAAAACAATCTGTTACGTAAGGGGGTGACCAGTTATAGCTCTAAAATGACTCACTACTTCTAGCCTCTCTTTCATTTGCTTTCAGTGCGAAAGGAATGGAAATGTGATTTAGATCTTTTACCTTTCTGATTCTTTCGTTTAATATTATTCGAAATCAATCGAAAGTTAAGAGGCGATTATGTACTTGGTATCTACCCGTAATATGTTGAACAAAGCCCAACTGGGTGGCTATGCGGTTCCCGCATTTAATATTCATAATTTAGAAACCATTCAAGTTGTCATGGAAACGGCCGCAGAAATGGCATCCCCCGTTATTTTAGCAGGCACACCAAGTACATTTTCTTATGCAGGAAGTGACTACTTGATTGCAATCTGCCAGCAAGCGGCTGAGCGTTATAAAGTTCCCGTGGCTTTGCATCTCGACCATCATGAAGATATCCCTGATATTTTCCAAAAAGTCTCCGCAGGTGTACGTTCTGCAATGATTGATGCTTCTCATTTTCCGTTTGAAGAAAATATTCAAATCGTTAAGCGGGTTGTTGATTTTTGCCATCAGTGGGACTGCACGGTTGAGGCTGAACTAGGGCGTTTAGGGGGGCAAGAAGATGACTTAGTTGTCGATGCAGCGGATGCGCTTTTCACTGACCCTGATGCTGCCGTAACTTTTATTCAAAGAACCGGTATTGATTCCTTGGCTGTTGCCATTGGAACCGCTCACGGCATGTACAAAAATGAGCCACACCTAGATTTCGCTAGACTAGACGCTATCCGTAAGAAAACGGATTTACCGTTAGTGCTTCATGGTGCTTCGGGGATCCCTGATGCGGATGTTAGGCATTGTATTGAGCTTGGAATTTGTAAAGTCAATGTCGCGACAGAGCTCAAAATCGCGTTCTCTGATGCAATTAAGCAGTATTTCATTGAAAACCCAGAAGCCACTGATCCTCGCCATTATCTGGTTCCAGGAAAGGCAGCGATGAAAGCGGTGGTGATGGATAAAATTCGTGTTTGCAAAAGTGATGGAACACTTTAATAAGCAAAACTATCTGGATTTGCTTGATGTATAACCCAAAGTTATTGCGGATGCCCTGCAATAACTCTTTTTGAAAATAAAAGGAATGTCATGAAACAAGTTGCTGTTTTGCTCGCGGATGGCTTTGAGGAAGGGGAAGCTGTCGTTTTCATTGATATCATGCGTCGGCTAGATATTCATGTTGATGTGCTGTCTTGCATGGATACGCTTGTTTTAAATACGTATTTTGGCACTAAAATTAGTGCAGATTATCTTTTAGTCGATAAATTATCTCATACTTATGATGCAGTGATGATGCCAGGTGGGCCAAAAGGAACTGACCGTTTATATGCGAATGAAAAGGTGGTTGATTTTCTTCGCCGGCATATACATGAGGATAAATATATTTGTGCGCTATGTTCTTCTGGTGCGAAGGTGCTAGCCGCCCATGGCTTACTGGAAAGGCGGCATTATAGTACCGGGGACAAACTCGCTGAGAAGTTTGATGATGGTATTTATGTTGACCAAGATGTTGTTGTTGACGGGAAATTTATCAGTGCAAAAGGGCTCGGTGTGAGTTTTGAATTTGCATTTACCGTCGCAAAATATTTACTGGCTGACAATATTGATAAAGTGGATTGGCAAGCTAAGCATATTTATTTTAAACATTGGCCACTTCCTTATCTATAACGTTTATTGCTGACTAAGCGTTTTTTATCTTGATCACCGATAAAAATAAAGCGGGAATAATATTTTTTCCCGCTTTATTAATATTAGATAGCAGAATAATGATCAAAAATCAGAGTTAATAGTGTATGAAGCTAGTTCTCATCATGATAAGAATTAATTGTAATTTATCAATATCATAACAGCTGGATTTAAATTAGAAATTTTCCGTTATAAACATTAAGCTGGTTAGGTACATAATCGCCGGTAAGGAATGAATATGCGGAATATTGCTATTACAAAAAATAATATTATTTCTGGTTTTCAATGGTTCTTTTTTATCTTTTGTAATACGGTTGTTATTCCTCCGACGTTACAGTCCGCTTTTCATTTATCACCACAAACCACATTTGTTATTACCCAGTATGCTTTCTTATTAACAGCTCTGGCTTGTTTATTGCAAGCATTTTTAGGGCACAAGCGCTCAGTAATGGAAGGGCCGACAGGGTTGTGGTGGGCAACAATTTTAACTGTCACATTATCAGAATCGATGCAAGGAACTCCCCTTGGCACTATCGGCTGGAGTTTAGCTATTGGTATTTTCTTGTCTGGGGTCGTGACTATTCTTATTGGTTTGAGTGGATTGGGCGGTTGGTTGGCGAGTTTGTTTAAACCGGGTGTTTTAGTCGTATTTATGTTTTTGCTTGGCGCCCAGTTAGTAACTATTTTCTTAAAAGGAATGCTAGGACTACCATTTGGTGTCGGAGGCGAAAATATCACGGTCAATTACCCTGTCTTCTTTTTAGCGCTCGCAGTACTGATATTTGTCATCGGAATGATTATTTATTTACCCATGAGCATCAGTAAATATGCGTTATTAATTGGGACAATTATCGGGTGGGTTGCTTATAGTGGGCTATTTGGCAGCGCAATATCCTCTGTTTCATCAGGGGAATGGATGCTATTTCCATTAGGTCGCTCCGATGAAGTCAATATGAGTATTGTATTGACGGCTATTTTGGCTGGGATATTAAATACATCAAATACATTTGGAGCGATGCGAGGAACTGATGTGTTTTACCCCGATTCATTGCCGACGAAGTCCCTATATCGACGTAGTTTTATGATGTCAGGGTTCGTCACGATATTAGCCGCGCCAATAGGGGTCGTGCCTTTTTCACCGTTTGTTTCATCCATTGGTTTAATTACCCAAACAAAAGATAGTTCACGTACCTCTTTTAGTATTGGCAGCCTTATTTTCTTATGTGTGGGGGGCGTTGCAGTATTGACCCAATTTTTTCGCTCTTTACCGTTAGCCATTGGCAGCGCGGTCATGTTGGCGACTTATCTGCCTCTGTTATTTTCTTCATTTTCGTTTCTGGCAGATATGAAGCTAAATGCACGTAATATTTATCGCCTTGCTCTACCTATTTTTATTGGTATCTTCTTGATGTCAGCACCTGCTGCGGTATTAAGTTCTTTACCAACAATGTTTAGTTCTTTACTGGGTAATGGGCTGCTAATGGGCATTATCTTGGCACTTATTTTAGAAAATACGATCAAGTGGGATAACATTGCTTAATATTTTGATAAAAAAAGCAAAGATGAAGAAAAATCTTTGCTAGAAAAGAAATAAAAAGGGATATGGTTTCATTTAGGCGTTTATTTTTTAGTATAAACCCAATTTTTTATATCAATAGGCTTAGTGATAATTTTGTTATCAATCAAAAATTGTTGAGTTTGCTTTAACTTACGGATGTCATTATCAGTAATATTAACGGAATAGCGTTTAGAAAAACTATCTATACTATGAAAATCATGTATTTTTTTAATGATTTCAACATTAGTATCGCTTTCTTTAGCAAGTAAAATTTCTGCCTGATCGGGATTATTTTGCGCATATTTACTTGCTTTTAATAAAGCAATATTCATTGCTTTAATCACATTCTCATTTTGATTTATGAATGCTTCTCGCCCTACGATAACAGAAATACCTGAGAGTTCAGGTTCAGTACGGGTTGAATAAAGTGTTGTAATAGTTGGGGATTTATTTTCTAAACGGGCGGTACTTTGCTCAGTCCATACCATCGCATCAATTGCTCCGTTTAATAATGCGGATTCAGCATCATTTGTCATTTGAATAATATTGAAGTCAGATAATTTATACCCTTGTTGTTCAATAAATAGCGTGAAATACCGTTGCATATACGTTCCTCGTGGTAATGCAACTTTCTTGCCTTTAAGGTCAGCTAATGAGTGAATATTGCTATCTTTTCTTACTGCGATATTGGCATTGATGGAAGAATCCTCTGACATGATTAATTTTAAGGGTACACCTCTCGATGTGGCTATAATTCCTGGAAAATCAGCATAAACAGCAATATCAATGGCATTTGTCGCTAGGCCTTCATTGACGGCAGGCCCTGCTCCTGCAAAACCAGAAATGGAATATTGGTAATCAACTTTTTGTAGCTCTTCTTCAAGATATCCTAGCTGTTTTGCTAAACCGAGCAAACCACTTAAACGACCATTATTATCTGCTGTGCCAATACGAACAATTTTTTCATTATTTTTACTGTCAGGTAGCCTTTCATCCCCACAACCAACTAGAATGAACGAAATTAATACTATAATAGGAAATTTGATATAATTTAATAATACCATGATATGTTCCTTCTAGATTTCATATTCACTTGCAAAAAGTTCTGCAGAATTATCGAAAAATTCTTGAAGAATAATTCTTTTATAATATGCAAAATCAGAACTGCCTCGATTTCGTGGATAAGGAAGATTAATATCAATTATTTTTTTTATGTTTCCAGGGCGGGATGACATTATAATTACTCGATTTCCCAAATATATTGCCTCTTCAATATCATGAGTAACTAAAATCATCGTCAGTTGCTTTTCTTGTTTGATAGATAAAATCTCTCGTTGCATCTCAATTTTTGTTAAAGCATCAAGTGCGCCAAGCGGTTCATCCAATAACAATAGTTCAGGTTGGGTGATTATGGTACGGGCAATTGCTGCACGTTGTGCCATTCCACCTGAGAGTTGTTTGGGATAAGCATTAGCAAACTCAGTCAAGTTTACGAGTTTTAAATAATTTTCAACTAGAATTTTCTTCGTTTTTTTATCTATATGGTCTAATCCGAAAGCGATATTATCGGCAATTGTTAACCAAGGTAGAAGCCTATTTTCTTGAAAAATCATTCCTCTTTCTATATTTGGTTTGGTTATCTCTTTATTTTTAAATAGTACACTTCCACTATTGAATTGGTTTAAGCCTGCAATTATGCGTAGTAAAGTACTTTTCCCACAACCACTATGGCCAACGATAGCAACAAATTCACCTTTTTGAACTTGAAGGTTAATATCTTCTAAAACAGGAAGTAACTTATTATTGATAGTAAAGTTTTTAAATCCATTTTTGATTGATAGCATATCTATCTCCTTTCTGTTCTTAACCATGGCAGCAGGTAATAAGATATAATTAATAAAATCTTATCTAATAATAAACCGACTATACCGATAACAAGAATACCCACTATTACGACTGGGGAATCTAGCATAATCCGGGCATCATTGATGCGATAGCCAATACCCGAGTTAGCAGCGATCATTTCTGCTGCAACAACTGTTGCCCAAGATAACCCCATTGCAAGCCTTAAACCTGTAAATAGGTTGGGAAGTAGTGATGGAATATAAATTTTTCGTAATTTTTGCCAAATATTGAATTGATAAAGATTACCTAATTCAATATAAGTCATAGGTGTCGTTTGTATTCCATTGATAGTACTTAGTAAGATAGGGAAAAAGGCACTTTTTATAATAAGAATAATTTTAGTTACTTCACCAATTCCAAACCATAAAATTAATAATGGTATCCATGCTAGTGGAGGAATTTGACGTATAGCATTTAATGTTAGGTTGAAAATTTGGTTTGTTCGTAGCGACAATGCCATGATAATACCAAGAAAAAAAGCAAAAATAGCAGCGATAACAAAGGCTATTAATACTCGGGATAAACTAATTGATAAATCTTGCCATAATTGCCCAGAATATAGCTGGAAATTCAAAGAATGCCATGCTTGTGGAATAGATGGAAAAATAACAGGGGAAACACCTCCAATTGTTGTTGTAATATACCAAGTTGTAAAAATAATAACTGGAAGTAGAAGCAAGAAAAAACTGTTTTTCAACATGATATATAAGCCTCAATTTATTTTGTCGAAATATTGATTGAGGAAACTCACATATGTTGTTGTATCCTGTAATCCAACGAGTTTATCCACTAATTTCCCATTATTTGAAATTGCAATAATAGGTATGCTTCTAAGTGAATACTTTTGAAGGATTTCAACAGAATTATCTACAGAGAGATAATTGATTTTATTTATTGAGTAACGTTTTACTAATGAAGGCAATAACTCACTCAATACTTTACATTTATTGCACCAACTAGTACCGAAGAATATCAAATTATTTTTATTTTCATTAATAATTGAGTCGAATGTTTCACTATCTATTTCATATATGTTATCGGAAAAGAAAAAGGTATCAGATTTCTTAGAGGGATGATTATCTCTAGTTCGAGCAATACATAAGATATCATCATCTGAAATTTTATGTTTTATTATTCCTTCGATATACACTCCTGTAATTGTATCTTTAGGAGCTGCATTTGGTAATCGGAATTGAGAGACATCCATAGGTGCTATGCTATTTTCTTCAGGTATATCTAATTGAGGGATCCAATCATAAGGGATTCTATAAGCACGATAGATCATATTATTGCGTTTTTTTCCTTCTCGCCAGTAAGGCGAGACATATTCCCACACAATCTCATGTTCAGCTGTTATTTCAATCAATCGCCCATTTGAGCCTTCGGTAATTAAAGTATTACCATTTGGTAGACGCTGAGCGCTACTTACATATGGGCTATAGAATCGACTTGAATCCATGGGAGCGGCAAAGCCTAGTTTTTCTGCATCATGTTGCCAAATAATTTCGAGAGTAACTGGGTTTATTTCTAATACTCGAGAACTATCTCGCCATGCATTTTTTAAGCCATATACAGATGAAGGGTTTGGTGCTCCATAACCTGCCCAGCCGCCATTATCAAAAATTAACAGATTTCCTGCGCCTGGAAGGCCATGAGGTATAATATGAGCATGATGAGGTCCGATAATCCAACCAAGATGATGAACTTGTTTGTTGTTATAATCGGGCCCTAATTGCCAAACTATTTTTCCAGTTTTCCGGCTCGTTATTCCGATTATATTTGCTTCTCTAGAATCCCAAATAATATTATCAGGATGAAAACGTTCGTCTCCATTATCATAATGTAGATTTGGTCCTATACGAGACATGGTATTAATATGTAGATAATCTCCCATGCCTCCACCGGCACTACGCATATTTGGGTCACGATATAAAACATTTCTAGCTTCTTCGCTGAAATTTAATTCTGAAAAGTGATCGCTAAATGCCCATTGCCAGATAATATTACCTTGCCAATCTACTTCGATAAAAATATCATCAAGTAGCCATTTATCTGATATTTCAGGTTTGTAAATATTCTTATGGCATAGTATTAGAGTATTTCCGCTATGGGTTTGTGATGTTAATGTAGGAGAATAATAACCAACAGGGTTTCCATCACGTTGAAAATCATGATGTTGTCTTGCCATCCATATTATTTCTTGATTGGGATCTTGTATTTTTTCTAATTTATTGAATGACCATATAATGTTACCATCCCAATCAAATTGAACTAAATCAACTTGATCTTGAACACCATATTTAGGTGATCGCAAACCATGACTACCAAATAAATATCCACCAGGTAAAATTTTATTAGGAAAACCATCAACTCCTTGCCATAAATGCACTTCTCGGCCATTCATATCAATTAATAGCGCACCTTTTCCAGGTGCGTTAAAAAGGGTATAACCACTAAATGTTTTTTCTTTATTGAAAATAGTAGTTCCTGAAGGATAAATACTTGGGTGTCCCATATTAAATATTCCTATAGTAAATTTTTTCTATGTGGAATAATGGTGTAAAGGTAATGGGTTTTGAAATATCTTTTATTATGGTGTTATAACTTAATAGAACAATAAAGTAATGATCTATTAATTGTTTATATTTATAATATTAAGTAATAAGAATATAATACGTAATTAATACAAAAAGTTAAAAATATGATTGATTTTTTCCTAGTGATGGCAATGAGTATTGCTCATATTTTATGATTAGTAGCACAGTATGAATGATATTAAACTATATATGAATTCATTTACTGATCGTTACTTGCGGGCTAACATCGCGTTAGCCCGCAAAATTTAACGGCCTAAATAGCTATCCCAATCTTTCCAAACGGGCTGTAAACCGGCTTGCACAAGGGCATGTGCGACTTGTGTGGCACTGCGGTTATCATTTGGAGAAAACTGTTCTAGCTCTTCTTTGGTATCTGCATATCCACCCGGCTGGGTTTTCGAACCCGCACTGACGTTATTAATTGCCAATGGCACGACGTGATCACGGAAATAAGGCGATTCACGGGTTGAGAGGGAAAGCTCAACATTCGGTGCGAGTAAGCGAAAAGCACAAATTAATTGCACTAATTCTGCCTCACTCATCAGTGATGCCGGTTCAACGCCACCCGCACAAGGGCGTAAGCGAGGAAAAGAGATAGAATAACGACTTTGCCAATAGTATTGCTGTAAGTACAACAAATGTTCTGCAACCATATAGCAATCGGTACGCCAACTGTTTGATAAACCAATTAACGCGCCAAGGCCGATTTTATCTATACCTGCTTCCCCTAAACGCTCTGGAGTGGCTAGGCGCCAGTGAAAATCCTGCTTTTTGCCTTTGAGATGATGTAGCTGATACGTGGGCTCATGGTAGGTTTCTTGATAGACCATCACACCATCTAACCCCAACGTTTTCAACTCCTTATATTCCTCTGTGCTTAATGGCTGCACTTCCATCATTAAGGAACTGAAATAAGGGCGAATGATGGGGAGTGTGTGACGGAAATAGTCCATACCCACTTTACTTTGGTGTTCCCCAGTGACCAGCAATAAGCTATCAAAACCAATTTTGCGAATGGTTTCACACTCATTAATGATTTCATCGTCACTTAGGGTTTTACGTTTAATTTTATTACTCATCGAAAAACCGCAATAAGTACAATCGTTTGCGCATAGGTTCGATAAATAAAGTGGTACGTAAAACCCAACTGCATGGCCAAAGCGCTGGCGGGTGAGTTTCTGAGCCTTTTGTGCCATTAGTTCAATATAGGGACGGGCAGCAGGGGAAAGCAGCGCCATAAAATCATCGAGTGTGAGTATGTCTGCCGCTAAAGCGTGTTCCACATCGACAGCGGTTTTACTGTTTATCCGCAGTGTCGTATCGTCCCAATCTAGCGCTTGTAAGCGTTCTTGGAAACTTGGGGTCATGATAAGGCCCCTAAGAAACTGGTTAACGGGCTTGATGCTTGCGCCTGTTGCTTCGGTGCAGCTAACCCACTTTGATAGGCCAATTCAGCGGCTTCGACAGCCAGTTTAAACGCTTTTGCCATAAGTACCGGTTGCTTAGCTACCGCGATTGCGGTATTGACTAAAACGGCATCAGCACCCATTTCGATCGCTTCTGCCGCATGGCTTGGTGCACCAATTCCTGCATCTACGACGACAGGGACAGAGGCCTGTTCAATAATGATACGAAGCATTTCTTTGGTTGCTAAGCCTTTGTTTGTGCCTATCGGTGCGCCTAATGGCATCACAGCGGCACAGCCAACTTCTTCTAAACGACGGCATAACACTGGGTCTGCGCTGCAGTAAGGCAATACAACGAATCCCTCTTTAACGAGCTGCTCCGCGGCAAGCAATGTCTCGATAGGATCGGGTAGCAAATAACGCATATCTGGATGAATTTCGAGTTTGACCCAATTGGTACCGAGGGCTTCTCGAGCTAGGCGCGCGGCAAACACCGCCTCTTGGGCATTTTTCGCACCAGAGGTATTCGGTAATAGTTTCACACCCAGTTCTTGCAGAGGTTGTAGAATGCCATCATCTTGCCCACGTAAGTCAATACGCTTCATTGCCATTGTCACCAATTGACTGCCTGAGGCCGCAATGGCGTCTTGCATTAGGTTGGCGCTGGCAAATTTACCTGTTCCAGTAAACAGGCGTGAGTGAAAAGTTAAATCTGCGATTTTTAACATTATTAGCCCCCAGCGATAGCTTGAAATAACAAGATATTGTCTTGGTCATTAATGAGATGCGAATCCCACTGACTTTTAGGAATGATCACTTGGTTGATAGCAAGTGCAGTTCCCACTATTGGGCGGTTGAGAGTGGAAAATAATTGATTAACCGTCAGTGGGGCGTCGAATTCCATAGGTTGGTCGTTAATTATGATATGCATGTTTCTTCCCGACAGATTGGACATTGCAATGACGGCGTTAATTGCAATGTATTCCATTGTTGTTGTTTTCCATCGAACAAACGCAATTTACCACTCAGTGAAGAGGGAAGGCCGACAAGTAATTTAATGGCTTCCAGTGCTTGCAGCGTGCCGATGATCCCAACTACAGGCCCTAATACCCCAGCAGTGCGGCAGTTGCGCTCAGGTTCATCTTGGTCTGGATATAAACAGGCATAGCAACCGGTGCTAAATGGCGGTTCAAGAACCATTAATTGGCCGCCAAACCCAACCGCACTACCGCTAACTAAGGTTGTATTGGTCATGACACAAGCGGCATTAACTGCGTGACGAGTGGCCATGTTATCGCAGCAATCAAGCACTAAATCGACTTGCTCAGCTAAAGGAATTAAAGTCTCAATATCCAACTTTTGTGCGACAACATGGGTTCTTACCAACGGATTGAGCTGATGCAGTCTATCTGCGGCAAGCTGGGCTTTTGGCTGGCCGATATCATCAGTATCATAAAGCACCTGCCGTTGTAAGTTAGAAACATGTAAATCATCGTGATCGGCTAGCCACAATTCGCCGACACCAGCCCCCGTTAAATAAAGGGACGCGGGAGAGCCTAAGCCCCCTAAGCCAACAATAAGGACTTTGCTATTTTTCAGTTTTTGTTGCCCCTCGGGACTGATGTCTTCGAGTAGTAGCTGGCGGCTGTAACGCATGAATTCTTGGTCACTTAACATGATTGAATTCCTTAAATCATCACTAACCCTGTTTTATGATGATAAAGCAGGGCGAGTTATGTGATTAAAAATTGGCTAGTTGGCAGTATTTCGCTCAATTAAATTCAGCAAGGTTTCTGTTGCAGCGCGCCAATCATCGGCTTTGGTAATCGCACTGACCAGCGCGACGCTGCCCACTCCAGTTGCTAGCACGGCAGGGACTTTATCAATAGAGATCCCACCAATGGCGACCGTTGGGTAATCAGGCGTTGCTTCCACCATGGCTTTAAGCGTTTCTAAACCCTGAGGCGAAGATGGCATCTCTTTCGTTTGTGTTGGAAAGATATGCCCCATAGCAATGTAAGAAGGACGCACGGATTTTGCGATAGCCAGTTCATGCTCATCGTGCGTTGATATTCCTAACCGTAGCCCAGCTTGGTGTATTGCCAGTAAGTCGGTCGTTTCCAAATCTTCTTGGCCCAAATGTACGCCATAGGCACCGAACTCAACGGCTAAGCGCCAGTAATCGTTAATGAATAAACGTGCGTTATGTTTTTTACCCAAAGCGATGGCTTTTTGAATATCATCACGCACATCTGCGTCAGGTTTGTCTTTGATACGCAATTGGATTGTGGAAACACCTGCATCAAGCAAACGTTCAATCCATTCAACGGAATCCACAACGGGGTAAAGCCCAAGGTGTTGTTCAGTCTCTGGAAAGGGTGATGTTGGCGTTATAATAGCATTAGGCAATTTAGGCATTTTCATTCACCTCTGCATTCACAATTTCAGCTCCGTGATAGAGCTCGCTGCCATGGGCACGAAAGGCCTCAGACATCTGTTCCATACCCGCTTCTTTTTCGTTTGCTTCTTTTTGGGCTGCGTAATCACGGACTTCTTGGGAAATCTTCATCGAACAGAATTTTGGTCCGCACATTGAGCAGAAATGGGCAATTTTTCCAGAAGCTTGTGGCAAGGTTTCATCGTGATATTTGCGAGCAGTTTCAGGGTCTAATGCCAAGTTAAATTGGTCTTCCCAACGGAATTCAAAACGGGCTTTGGACATGGCATTATCACGAATTTGCGCACCGGGGTGGCCTTTAGCAAGGTCAGCGGCGTGAGCTGCGATCTTATAAGTGATTAGCCCTTGTTTAACATCGTCTTTATTTGGTAAGCCTAAATGCTCTTTCGGGGTGACGTAGCACAGCATTGCACAACCAAACCAGCCGATCATGGCGGCACCAATACCAGAGGTAAAGTGGTCGTAACCCGGTGCAATATCGGTAGTGAGTGGGCCTAAGGTATAAAAAGGCGCTTCATGGCAGTGCTCGAGTTCTTCCGTCATATTACGGCGGATCATCTGCATTGGCACGTGACCAGGGCCTTCGATCATCACTTGGACATCATATTCCCATGCAATTTTGGTTAACTCGCCAAGGGTATGGAGCTCAGCAAATTGTGCTTGGTCGTTGGCGTCTTGGATTGAACCTGGGCGCAGGCCATCTCCTAATGATAAGGAAACGTCGTAAGCGGCACAAATTTCACAAATTTCACGGAAGTTTTCATATAAAAAGTTTTCTTGGTGATGAGATAAACACCATTTTGCCATGATGGAACCACCGCGAGAGACGATCCCCGTTAGGCGTTTGGCGGTCATTGGCACATAACGTAGTAATACGCCAGCGTGGATAGTGAAGTAGTCGACGCCTTGCTCTGCTTGCTCTAATAATGTGTCACGGAACATTTCCCACGTAAGATTTTCAGCGACACCGTTCACTTTCTCGAGCGCTTGGTAGATAGGTACTGTTCCAATCGGCACAGGGCTATTACGTAAAATCCATTCGCGAGTTTCGTGAATATAACGGCCAGTGGATAAATCCATGACCGTATCTGCGCCCCAACGCGTCGACCAAATCAGTTTTTCCACTTCCTCTTCAATGGATGAGGTGACCGATGAATTACCAATGTTGGCATTCACTTTAACCAAGAAATTGCGACCAATAATCATCGGCTCCGATTCGGGATGGTTGATATTGGCTGGGATGATGGCACGACCCGCTGCCACTTCTTGGCGAACAAATTCAGGGGTAATATTTTCCGGTAAATTTGCGCCAAAGCCTTGCCCTGGGTGTTGTTGTAATAAAACTTCGCCACGAATGCGTTCACGCCCCATATTTTCACGGATTGCAATAAACTCCATCTCAGGGGTTACGATACCTTTTCGTGCATAGTGTAATTGGGTAACACACTTGTTAGTTTGGGCTTTTAATGGGTGGGGACGGTTGTTAAAGCGCAGATGGTCAAGGCCTGCATCAGCGAGACGTTGTTGGGTAAAATCGGAACTTAAATTTTCGACAGGTTCGGTATCAGCACGTTCACTTATCCATGGCGCACGAATTTTTTTAAGGCCTTTATGGACATTTAATTCAGAAACTGGGTCGCCGTAAGGGCCAGATGTATCATAGATAGGAACGGGTTCGTTATCTTCAAATTGTGGGTTGTCTTTATCGCCCCCGATCAAGGTTTGAGAGAGTTGGATTTCTCGCATCGGGACTTGGATATCGTCTCTAGAACCTTGTAAATAAATACGCTGTGAATTAGGAAACGAAACGCCAGAAACAGTATTAATAAAGGTTTCAGCGGCATCACGTTGAGCTTTACGGGTGCGAGCCGGGGCTGCTTGTGGCGATAAATCAGCAGTAGGGATGATATTTTGTTCTGTATTATTGGACATAGCAATTTCCTGACATTGTCACGGCTATCACAGTTTAGTGAGTAGCGGGTTTATCGAAAGAAAGTTGCTTGTCAGGAGTTCGGAGGAGTAATAAAAAGGCTTGCGCTGAATTTTTCACCAAATGTAGTGGGGTGAAATGACGCTGAGTGATTACTCTTGTTCCCTTCGCGGGTATTAACCCGATCAGGTTCCGCGGATCCCGAATTAACGGTCTCAGCCTGATGCGTATGCATACTAGGCACTCCGACAAGAGGTTTCAGTATAAGCTTTCCTTGTCATTCTTCAAGCGATAAGTGCGTTGGCTGCTCTCGGCTACCCAAGTCACATACTTATGTATGCTCCTTGGAATATCCTCGCTTGCCGCCTTCTTCTCACTTGAATAATTTAGAGGAAAGAGGAAATTAAAGTGGAATTAGGTTATTTCCTTGTTATTCTTCGCGTGATAGGTGCGTTGGCTGCTCTCGGCTACCCAAGTCACATACTTATGTATGCTCCTTGGGATAATTCTATTTATCTCCTTCCTCTAGCACGAATAATTTAGAGGAACCTTTGAAAAGATTAGTTAGTTAAAACCAAAATTAAAACCAAGTTTGAAATTAAAATTGGGCTTACAAACCCCAAGTATGTTGTGGCCAATTGTGTTTGAGTGCGGCTTGTGTTAGGCGTTCGTCGCCGTTGATAATAAATACTTCATCGGCAAATTGGCACATTGGGAGATCGTTAGCGGAGTCGGTGTAGAAATACACATAGGCGTCAGTGATCGGCTGGTGGCGGATCCAATCTAATAGGCGTTTGACTTTGCCTTCTTTAAAGGTTGGGATACCGTCAATTTCTGTGGTGTAGCAGCCATCTTGTTGCTTGATATCGATCCCCATTGCGATATCTGCACCCAGTTGATCCGCAATTTTTTTCACAATAAATGAAACAGTTGCGGAGATCACAATAATTGGGATCCCTTTGGCTCGATAATTTGCGATCGTTCTAATCGCTTCAGGGTAGATCCGCGGTAAAATCACACTTTGTACAAAATCATCCAACCAGATATCTACTTGCTCAGCTTTTACATTGGCGAGAGTCTGCAGGTTAAAACGTAAGTAAGTTGGCATGTCTAATGTACCTGCATTATATTGCGCCATCATGGCTTTATCCGCTTCCACAAATTGCGGATTACTGATGATTTGTTTATCCCACAGGTATTGTGTCCACAATACGCTGCTATCACCTTGAATTAACGTATCATCTAAGTCAAAAATGGCCAGTTGGTTTTGCATTATATTCCTATTCACTGATTAACTAAGTGTGCGAATTTCATTTTTATTAAACATAAGTTGAAGGTGAGTACCTGGTTCAAATAAACGCTCAGATGAGCGGTTAAGTAAATCCACCGTCATATCACCTGCAGGGGTATTCACACTATAACGAATAATATTGCCGAGCAATTGATGGTCCAATATCACGGCATCAACAGGGTGAGAAATATGGCTACCATATTGGCGCCCCGCTTCTTTGACATATATAGACTCAGGACGGATAGCCAGTGTACCTTGTAAATTAAGGCCTAACATTGTATTGGCTTTTTCTGAATCAACAAGGTTGTAGTGCCCCATAAACCGAGCGACAAACTCTGTTGCCGGTTGGGTATAAATATTCTCTGCCGTATCGCTTTGCACGATCTGGCCTTTATTCATAAGAAAAATACGATCAGACATAATCATCGCTTCATCTTGATCATGAGTAACAAAAATTGTGGTTAAGCCTAACTCACGTTGAATTTGGCGAATTTGCTGGCGTAAGTGCTTGCGAATGCGTGCATCAAGAGCGGAAAGCGGCTCATCAAGTAACAAAATTTGCGGTTTCATCACCAATGCTCTTGCTAGCGCAACGCGTTGGCGCTGTCCCCCTGACAGTTGATGAGGAAATTGTTGTTCTTTGCCTTGCAATTCAACTAATTCAATCACTTCAGCGACTGCTTTAGATCTCGCTTGGCTATCAATTTTACGCATTTTTAAACCAAACGCGATATTGTCAACCACAGTCATGTTGGGAAATAACGCATAACTTTGGAACACCATACCCACTCCGCGTTGTTGCGCGGCTTGGTAGGTTACATTCTGGCGATTAATATAAAGTTCACCATGATTAAGTTGTTCAAGCCCTGCAATACAGCGTAATAAGGTAGACTTTCCGCAACCACTTGGCCCTAGTAGGGTAATAAATTCACCTTTTTCGATAGTAAATTGAATATCAGCAAATACCTGATTAGTGCCAAAAGATTTGGCTAAATTTTCCGCAATAACATAACTCATCATTCATCTCCTGAACGATTTAATCGCATTGCTAACCACGTCAGCAATAAGGTAAATAGAAAATAAGACATCACCAGGGCAGAAGTGAAGTGTCCGCTGGTTTGTCGCATATTGAAAAGATAGATTTGCAAAGTTTCATAGCGTGTTCCCACAAGGATATTGGCAAACACAAATTCACCCATTAAAAATGAAAATGAAATTAATAATGAAACCAACATACCTTTGCGAATATTGGGTAACACAATCATCATGAAGGCTTGGAAAGTACTGGCACCGAGTAAATGTGCTGCATCCATTAAGTCATGTAAATTAATGCCTTGGAAGCTATTCGCAAGCGCACGATACATAAAAGGTAACGTGATGGTGAAATAGGTACCAATCAGGATCCAAGGTGTGCCAACTAACATGAATGGTTCATCGGCAAATATTTGCAGCAAGCCCACCGATGAGACCACAGGCGGGATCGCAAAGGGTAAAATAATCAGTAAATCCATTACCCCTTTGAGTTTGGGGAACCGATAAAATACTGCAAACGTCATCGGTAAAATAATTAATGTGCTAACCAGTAATGTACCAAAGCAAATAATCAATGAACGACCAAACGCCATGAGAAAACGCGGGTCTTGCCATAATTGTAGATACCATTTGATGGACAAGGCGTCAGGTAGCACAGTGGCTCCCCAAGAACTGGCGACGGAATACAAAAATGTGGCAATAATAGGTAACGCTAGTAGGCTAGCAACACTGATTAGTACTAACTTATGAAGCCATAACCCAGAGGGTTTATTGCCATTGGTTATGGCTGGGCTAATCGCATTATTATTTTGCATGGTAGCTCCGCTTGATTAACCAATGATGTATGGCAGTGATAAAAGCTAAGATAGCGATAAGTAGCATTGATAACGCAGCAGCCATATTCGGTTCGAGAAACAAATCACCAGAAACTAAACTGGCAATTCGGATAGTCACAAGGTTGTAATTACCACTCGTTAACGCATAAGTACTGGCGTATGCGCCCATTGCATTAGCAATTAAGATAATAAAAGTGCCAAGTAAAGCAGGAGAAAGCACTGGAATAGCGACTTTTAACCAATAGGTCAGCTTACTTGCACCCATCGTTTTCGCTGCGTCTTCCCACTCCGGTTTTAGTGCGTCAAAGGCGGGGTAGAGCAACAACACACCTAATGGGATCTGAAAATACACATACAACAGCATTAAGCCGCTGGCGCTGTATATATTAAAATCTTCGATAATCCCCCATGATTTAAGTTGTAAGGTAATCGCCCCATTGAAGCCCAAAATAATAATGAATGCGAAAGCAAGGGGAACACCGCTGAAATTACTGGCCATGGTGGTGAAGGAGATCATTATTCGGCGAATTTTCCCTTGCATTTTATAAATGGAAAATGCCGTGATACTGGAAATAAATAAGCCAATCACACTACAAATAATGGAAAGCCATAAGGTATTTTCAAACGCTTGCAAGTAAAAATCATTATTGAATACCTCAAGATAGTTACCTAATGACCATGCTTCTTCGTAGATAAAGCTATTAATGAGCACCCAAATCATTGGGGCGATTTGGAATAAACTAAACAACACAAAGAATGGCAAAAGTAGAAGTGCAGCGCGCCAATGAAAACGAGCAAAGCGTTTTTTCAACATGGCAATTTTTCCCTGTTGTTGGTATGTCTGTTCACAGGGGGCAGGAATATCAGCCATTACAAATCTCCTCGTAATAGCGCATCACAAACCGGTTTATCGAGAGAGTTGGCACCGAGTAAACGACAAATGGTTCCGCAAATTGCTGTCTGCTCAATATTGCAGGGTTGATGAGAAAACTGCGAACCGACCACAAACAATGGTACTAAACACTCTTCTGGGAGTGTTCCGCCATGGCTACGATCATTATTCATACCATGATCACTCGCGATCATGATTTGATAGCCTTGCTCAACCCATGTAGGAATATAATTCGACAGGATAATATCTGCATGGCGTGCTGTATTACGATATTGGGGTGAATCAAAACCGAACTTGTGCCCTGTGTCGTCTATATTCATAGGGTGGATCAATAAAAAATCAGGGTTAAATTGAGTCCGTAAATATTCCGCATCGACAAATAAATGGTCATCAGGGTAATGGTCTGCTTGATAAAAGCAGCCATGTTGGATAGCGAGTGAGTCATCGTGGGTGAAGCGGTCTCGTAAGGCAACAAAAGGAGCCCGGTTATACAGTTCACTCACCCAATAATAAGCGGCGGCGGCAGTTGTTTTCTCAGCTTGACGAGCAAGGGAAAAGAGACTCTCAAAGTGAGAAAGGCGGACAATTTGGTTATTTACAATACCACTTTTGACCGGGGGAACCCCCGTCAGTATGCATTCATATAAAGGGCGAGACATCGAAGGAAGCTCACACTCTAATTGGTAAAGTGTTGCACTGTTGGCTTTGATTAAGCCGTTGAGATAGCCCATGCAATGATGGGCTACTGAATAACTTAAACCGTCTAGGACAACAAGTATGACTTTTTCAGACATTAATTTTTCCTAAAATCAATACATTGATTACTGCTGGTGGATCAAAACTTGCTGTTGCCACATTTTAGGGAGATTACGAGATGATTTTTCCCAGCCTTCTGCATTTTTAATGGGTTGAACATTTTTATATTGTTCTTCTGGTAATAATTTGGCTTTAATATCATCAGGTAACGTTAAATATTGTGCACGAATTGGCCGTGCATAACCTTCAGCAAGGTTAATTTGCCCTTTATCACTGAAAATAAACTCACGAGCTAACTTCGCTGCGTTAGGGTTTTTGGCGAATTTGTTGATAATAGTGGTGTAACCCGAAATCACGGAGCCATCAGATGGGATCACAACCGTAAAGCGATCGCGATTGATCTGATCACGGTAATTCAGTGCGTTAAAGTCCCATAATATGCCAACTTCGACTTCACCTTTTTCGATATTTGCGACAGTTGGGTCATTAACGGATAGGCGTTTTTGTTTGGCGAGTTCAGCAAAAAATTCAATAGCAGGCTTTAGGTTGTTTTCATCCCCACCACGCGCAAATGCAGCTGCCAGTACAGCGTTATTCGCTTGTGCAGCGATCCCAACATCCCCAACGGTGACTTTATATTTCCCTTTTAGTAGGTCATCCCAGCTTTTCGGTGCATCTTTTACTAAATCATTATTTATCATAAAAGCGATAGACCCCGTATAGGCTAAAGCCCAATGACCGTCTTTGTCTTTTGCCCAATCAGGAATTTGTGACCAAGTTGTTGGTTTATAAGGTTGCGTCACTCCTTTTTGTACGGCAACAGGCCCAAAGGAGGCACCGACATCACCAATATCTGCCGTCGCATTATTTTTTTCTGCGGCAAATTTAGCAATTTCTTGGGCGGAGCTCATATCGGTGTCTTGATGTTTCAACCCATATTGTGTCGCTAAGTCTTGCCAAGTTCCTTTCCAGTTCGCCCAAGTATCAGGCATCCCAACGCTGTAAACTTGTCCTTCTTTTTTCGCTGCATTGATTAACTCTGTTAAATTAGTATCAGCAGCTAATGTCACACTGGATGCGGTCAATGATAGTAAAATCGCAGGAACGATAGTTTTCATTATTTTCTCACTTTTGAAGAACGGTGAACCGTATTGGTTACTTAGCATCCTAATTTTAAGACGTGACAGTTAGTTGATCCTTTTATGACAGTTTTTAGACATTTTATGGAATGGAACGTCTAAAAAGTGTCAAAATTGCTAAAGAAAAACAATGAAACAAACGTTTGAATGACTTTGTGTCAAAAAAGTATATTGTGTCATTAATAGATTTATTTTACCGACAATAAAAACTGACAAAAGACGTGAAAAATGAATAAGTTAAAATTATCAGGAACAGAAAGTGGTTGGTGGTTTATCTGTTTTTCCGGGCGTTTGTGGCTACCTCATGGAGATATTCCTCGAGGTATGGCAAAGGACTATTTGTTAGAAGGAAAAACGGCAACACCCATTGGTGAGTGGCAAGGGGAAATCGTCTGGTTGATAGCCGAAAAAATGCCATCAGATATGGCTTCTCCCCGTATTGTTGCTGCGCAAGATGAAGGCTTATTTCGCCTTGCTGGGCGAGGTGTGCAATTAGCAGAATTCTATCGTTCCCACCGTTATTGTGGTTATTGTGGTACTGCGATGCGCCACAGTGAAACAGAGTGGGCGTGTTTGTGTGACCATTGTCATGAGCGCTATTACCCGCAGATCGCCCCTTGCATTATCGTGGGGATCCGCCGCGATGACCATATTCTATTAGCTCAGCACCGACGCCATTCGCAAAATCCGTTATTTACGGTACTTGCTGGTTTTGTCGAGGTTGGCGAAACATTAGAAGAAGCAGTCATGCGCGAAGTCATGGAAGAGAGCCATATTAAAGTGAAAAATATCCGCTATGTTTCTTCACAGCCTTGGCCTTTTCCTCATTCCTTAATGATGGGGTTCCTCGCGGATTATGAGAGTGGTGATATTAAAGTAGACCCGAAGGAACTGGTGAGCGCAAATTGGTATCATTACGATGATTTACCGTTGATCCCACCGGCAGACACAATAGCTAGGCGTTTGATTGAAGATACGGTCGCATTGTGCCGTCAAAGTGAGTATGAAACGGGGGAATAGCACAGCGCTGATATTGTTATCATTAACATGATACAATAATGAACTTCGCTCTTAGCCATTTGCGGCGGCCACTTATAATAATGGAGTAAATAATGACTGAGTTAAAAAATGACCGCTATCTACGTGCTTTGCTACGTCAGCCTGTAGATGTGACCCCTGTATGGATGATGCGTCAAGCAGGGCGTTACCTGCCAGAATATAAAGCAACTCGCGCGGAAGCTGGTGATTTTATTGCTCTGTGCAAAAACACCGAATTGGCTTGTGAAGTGACATTGCAGCCATTACGTCGTTTTCCATTAGACGCTGCAATTTTATTTTCTGATATTCTTACCATCCCTGATGCAATGGGGCTTGGGCTATATTTTGAAACAGGTGAAGGTCCGCGTTTTCATAAACCTATTATGAGCGCAGCAGATGTAAAAAATATCCCTATTCCTGATCCTGAAATGGAACTTGGCTATGTGATGGACGCAGTTCGTGCCATTCGTAAAGCCCTTGAAGGCAATGTACCACTCATTGGTTTCTCTGGTAGCCCGTGGACACTGGCGACTTATATGGTGGAAGGCGGTAGCAGCAAAGCCTTCACTAAAATCAAAAAGATGATGTACGAAGACCCGAATTCATTGCATTTGTTATTGGATAAATTGGCAGATAGCGTCATTTTATACTTGAATGCTCAAATTCGTGCCGGTGCGCAGTCTGTGATGATTTTTGATACATGGGGTGGGGTATTAACTAAGCGTGATTATTTACAGTTTTCACTGAATTATATGCATAAAATTATTGATGGCTTAATTCGTGAAAATGATGGTCGCCGTGTTCCTGTCACCTTATTTACTAAAGGTGGCGGTCAGTGGTTAGAAGAAATGGCAGCAACGGGTTGTGATGCATTAGGCCTTGATTGGACGACTGAAATTGCCGATGCTCGTCGTCGTGTTGGTGATAAAGTTGCCCTGCAAGGAAATATGGATCCATCCATGTTGTATGCACCTCCTGCGCGAATAGAAGAAGAAGTACAAAATATTCTATCAGGCTTCGGCCAAGGTGAAGGGCACGTATTCAATTTAGGTCATGGTATTCATCAGGATGTTCCACCGGAGCATGCAGGTGCATTTGTGGATGCTGTTCACCGTTTATCCCGCCAATATCATCAATAATTATCGTTTATTGATCTTCTTGATTTGTGGTGTATTTATAGGATCTTGTAAGTACACCATTATCATCTATGATTAAGAATAATTAAATATCATAAGCAATGGACGCATGATGGTTTTAGATACCCAACAGTTACGAACAGAACAAACTAGCCAAGCCTCAAAAATCATTTTGCATGACGAATTTCCACCCCTCAAACTGATTGGTGGGGCTGATGTGGGCTTTGAACAGCAAGGTGAGATTACGAGAGCTGTGGTGGCTGTACTATCTTGGCCACAGTTAGAACTTGTTGAGTATCAAATAGCTCGAATACCGACGCAATTACCTTATATACCGGGGTTACTTTCTTTTCGTGAAGTGCCTGGACTAATGGCTGCGTGGGGAAAAATACAAAACAAACCTGAATTAGTGCTTGTGGATGGACAAGGGATTGCACACCCACGGCGGTTTGGTGTTGCCTGCCATTTTGGGTTACAAGCGAATGTTGCCACAATTGGTGTTGCAAAAAGCCGTTTATGTGGTGATGCAGATGAGTTAAGTGAAGAACCCGAAAGTGTTCAGCCGTTAATGGCAGGTGAAAATCAACTTGGTTGGGTGCTGCGGAGTAAAAAACGCTGCAAACCATTATATGTTTCTCCGGGACATAAAGTCGGTTTTTCATCTTCCTTAGAGTGGGTTAGGCAGTGTCTAAAGGGTTATAGGTTGCCTGAACCAACACGTTTTGCTGACGGAATTGCATCAAATCGAACGTTTTTTAAGCGAATGAATGAGAAAATCAGCTAATTATCAGCAAAATATGTGGCATTGACAGATTTTCAGGTAAACTGCGAGGTATTAAGATTGATGAGTCAGAAATTATGTTAAGAAATCCCATTCATTTGAGGTTGGAAAAATTAGAAAGCTGGCAACATACAACTTTCATGGCAAGCTTATGTGAAAGAATGTATCCCAACTTTCAGATGTTTTGTCTGCAAACTGAATTTGCCGATGCAAAAGTTTATCGTTCCATCCTTGATTTAGTTTGGGAAACTTTGGTCATTAAAGATAGCAAAGTCAATTTCGACAGTCAGTTAGAAAAATTAGAAGAAATTATCCCATCAGCGGATGATTTTGATATGTATGGTGTGTATCCAGCTATTGATGCCTGTATTGCATTGGGTGAAATTATTCATTCGAAATTGAGTGGTGAAACCCTCGAACACGCGATATTGGTTAGCGAAGCATCCATTCGTACGGTTGCCATGCTCGAAATGACTCAAGCAGGGCGGGAAATGACAGAAGAAGAACTCAAAGAAATCCCGGCCGTTGAAGAAGAGTGGGATATCCAGTGGGACATTTTCCGCTTACTGGCAGCTTGTGAAGAGCGCGACTTAGAGTTAATTAAAGGATTAAAATCTGACCTCCGCGAAGCGGGGGTGAGCAACATAGGTATTACTTTAAGCTGATTTTTGCATTTTCATTATCGAAAACGTGACTTGACGCAGTAATGCTGAGTACTAAGACTTCACATTTGCCCCTACTCTGGTCTACATTTAGGGGCGAGAAGAAGTGGCTATCGGGGGCGTGTATCAGGGGCTGTCAATTTGGCATATCCGACGCACTCGATGCTTTGCAAACGATAAACACACTGTGTAAGGATAATTTATGAATAAGACTGAATTAGTTGATGCTATCGCAGAATCAGCGGACCTGACCAAAGTTCAGGCAAAAGCAGCATTAGAATCTACTCTGAATGCTATTTCTGAAACGCTTAAAAAAGGCGAGCAAGTCCAACTGGTCGGTTTCGGTACTTTTAAAGTTAGCCATCGTGCTGCACGTACTGGTCGTAACCCACAAACTAAAGCAGAAATCCAAATTCCTGCTACAACTGTACCTGCTTTCTCTGCCGGTAAAGCACTGAAAGAAGCTGTAAAATAAGAACATTGTACAGACGAATTACCAGAGGGGGTAAAAAACTCCCCCTTTTGTTTATTCAAAAAGGGTTGCTGGTATTGGGAGCCATCTCAATGCTAAGCGCCTGTTCTTCTAATGCACCAAAACTTCCTGAGTTTAGTGCAAGTGGTTTTATTGCTGATGATGGCGTCATTCGTATGTGGCGGCTGAATAATGCACAAAGCCAACCTCTTGTCTTAATGGTGGTTTATAGCCCCTATAAAGGCACAGACACTTCCGTTAATTTCTTCGAATACCGCTCCGGTAAACTCTGGCAAATTCGCAGCCAAATCTTGAACCAAAAAAATGGTGATATCACCGAACAATTACGCTTCGATAAAAACAATGACGTTGTTTTTATGCAGCGTGCCCAAGATGGCCATAAAACACCACTTTCAACGGATGACATCACGCGTTGGCGCTTTGAAGCTGAACGAGTACTTGAGACAAACACCGCCCTTATTGTCGGAGGCGTTAAACTTTACCAAGGACGTTGGCAACAAGGCAAAGTGACGACTTGTGAAGGTGATGTGCGAGAAGTAACCTTCGAGCCCTATGCTGAAAATTGGTTACAGAGCCGTGCGAAAGTGTGGCATTCCCAGTTAAATTTAGCGTGGTTGGAGTCTTCAGAGGGGAATCAGCTTTTGATGGTGGCGGATACCGATTTTTGCCGCTGGCAGCCTTCTAAAGATTCGTTGTAATATCACCGCTCGTCGTCTTTCGACCCACCGCTCGTCGTCTTTCGACCCACCGCTCGTCGTCTTTCAATCCATAACGTTGTTGGCTGCTCTCAGCTACTTAGGTCACATACTTATGTATGCTCCCTAAGATATCTTCGTTTGCCGCCTAGCTCTGAATTGAAATACTTAGAGCCGATATTTTTGCTCGTCAACTCGTAGCCTTTCGACCTTCAGCATTGTTGGCCGCGGTGACTTAGCCTAGTCACCTTGTCGTCTAGCTGCGAACAGAAATCCTTAGAGTGCTTGTTTGATAGTACAAACAACAATAAAAAAGCTGATAAAAGTTTCCTCTTATCAGCTTAGGGAATGGTTTAGTACTTTGTATTATTTTATACGAGCGATAGCACGGTAGCCGATGTCGTTGCGGTAAAAGTTATCATCCCAGTGAATGGTTTTTGCCACTTCATAAGCTTTGGTTTGCGCTTTAGCGATATCATCGCCTAACGCAGTGACACACAACACACGCCCACCGGCAGTGACTACATCACCATTTTTCAAGCGAGTGCCTGCGTGGAAAACCTTGCTATCAGTGGCTTCAGTGGTTGGTAAACCTGAAATCACATCGCCATTGCGGTAATCACCTGGGTAACCACCCGCGGCAATAACTACCCCTAGAGCAGGGCGCTCATCCCATAATGAATCTTTACCTGCCAGCTCACCTTTCGCACCGGCTAAACATAAAGCGACTAAGTCCGATTGCAAGCGCATCATAATAGGTTGAGTTTCAGGGTCGCCAAAACGGCAGTTGAATTCGATAACCTTTGGGTTACCTGCTTTATCAATCATTAAACCTGCATATAAGAAGCCTTGATAGCGGTTTCCTTCTTGGTCCATGCCTTTAACTGTAGGGTAAATGACTTGTTCCATCACGCGCTGGTGTATTTCATCGGTCACGACAGGGGCGGGAGAGTAAGCACCCATTCCACCTGTATTTAGACCAGTATCACCATCACCGACACGTTTATGGTCTTGGCTAGTCGCCATTGGAATGACATTTTCACCATCTACCATAACGATGAAACTCGCCTCTTCACCATCGAGAAACTCTTCAATAACGATACGATGCCCTGCATCGCCAAAGGCATTTCCCGCTAACATATCGTGAACAGCTTCTTTTGCTTCTTGTAAGGTCATGGCAACGATAACGCCTTTCCCCGCGGCAAGGCCGTCAGCCTTAATCACAATAGGCGCACCGACTTTATCTAAGTAAGCCAAAGCGGGCTCTATCTCAGTAAAATTTTCATAAGCGGCAGTTGGAATATTGTGACGAGCTAAAAAATCTTTGGTAAATGCTTTTGAACCCTCAAGCTGTGCAGCACCTTGGGTTGGGCCAAAAATAGTTAAACCGGCAGCCTTAAATGCATCAACAACACCAATAACTAATGGTGCTTCAGGGCCTACAATTGTTAAATCAATTTGTTTTTCTTTAGCAAATTGGAGCAGCCCATCAATATCAGTTGCCGAAATATTCACGTTTTCGAGTGTAGGTTCTAATGCTGTTCCTGCATTACCTGGGGCAACATAGACTTTTTCCGCTAAAGGTGATTGCGCAGCTTTCCATGCCAATGCATGTTCACGACCACCACCACCAATAATTAAAATATTCATGACTAGGCTCCTAATAATTAGTGACGGAAATGACGCATATTAGTGAAAAGCATGGCAATACCATGTTCATTTGCGGCTGCAATCACTTCATCATCGCGAATAGAACCGCCAGGTTGGATAACACAAGTTACGCCAACAGCTGCCGCGGCATCAATACCATCGCGGAATGGGAAAAAGGCATCTGAGGCCATCGCACAGCCAGCGACTTCTAAACCTTCATCTGCGGCTTTAATACCTGCAATTTTTGCAGAATACACACGGCTCATTTGCCCTGCGCCAATACCGATAGTCATATCATTTTTGGCATAAACGATTGCATTGGATTTTACAAATTTCGCGACTTTCCAGCAGAATAACGCATCTTTTAGCTCGCGTTCAGTTGGTTGGCGCTTAGTTACAACGCGAAGTTCTTCTTTTTCAACCATTCCTAAGTCACGGTCTTGCACTAATAAACCGCCATTCACGCGTTTAAAGTCTAAACCTGCAACGGGTTTGCTCCATTCGCCACATTCAAGTACGCGGACGTTTTGTTTAGTCTCAAGAATAGGCAATGCATCTTTAGCAACAGAAGGCGCAATAATGACTTCCACAAACTGGCGTTCAATAATCGCTTGAGCGGTCTCTTTATCTAATTGACGGTTAAAAGCGATAATGCCACCAAAAGCAGAGGTTGGGTCAGTTTTGAATGCGTTATCATAAGCTGTATGAATAGAATCACCGATAGCGACACCACAAGGGTTTGCATGTTTGACAATTACACAAGCAGGTTCTTCGAATGATTTAACACATTCAAGAGCTGCATCGGTATCAGCGATATTATTATAAGACAGGGCTTTACCTTGGATCTGCTGTGCAGTTGCAATAGAAGCTTCTTTTGGGCTTTCTTCTATATAAAAAGCCGCATCTTGATGGCTGTTTTCTCCATAACGCATATCTTGTTTTTTTATAAAGTTTAAATTCAAGGTGCGAGGAAAGCGGCCGGAAGGCTGAGTTGTATCGCCATAATAAGGGGCAACTAATTCACCAAAGTAATTCGCAATCATGCTGTCATAAGCCGCAGTGTGCTCGAAAGCTTTTATTGCGAGGTCAAACCGAGTCGACCAATTTAGCGAGTTTTCGTGATTATCCATCTCATCAATGATGGTTTGATAGTCATTACTATTTACCACAATTGCGACATCTTTATGATTTTTAGCCGCGGAGCGCACCATGGTTGGGCCTCCGATATCAATATTCTCTACAGCATCTTCAAGGGTGCAATTTGGTTTTGCCACGGTTTGGGCAAATGGATATAGATTAACAACAACCATATCGATAGGCGCGATGTCATGTTGTTGCATGATGGCATCATCTGTACCGCGACGTCCTAAAATTCCGCCATGCACTTTCGGGTGCAATGTTTTCACTCGGCCATCCATCATTTCAGGAAACCCTGTGTAATCTGAAACTTCAGTTACGTTTAATCCTGACTCAGCAAGTAACTTTGCAGTACCGCCAGTAGATAGAAGCTCAACACCACGTTGAGATAACGCCTTAGCGAATTCAACAACCCCTGTTTTATCAGACACACTAAGCAGGGCACGACGAATAGGACGAAGCAGTTGCATGAGATAGATCCCTTGGATTTGAATAAATAAGGCAATAACGAATATCAGTCAGTAAAAACTCAAAGAGCTTTTCTTATATACCTATTATATCTATTGATGAAAGCCAAGCGGAATTAGCCCGCTTTCCCTATAACAATATATAAGTCACTAACAATTTCAGAACATAAAAACAAAATCAATGCTGAAATTTCGAGCCAATTGTAACGCAAACGTTTGCGTAATGCGCGGTAATTTTTAAATTATTTTCATGCTGTGGATAACTTGGTGCATAAGTCGGTATAAGTGGGGGTTTTGCTGTGGAATGC
>NZ_JAMPRR010000034.1:0-65669 GCF_028483405.1 Providencia sp. PROV076 | reverse complement strand
GGGGATAGGGGATATCCCCGGTATTGTGCTACCGTGCTAACTATCTTATGTTTTTTCTTTTTTCTCTTTTCTCTTTTCTCTTTTCTCTTTTCTCTTTTCTCTTTTCTCTTTTCTCTTTTCTTTTTTCTTTTTTCTTTTTTTTATTTCTTTATTCCTGTATTTCTTACGCTATTCCTCCCATTTTCATCTCTTTGGCTTATGGGAAGCCATTAATATATCTTTACCGCTGATCGTGGTGAATAGAATTGTTGGAACTAAAGTAGTGAGTGACAACTCACAGATTATTTTGTGGAAAAGAGAATTTTAAGAATGTCACGTGAGTATTATGGATTGGGTGCTTGTTCATCATGGTGATGAATGACATCACTTGAGTCAAAGTAGTAAGTAACAGCTCACGTATTTTTTAATTAAGTGCAGGTAAGTCAATAAAATCAAATGGGTATAGTGATTTGATAATTATTTATTACTCCAGAGAATGTAATCACTTGAGCCAAAGTAGTAAGTAACAACTCACGTGTTGAAGAGCGCGCGGAGATATAAGTGATGGCTGTGGGGTAAAAAGAGTTAAGAGAGTTAGGTTAGGCAATCGGTAGGTGACTCTCAGTGGCATTGGCTCTGTGAATAAAAATTCTGGATATAAAGTAGTAAGTAACAGCTCACATGTTGAAGGGGGCGGTGACTGCCAGTGATGGTAGTGGGGTGAGGGGAGCTAGGAGGAGCAATGGAGTGTATCAGTGTGACGAATGGACATTCTAGACGTAAAGTAGTGAGTAACAACTCACAGGTTATTTTGTGGAAAAAAAATTTAAGAATATCACGTGAGTACGGTGGACTGGGTGTTTCTCCATCACGGTGATGAATGACATCACTTGAGCCAAAGTAGTAAGTAACAACTCACAGGTTATTTTGTGGAAAAGAGAATTTTAATAATATCACGTGAGTACTGTGGACTGGGTGTTTTTCCATCACGGTGATGAATGACATCGCTTGAGCCAAAGTAGTAAGTAACAACTCACTCGTTTCTTAACTAAGTATAGTTAATTTCAATAAAATCAAATAAGTATATTGAGTCGACAATTATCCATTGCTGGGGTGAATGTAATTGCTTGTGGTAAAGCAGTAAGTAACAGCTCACTTGTTATGGAAATATAAAAATATAGCTGGAAGGAAAGTAATAGAATGTAGAAAATAAGGCTGTATTAATTTTCTAACTGATTAATTTTTATATAAACTATGAGTTAGATTTATTGATGAAGAGAGTGGGTTAAATAAAAATTATCAATAATATTTATTGTTGAAGATAGGCCGGAAGAAAATATTAATCTAACTTAAACTTAAACTTAAACTTAAACTTAAACTTAAACTTAAACTTAAACTTAAACTTAAATCAATACTATTGCTAAGTGGAGTTTAATAATATTACGTTTATTATTTGAATATTTATAATGCTATAAATAGATATAAATATTTTTCATAATTAAAAATGAAGATTAGAAGGTTAAATTATCCATAAAAATGTTATAAAACATATTTATTTAAAATCCAATAAAGGAAATTCTTCTAATATTTTTTTGAACCACGGTGTGAAAATTTCAGGAGTAAGAACGATCTCTTGTTTTAATTGAGGAAGGCTTACCCATCTTACAGATGAGACTTCCTGTCTATTTGGTTGAATATATTGGTTATAATAACCAATAAAAATATGGTCATACTCATGTTCAATTAAGCCTCCCTGAACATCTGCTTTATAAATTAAGGAACCTATGTGCGTCAATGGAGTGACAAAACCTAATTCCTCTTGAAGTCTACGTTCAGCAGCTTTCTGAGTATCTTCATTTGGTCTAGGATGACTGCAGCAAGAATTTGCCCATTGTCCCGCTGAATGATACTTATGAAAAGCACGTTGTTGAATTAGTAGCTCATTTTTCTCATTAAAGATAAATACTGAGAATGCTCGATGTAGATGACCGAGCTGATGTGCCAATAGCTTTGGCATAACCCCAATAGGTTGGTCATGCTCATCGACTAAAATTAATTCATCTTCCATTTATATTATTTTCCGTCATTAAATGATTGCTTTAGTTTAGTATAATTAAAAATATAAGTTTGCATATTAGAGCTGTTTAATTATAAATATAATTATTTTTAACTCACAGCTATCATAAGGTGATATAGCTGTGAGAGTAAAAATTATTTTTGTTGTAAAACCCAAACTGCAGCTTCAACTCTTGATTTTAAATTGAGTTTTTTTAGTAAATGTTTAACATGTACTTTTACTGTACTTTCTGCAATATCCAGTTTACGAGCTATCATTTTATTTGATAAACCCTGAGAGATCAGTTCTAAAATATCGGCTTCTCTTGGTGTCAATGAAGCAATATTATTATCATCCTGTGTGGTGTTATCTCTTAGTGATTCAGCAAGCACAGATGCTAATGTTGGGCTGACAACTAACTTACCGCTTGCAGCTTCTTTAAGGGCTACGATAAGCTCTTCAGGCTCCATATCTTTTAGTAAATAACCATCGGCACCTCTTTTTAGTGCATTGACTAAATCATCACTATAATTAGAAACGGTAAAAAGAATAATTCTACCTGATAGCTCTCGCTTCCTAAGTTCATCGAGAGTTTCAAAACCATTCATGCCTGGCATGTTGAGGTCAAGTAAGATAAGGTCAGGATCTTGCTCTTCAGCGATCTGTATGCCAGTTTTACCATCTCCAGCTTCACCGATAACTTGCAATGAAGACTCCAAACTAATCAATTGTTTGACTCCATTTCTTAGCATCGGATGATCATCAATAAGTAGAATGGTTGATTTTTCGTTCACTATATTTGTATTTTCCATAGATGATTTTCCGGTATGTTAAGCGTCAGATAAAGGGAAGGTAACTTTTACCTCTGTTCCACCTTGAGGCCTAGGTGTAATACAACAATTTCCATTAAGGCTTAATGCTCTTTCTCTCATAATAATAAGCCCATAATGGTTAAGTTTATCAGTATTTGACGTGATCCCTGTACCATCGTCAGTAACTGTAATGGTAACAATACCATCATACTGGTTTAATGAAACCTCAGCCCACTTTGCATTAGCGTGTTTTAAAATATTAGTTAATGCTTCTCGGACTATTTGTATTATATGAATAGATTGATGCGGTGAAATACTTTTCGCGGGTAGGTCGTAATTTAAGCCTATTGTATACCCTGTGCGTTCACTAAATTCACTAATAGTACTTTCTAATGAGGGAAGTAAACCCGGTTCCATTAATTTAAGCCTAAATGTAGTTAATAATTCTCTTAACTGGCTATATGCGGTATTAATCTCGCTACGCATTTCTGTTAACAGTTGTTGAGGTTTTTCTGGTAATGGCTCTGGCTGTAATTGCAGATAGCTAATTTGCATTTTTAAACAAGATAAAGATTGAGCAATCGAGTCATGAAGTTCACGCGCAATTGCAGAGCGCTCATCCATGATAAGTAACTGTTGCTGTTGTTCTATCTGGTGCTCCATGGCTAACATACCAGAGATTTGTTTAGCTAAAACAGAAACGAGGCTATTTTGTTCATCTGAAAGTATTTGGTTATCTTCAATCTCTCCAATAATAATGCCATAACGATGCATATTGTCTGATAAATCCCACTGTAAGCTGAGCGGTTTTTCGATTGAAGCTTGTTGTTCTAGCTGCGTTGTATTCACTTCTGATAACCCGGTTGAATGGCAGCATATTTCGTGAAAATATGTTTCGTTGCTTTCTTCATACAACCGTAAACTGAGATTTTTGAGTATGGTAATATTTTCTAGTTCAATAAGGACTTTTTGTAATCGCAAGTAGAGAGGATCTGATGAATGAAGGATTTGGCTTGATTGATATAAGTATGATAACACTTTATTTTTTGTGATTAAGTCTGCAGTTTTCTCTGCAACCCTTTCTTCAAGCTGATGATAACTTAGCGCTAATTCATCCGACATTTGGTTCAGAGTTTCTCCTAGCGCATTTAGCTCATCTTGCCTATTATTTTTAGGGTAGCGTTGGCTAAAATCTTTTCGTCCAATCGCATTGACCATTGATAATAATTTAACCCATGGGTAATAAATTTTTTTTCTCAGGTGCCAGATAGTTCCCATCAGTAATAAGAATACTAAACTGATAAAAATCAGTTGTGTCATGGCAACATAAGCAATCTTTCTTTCCGTTTTCTCATCAATGTTATGAACTAATTCATCTAGTTTACTTACAAATGATATAACTTCGTATCTTGCATCATTAGGGGCATTTGCTTCCATTAATGAGGGTTTCAAGATATGTAGCCAGTAATTGTAGAGTTCATCAAATTGAGGCGTTAAATTTTCGATCTTTACAACTTGAGTCAGTTCTGGACTGATGAGGTCAGATTCTAATGCATCGAGATAACGCTGATTCTGGGTATTTAAAGGGACTAGAGAAAGTAATCTGTAGCTCTGCATTCGTAGTGAACCTGATTTATTTATTGCATGAGCATTACCTTGCACACTTATAATCATTCGATTGGAAATCGTCATCCCAATAATTCCTAAGATCGCAATAAGTAGCATTAGGCCGATCACTTGGTTAATGATTGAAAATCGACGATACAGCGTGGGCATGTGTCACTTCCTTAAAAAGTCGTGCTAGTGAACTTAAAATGCATACTTCTAGTATTGTTCATAAAGGTTTGAATATTAAATATACTACTTTGGTAGTAATTTTTGGGATTTATAACAGAATAGTAAATAGAAAATAAAATTCTCCGTTGAGTTTTATCGTGTTATTTATTGATATATAAGATTAAATTTTATTTTTCTGTGAGTGAATTTACGTATTATAGCGTAAATTAAAGATGAGTTTCTTTTGATTTAGATCAGTTTAAATATCGAAGTAAATCAATATGTAAACTAATATACATCGAAAGTATTTTTGATAATCATATCAATGATAGAAAGAAGGGCAGCCCTAATGGATAGAGCTACCTTTTTGTTTTAAGCTTTTTTTAATTTTTTGAATAGTGAGATTATCGCAACAAGGATTAGACCTGTTACTAGCCCAAAAAATAAATTAATTACAGTTGGTAGGATAAACTGCATAGTACTACCAATGATCGGTGTTAAGGTTGCAGTAAACGATATTTCGGTAATCCATTCTGAAATATAGCTGATACCGTGGGTTAGAATACCACCACCGACCATAAACATCGCGGCAGTCCCTACAACAGATAATGTTTTCATCAGATAAGGGGTTGCATAAATCAATGAATTACCACATTTTTTTAATAAAGATGAGGTTTTCTTCTGTAAATAAAAGCCTAAGTCATCTAATTTGACAATCCCTGCAACTAAGCCATATACACCGATAGTCATTACGATAGCAATGATAGAGAGTACGGCCACTTGGTTGATAAAAGTGGTAGTGGAAACAATGCCTAGTGTGATAGCAATGATTTCGGCTGATAAAACAAAATCAGTACGAATAGCCCCTTTGATTTTTTTACTTTCAAATTCCTTAAGTTGTTCTTCTGATAACTGTAACTGGTTTTGGAAAACAGTATTTTTTACGTTAGAATGCAAGAGCTTATGAGTTATTTTTTCTGCGCCTTCAAAACAAAGGTAGGCCCCACCAACCATAAGTAGTGGTGTGATGGCCCAAGGAATAAAGGCACTGATTAATAACGCTAAAGGAACAAGTATTAATTTATTAATAAATGACCCTTTAGCGACGGACCAAACAACAGGGATCTCCCTATCTGCACGAACACCTGTGACTTGCTGGGCATTTAGCGCGAGGTCATCACCTAAAACTCCAGAGGTTTTTTTGGCTGCCATTTTAGTCATGACGGAAACATCGTCTAGTACAGCGGCAATATCATCAAGTAAGGTGAGTAAGCTACTTCCAGCCACAAGGGTATCCTCAATATTTTTTTAAGGTGTCATTAATGTTTATTAGGTCAGTTAATGGATAATTAGTTCACTACAACATAAGCCATATTTACAAATAAGATAATCCCACTGCAGTTGAAAAGTCTGAATTTTGAATTATTAAATTTTTATGACAATGGAACCAATATGATTTTTTCGTTTCTAAACTATTAATTTTAGTAAAATAACATACAGTTATCTACTATCTTACTTTATGTTTGGTTTAATTATTTAGTTTATAAATAATTTTTAATAGATTGGTATAGGGTTATAATACATGTCTTCTCAGCCAGTTTTGAGTATTGTCGTTGCTGTATATAACGGTGAAAAATTTTTACCTCAGTTCTTTGATAGCTTAATCGCACAAAAATTAGAAAATTGGGAACTGATTGTTGTAAATGATGGCTCTAAAGATAAAAGTGAAGACATCATTAAGTCTTATGCAGATAAATTTGTACATTTGAAAGTGCTTTATCAAGAAAACCAAGGTGTCTCAGTTGCTCGCAATACAGGGATGGTTGAGGCCACCGGGAAATACATTACATTCCCTGATATTGATGATGAAATTAGCTCACAAATGTATGGGCGCTTATTAGAAATCGCATTATCAAATAATCTCGATGTTGCAACCTGTAATGGGACTTATGTTTACACTAATGGTGATGCCCCAAAGGCAATTTTTCCACCGAATAAAGTCCCGTCAACTGGTGTCATTTCAGGTCCTGAATGGCTTGAAGTTGGCTTAAGCTCTCGCAAGTTTTTGCATGTAACTTGGCTGAATTTATATCGTTTAGACATGTTGCGCGAACACAAGTTTTTCTTTGAACCCAAATTACATCACCAAGACATTCCTTGGACAACAGAAGTGTTGCTCGTGGCAAAGCGCGTGCAATTCATCAATGAACAATACTATCGATATTTAATCCATAACCAATCTGTTTCTCACTCATTGAGTGGTGATGAACGTTCAGTCCGTAAGATAAAAACCTATTTGAAAATTATTGATATGCTGTTAAATATTTACCAGCGTTATCCTGAACAAGTTAAACAAGCACCGGCTTGTCTATGGCAGGTAGGAAAAGAAGGCTTAGGGGTGATTCAAGCGCTATTAGCTATCAAATCACCAGATGTACAGAAAGAAATGGTACAACTATTTTTTGATAAGGGTTATTGGCAAATTGTGTGGGCACATGCAACTACAGTAAAATTAAAATGGCGATTAATTAGGCGCTACACAAAGCTAAAAGAAATTATCAAATCATAATTTGCGGAAAAGGTAGCTATTTTAATAGGCTACCTTTTTTGTTTTCTATTTTTCTAATTGCTTTAGAGAAGCAATAAACATATCCCATAACTGTGGGTTATCTAACTTTGTCGCAACTTGTGTGTGGCAATCTGCTTTAGCGGGGTGGCGAAAGTCAGTCACGGTCATACCTGTTGTTAAAGCGCCCTGTAGTTCGATATCAATCGGGGCTTTAATCGTTTCCATTATGGATGGGTCGATAACATAAGCAACAGCACATAGGTCATGAACTGGAGCATGGTCAGTATAGCCATTACGTCTGCGGTAACCAGCAGTGTAGTAATTTAGGGACTCAACAACAAAATCACTTACAGGTGTGTTTAACGCAGCAATTGTTTCCATTATTTGGTCGTCTGGCCTTGCTTGGTGTGTAAGGTCTAGCCCAATCATAGTGATAGGCCAAGTTTCATTAAATACGATATGAGCCGCTTCAGGGTCTATAAGGATATTGAACTCAGCGACTGCAGTACGGTTACCTGTATGGTAGCCTCCTCCCATTAATACCACTTCTTTGACTAACTCTACAATTTCAGGTGCTTTTCTTACTGCCAAAGCAATATTTGTGAGGCCTCCAATCGGGACGAGAGTCACCGTTTTAGGGGGATGTGACTTTAGCGTATCAATAATTAAGTCAACAGCATGGCGCGGATCAACAGGTAATTTGGGTTCGGGGAGGTGAGTACCGTCAAGGCCTGTTGTACCGTGAACTTCTGGGGCTGTCTGAATGGTTCTCACGAGTGGTCGAGAGCAACCCGCAGCGATAGGGATATTATTTGCACTAACGAATTCCATAATTGCGCGTGCATTATGAGTGACTTTATCTAAAGTTTGGTTTCCAACGACAGTCGTTACCGCAAGTAACTCTATATTTGAATTGCCTAATGCTAAGAAAATTGCCATTGCATCATCATGGCCAGGGTCACAATCGATAATAATTTTATTTTTAGACATTATTTCTCCTTTTCTTAGGTTATTTACTTTTGATTAACATAATATAGGGATGAATTTATTTTTATGTGACGTAAGTTCTATTTTCATGAATGCTAATGTAATGAAACTATTCATTAGGGTAACTAATGAGGAGTGATGTGATTAACATATTAATAACAATCGTGTTGAGTTTATAAAGATAATGTGTTCTTTATGTAGTTTTAAGCAATATAAATGAAACCGCCTAGAGGGTTTTTATTAACGAGTTAATGATTGAGGAGGCAGAGTGGAGAACTATCTAGAAAGATTACCTGATGTTATTGATTCTGTTGCAACTAATCAGTTTTACCCTAATTTATTATCATGGTTGTCTTCACTTATTGCATTCGATAATGCGATTGTTTACTCCTTTGAAAAAGGAGCGCCACCCCGATTTCTTTCCAAAGTAGAGCGCCGTAATAGCGATAGTATTAACAGAATCTATCAACGAGGTGCTTATTTAATGGACCCATTCTACCAAGAAATCCAAAGAGGAGGCGCTTCCAAAGTGTTAACACTAAAAGAACTCGCACCTAAAGGATTTTATCATACGGACTATTATCTCAATTTTTATCGCAAAACAGGGTGGTGTGATGAGGCTGGGCTGTTATTAGATATTTCAGATGATAGGCAATTAGGTATTTTTTTTGGTAATGAAGATAGGCCTTTTTTCTCGGAAAAATATACGCAAGCGCCACTTAAAGATGCCTTCGATATCATTCGTAGTATGGTCAAACTTCATAAAGATATTTCTCCTTCTTCGGTGTCGAATCACTACCAAAATATCGATATGCAAACACGATTTGGCCTGACCCCCAGAGAGTGTGAAGTTGTCGAGTTAATTTTAGCGGGTAAAGGCTCACCACAAATTGCACAGGCGCTTTTCATTAGTTTAGGGACAGTGAAAAATCACCGTAAGAATATCTATCAAAAGTTAAGTATTAACTCACAAGTCGAATTATTTAACTTATTAATGAATAGGCTGAGTTAAGTGCAAATTATCGTAATATATTGATTTAATATGGTTTTATGGGATGCTGTCTTTTTTGTTATTACGTTATTTTTTTTGATTTTGTCTAGATGGTCTTAATGAACTAAAATTAACAAACAATATTGTTAATATGAGAATGGTTTGTTAATTACTTGATTTTTTTGGTTGTTTAATATTTTTTGTGAATTTCGTTACTATTTAAATATTCTACTTGGCTCACATTTGTTAACTTTATGTTTCGAATGTCCCTAAAGGGCTATGTAATTGTTAATGTAAGGTTAAGATAATCGGGTTATCGAAAGATACTAAATAGGGTATCCATAATGAATAACCAAGTAGAATCATTGACTTACTATGCTGCAACTAAGAAGTATGACTTACGTTTTCCGACATTAAAGGAAGATCTTGATGTTGATGTCGTGATCATCGGTGGCGGCTTCTCTGGGATCCATACCGCACTAGAGCTATGTGAGAAAGGGATCACCAATATTGCTATTTTGGAAGGGCGTCATCTTGGCTATGGTGGTTCAGGGCGAAATGGCGGCCAAGTGATGGCAGGCATTGGTCATGATATCGATGCAATTAAAAAATATGTTGGGCCAGAGGGTTTAGAAACGATTTTTAAACTCAGTAATATGGGCGCGGGGATCATGCGTGATCGCATCGCTAAATATGATATTGATGCAGACTTTTGCCGTGGTTACGCATACTTAGGAAGCAACAAGCGCCAAGAAAAGACCTTACGTAGCTGGTTAAAAGACTTCAAGTCAGTTGATCCTGATGAAGAAATTGAATTTTACAGTGGTTCAGAACTAAAACAGATTATTGGTTCCGATGCTTATACCTGTGGTATCAAGCACATGGGTGGTGGGCATGTTCACTCATTGAATTTATTATTGGGTGAAGCGAAAGCGATTAGTGAAATATATGGCGCTAAAATATTTGAAAATAGCCAAGTATTAAATGTGGAGTATGGTAATACCATCAAAGTTAGAACTGCGATGGGAACAGTTAAAGCACAGAAAATGCTATGGGCTTGTGACTCATTTCTAAATGGTCTTGAGCCGACGCTTTACCCTAAAACCATTAATACTTACGCATATCAATTAATGACTGAAGAATTGCCTGATGAATTAATTGAGCAAATTAGCCCAATCCGTGGTGCTTATAGTGATATTCGCCCCGTTATAGATTACTACCGAGTAACGAATGAAAATCGCTTATTATTCGGTAGTTCAACACATTTTCTTGAATACATTCCATCTGATCTTAAAGCATGGAATCGTAATTTAATGCTAAAAGTCTTTCCTTACCTCAAAGATGTCAAAATTGAACTAGCTTGGGGTGGACCGATGGCATGTAGTGCAAATTTATTTCCACAAATTGGCTCATTACCACAACATAAAAATGTGTTTTATGCACAGGGCTATTCAGGTTTTGGTGTTACGCCTAGCCAGATTGTGTGCAAAGTCTTGGCTGAAGGGATGGTAGAAGGTTCTCATCGTTATGACTTAATGAGTTCTATCCCGCACGCCAATATTATTGGTAAAGATAGCATGCGTAATGTGATTGTTTCACTGGCAAAAATAATGCATCAGACATCCGGTTATTGGCAAGGTCGCCGCTAATTCGTTATCCACTTAACTAGTTTATTTAAATCGATTAAAGGTAAAAATTATGATCAGTCCATTACTGTTAAACAAACCACTGCCAGAACTATTAAATATTGGTAGTGTGACAAACTTAGGTTCTGTGGTTGTTGAAGGCGACCCTCAAGCGAGTGTTGCGATGATCCACGGTGAACCAACGGATAACCTGACCTGCGGTATTTTTGCTTGTACTAAAGGTAAGTTTAAAATGGTATATCCATTTGATGAAATGGCGACAGTTCACGAAGGTTCGGTGAAGTTAACGGATGTGAAAACCGGTGTGACGGTTGAATACCATAAAGGCGATACATGGTTTGCTGCGAAAGGTACTGAAGTTTTATGGGAAATTGAAACACCACGCTTCGTAAAACACTACTTAGCTTGTGTAAATGCCTAATTAATTTCTATTTAGTGGAGTGATAACAATGAGCGAGTTAAGCCTATTACCAGAAGTCAGTGAGTTTTTGAAGCGCCAGCACGGTCATTTTATCAACGGGTTACCGGTTTCTGGCAAGGGCGATACTTTTTTTGATGTTGTTAACCCAGCCACAGAACAGGTTATCGCGAAAGTAAAAGAAGGGACCTTAGCGGAAGTGGATGCCGCAATGAATGCAGCTCATACTGCGTTTAAAGGGGTTTGGGCAAATACCACACCAATGGAAAGAGGGAATTGCTTAAACCGCCTTGCTGACTTGCTTGAAAAGCACCTTGAAGAGTTAGCCCAGTTAGAGACGTTATGTTCAGGCAAAACCATTCAATTATCTCGTTTTCTTGAAGTGGGGTCATCTGCGCAGTTCTTGCGTTATTTTGCTGGTTGGGCGACAAAAATCAGCGGGGAAACGTTGAATGTTTCATTGCCTTCTTTTAATGGTGAGAAATATTCTGCATTTACCCAGCGTGAACCCGTTGGTGTTGTAGCCGGTATCATTCCTTGGAACTTTTCTATTATGATTTCCATTTGGAAATTAGCCGCGGCTTTAACATGCGGTTGTACGATTGTGTTGAAACCAAGTGAATTTACGCCACTAACTATGCTCAGAGTGGTGGAATTAGCAAAAGAGGCAGGGATCCCTGACGGTGTCATTAATATCGTGAATGGCGGTGGTCGTGAGGTTGGGCCCGCACTGATCCATCATCCGCTTTGTTCTAAAGTGACATTTACGGGGTCTGTACCGACTGGGCTGGCGGTAGGGCGTTCAGCGATGGAAGGTAAATTAACCCGAGTCACACTTGAACTTGGTGGGAAAAACGGCGCTGCATTCTTAGCTGACCTCTCGGTTGAAAAAATTGTTAATGGGATTATTGAAGCGGGATATCTAAATCAAGGACAAATTTGCGCAGCTGCTGAGCGGTTCTATATTCCCTCTAAATTGATGGATGAAGTATTAGCGGAACTAAAAACACGTTTGTCTGCGATGAAAGTGGGTTCTCCATTAGATGAAACAACCGAGATGGGGCCGCTGGCAAATAAAGCGCATTATGAAAAAATCTTAGCTTTGTTTGAAAAGGCTCGCGAAGAGGGTAGTGAAATTATTTATGGTGGCCAGCCAGTTGCAGGTGCTGGGTATTTTGTGCCTCCAACCATTATTCGTGCTAATAGCCCAGATGATGTATTGATGAAAGAGGAAACATTTGGGCCAATAGGGACTTTCTTGAGTTACGATGATGAAGAAGAACTTATTGAGATGATGAATAGCACTCCGTTTGGTTTAGCTGCGAGTTTATGGACAAATGATCTCAGTAAAGCAATGCGCATGATTTCACGCATTGAAGCGGGAACCGTATGGGTGAATATGCATACTTTCCTTGACCCCGCAGTGCCATTTGGTGGCATTAAGTCATCAGGTATTGGTCGTGAATTTGGTAGTGCCTTTATTGAGTATTACACAGAGTTAAAATCTGTCATGGTGCGTTATTAGTTTCAATTTATATTCAATTAATCCACATTTCCCGGCCACCGTGCCGGGTTTTTTGTATTTAAATACACAGAAAGCGTTAATAATGATTCGTTATCGATAAGGTGATGAAAAAGGATGTAGTGGGTGGCCGTTAGAGCCATTGTCATTTTTCTTGGCGAATGATAAAGCCTGACGAAACAAGTTCGGTTCGGTTAGTCACATTCGCTTTAGTGAAGATATTGCGTAAGTGAGTCTTCACTGTTGATAGTGAAACTCCCAATAATAATGCAATTCGCTTATTACTTGCGCCTTCCCGTACTAAATGGATGATTTCTTGTTCTTTGGGGGTATAAGACACTAGCGAATCGGGTAACACATCGAATGTCATTAGTTCCGCGACAGGCAAGATAGCATTTAATCGCATGATTTCTTGTTGGCTAAATGGGCTGTCTCGCAGTACCGAAATCCCCGCAATAATTTTATTTTTACGGCGAATAAATATTTCAGCCATATCAGTCATATTATTTGGCCGCATAAAATCATGGAAAAAAGCTTGATTTTGCTGGCATATTTCAGGATCCATTCTCACTAAGCGTAAGTCATCACCGCGAAAATGGTCAGGGTGCAATGGGTCAAATTGGTGAAAGTAAGCGAGATACTCTTCGTGCATTTTTGCCGGGATCCCATGAAGAACATAGTTACTTGGCTGGCAATGATCATTCACGAGGTAATACACCAAAGCAGAAACTGGAATGATATGTGCAATGGTATTTAGGCAGCAATCAATTAATGTTTGTTGATGAGGCTCGAATAATGGTGAATTCATCATATTCCCTTGTGTATTAATCGAATTATTATCATGCTCCTTAATGCTCTTAACATAAAGTAAACATATTAATAACGTGAGGTTGATAGCAGTATTTAAAACGCATAAAAACTCCACAAATATTGATTGGTAGCTTTTTGGTATCTTTAGAGGATTATTTATTAATATATTAATGAGTTAATTGCTTGCTACATATTGATATTACTTTAATTATTTTTATTTCCTCTCAAAGTGTGGGTACTTTTCGTGAGTTAAATTTTATTTCCCCTCTCTCTAGGTATCGTTCTTTAGAACGATAGCAGCCTGTTTAGGCTTATTTCTATAGTGGATATGTAGTTACTTTGTTTTTACAAAAAATTCACATTCATGGCTGAGTAGAGAGTGAGAGGGATGTAAAATGAATTTATCCTCAAAATTGTCGACACATTTAGAAAAAGGGAAAGTTGGCTTTCCGACCACATTGGCGAGTTCTGCCGGCTTGATTATGGCTAGCCCCGTTATTTTAACCGTTACGAGTGGATTCGGTATAGGTGGTGATACGTTTGCCCTAGCCGTGCTACTTAGCTTCATTATGATGCAAGCTCAGCTAACCACATTTTCGGAGGCTGCAGCCATTCTACCAACGTCAGGCTCAGTATATGACTATATCTCTTGTGGGATGGGGCGGTTTTGGGCGATAACTGGCGCGCTTTCGGCTTATTTGATTGTGCATGTGTTTGCAGGAACTGCCGAAACGATCCTTTCTGGAATTATGGCGCTTGTTAATTTTGAGCATCTCAATACTGTCTTAGAAACCAGTAATTCGTCTTGGATGGTCGGCGTGGGATTAGTTGTCGCGTTTGGGATTTTAAATGCATTCGGCATTGAAGCCTTTGGTAAGGTTGAGGTTGTACTGACATTCGCCATGTGGTCTACGTTAGTGATTTTTAGTGTGAGTGGTTTGATATTGCCCTTTCATGTCGATATGGACGGCTGGTTTGGTCAGCCACTCAATACTGACCCAACATTGATTCTCAGCTTTGTTGGTATGGCGATGTTCATGTTTGTTGGGTGTGAGTTAGTGACACCAATGGCGCCTGAAATTAAAAATTCCGCTAAGGTGATCCCTCGCGCGATGACAACGGGCCTATTTTGTGTCGCGCTCTGTATGGTGTTATTCGGTGCAGCTTTAGCGAACCAAGTGGAAAATGTGGTCGTTGACCCGCAAACAGGCACACGTTTACTGGAAACACCAATGGCAATCCCTGCATTTGCTGAAATTGTGATGGGTGAGTTTGGGAAGTATTGGATAGGTGTCGCATTATTATTGGCTGGTGGAGCAACCATTAATACGTTAATGGCAGCGGTTCCTCGTATTCTTTATGGAATGGCGCTTGATGGGGCATTACCACGCATCTTTGCTTATTTACATCCACGTTTCAAAACCCCAGTATTCGGCATTTTAGTGGCCGTGATGATCCCGTGTTTGCATGCTTTTGCTATTCAAGGCGACCTTGACCGTATCATTCCATTGGTACTGGCGGCGGTGTGTTCTTGGGGAACGGCTTACTTGCTGGTAACGATTTCAGTGGTGTTATTGCGTATTCGTCGTCCTGACTTACATCGTGCTTATCGTTCTCCTTTTTTCCCTATACCGCAAATTATTTCGAGTGTCGGAATTATTTTAGCTATTGTGTACATTACCCCACCGGGTATGAATAAATCGGATATCTATATTCCTTTTGCCATTATGTTAGGTTTAACCGCAGGGTATGCATTAATTTGGACCGTTTTCGTGCAGAAAGTTAATCCATTTAAACCCGTAGATGTTGAATCCGTTTTATCAAATTCCTTTGCTGATGAAGAAATGGAAGGAGGCCAACTTGAGCCATTACGTCACCTCGCCTAAACCGTCTTTGTGGGAAAAAATCGGTAAGCTCACTCAGCAACGTTTGCCTGCCGGATATCAAATAGGATTGACACTTAACCGTGTTGAAAAGGACATGGCGCCTTATCCATGTGAGTGGGGAGCACCCGGAGAGCTTCTTGTACAGCCTCAACCGGAGTTAACCATTGAGGTGACAGAGCGACCAAGAAAGTTGTTTCTTGCTTTCATTGTGTATAGCCGTTTTGCGGTGTCAGGCCAATGCACAGATAATATCAATGCAAAAATTGAAGTAAAAACCCGAGGGAGTATAAAGAAAAAACATATCCATTTCGTCTCAAAACAAATGGATGGACAGAGAGTTATTGAATGGCTGAATGAATACCCCATTATTAGGCAAACATTAGAAGAGCTGGAATTTAATCATTGCGAAATAGAGTTTAGCCATGGTCGTTGGCGTTGTGAAATCGAGCCTTACACCGCATCAGAAATGGTGAGCCGTATTCCTGCGACTCGCCGTTATTTGAGATTAGTACAAAAACAACGCTATTATTTATTGAGTGCGCTGCAGTTAATTAACCAATTGGTGGAAAAACGTGCTGTGAGCCATTGAGTTTAAAAGAGTTTTTTGATAGTAATAATTATTATCAATTGACTCGCTGGAATTTGATGTGAAATCTTTGCCTCTTTTAGGTTGTATGTTGCTGTCATCTACTGCAATGGCAACGCATTCTGACTGCATGCGTTTATCTGAGCTTTCCTTTGTTGAAGGGCTGCATGATAGCGAGGGCCATAGTTGCTTATCTATTGAAGTATCACAGCAAGATTTTATAAAACAACGTGGTGAAGGCCTTTCCAAGGTCCTGTTATTGGACTCCAATAAACAGCCAGTGCGTGCATTGCAAGAGTATGGCTCGGTGCAAGAACCCCATAGCGCAGACTATGTCGTATCAGAAAATGGGGTTTATTATTTAGCATTGAATGGTGAGCCGGGTAAACCTTGGCAGTTAAAGTTTGATATCAGCGAGTACCAACCTTTAGCCATTAAGAAAGATAATGAACCTATTAGCCCGATGCTACAAAGTTTACTTGATGAACATTATCAAAATGGCGATACAAGCGCATTTTGGCATGCTGTCACCGCGCAAGGAACACCACTGGTTGAGGTGTTTTCAAATCGACAAAAACGCGTGACATTTCTTTGGCGAGGCGCGAAAGCAAATGCTTATATTCTAGGGGCACCGTCGGGTAATCACGAAAGAATGGCCCACTTGGCGGGAACGGATATTTGGTATCGTTCTTTTATCATTCCTAATGATACGTTATCGCAATATAAAATTGCACCGGATATCCCTTCAGTGCCAGAGGGCGGCTTTGCTCAACGTAAGGCGATTTTAGTCACTGCGCAGTCAGACCCTTATAATTCTCACGTTATTCCTTCGCAAAGCATAGATAAATATAACCGTTTTTCGTTGTTATCATTAGTACCGAATATACGCCAATGTCATTTCTCCGATGTAGAAAACAGGCAGATTAAAGGCCATTTAGAGACATTTACGTTGGCGAGTCAGGTATTAAAAAACGAAAGAAAAATAACGGTTTACCAGCCTAATATCCCAATGGAAACCCCAGCACTATTGGTGCTATTGGATGGCCAAATTTACCTGCAAAACTATCAAATGGATAAATTCTTTGATAAGTGGATGGATCAAGGGAGTTTCCCAGCGATGAATATTGTGTTTGTGGACAGCATCAATTCAGCGCGTCGTGGTGATGAGCTTCCTCCTAATGATGCGTTTCCTAAGTTGCTGGCGGATGAACTTATGCCTCAGCTCGCGGAAATGGGAATTCAAGCACCTGCAAGCCATACGATTATTGCAGGTTCCAGCTATGGAGGGCTTGGGGCGACATGGAATGCGTTACAGTACCCGGAAATTTTCGGTAATGTCATTAGCATGTCAGGATCTTACTGGTGGGCTCCGAAGGATAAAGACCCTGAATGGTTAATTCGTGAAATTGAAATGATGCCAACACAACCGATCCGTTTTTTCCTTGAGGCTGGCCTATTTGAACAACGTGGTAGTTGGGGGGGAATTATTCAAAACCACTACCGGTTATTCGATGTTCTAAAACATAAAGGTTATCAAGTTGATGCCATTGAACTCCCTAGTGGGCACGACTACGTTTCTTGGTGTGAAACGCTTTATGAGGGAACAAACCAACTTGCGTCACAATGGTAAATAGCCCTAACGCTCATGCATAAAAAGCAGCTTATATTTAGCTGCTTTTTCACATTTATGACAAACGTCTTCATTTCGCCATAAAAGCGTCATTCAACTGTCATCTGGCTCCTTTAGCATGCCTTTCATTATTTGAAATATACATCTTCTATTTTCATTATTGATTGGCAAGGAAACAGTTATGACTGGTAATTTTATGAAATCCCTTTTAGCTGTCACGGTAAGTACTTTAATTTTAGGGAGTACAGTCCCTGCCTACGCGGCTGATAAAAATGATGCGGTGTCAGAAAACCGTGCGGCGCAAGGTGATATCACCAAATTTGGTGGCGCGCGTCGTTTAGCGACAGAGCAAACTGATATCATGAAAGCGGCACTTCACAATGGCCAAGCCAAAAATGTGATTTTATTTATTGGTGATGGTATGGGGGACTCAGAGATAACTGTTGCTCGTAACTATGCAGAAGGCGCTTCAGGGTTCTTTAAAGGTATCGATGCGCTGCCAATTACGGGTCAGTACACCCATTATGCATTAGATAAAAAAACACAAAAACCCGACTATGTGACTGATTCTGCCGCGTCTGCCACTTCGTGGTCTTCCGGTGTGAAAACCTACAATGGCGCATTGGGAATTGATGTATTTGGTAACGACCATGAGACATTAATTGAGATAGCTAAACGTAATGGTAAAGCTACAGGTAACGTCACAACTTCCGAGATTCAAGATGCAACGCCTGCTGCGCAATTTTCGCATGTGAGTGCGCGTAAATGTTATGGCCCTGAGGAAACAACAGAAAAATGTGCGACTAACGCGCTAGAAAATGGCGGTCGTGGTTCAATTTCAGAGCAACTGTTGGTAACTCGCCCAGATGTCACGCTTGGTGGTGGCGCTAAGAGCTTCAAGCAAGAAGCAAAGGCGGGTGACTACAAAGGTAAAACGTTGGAGCAACAGGCGATTGAACGTGGGTACAATATTGTGCGAGATGCTAAATCATTAGACAGCATTAAAGTCGCAAATCAAGACAAACCTGTTCTTGGCTTATTCCACGATGGCAACATGACGGTTGCATGGGAAGGCCCGAAAGCGGTTCATTATGGCAATATCAACAATGCGCCGTTAGAGTGTAAACCGAACGCTAAGTTAGACCCTAATGCGCCAACATTAGCTCAAATGACGAAAAAAGCGATTGAACTGTTAGAAGTTAACCCGAATGGTTTCTTCTTACAGGTTGAAAGCGCTTCTATCGATAAGCAAGATCATAAAGCAAACCCATGTGGCCAAATTGGTGAAACAGTTGCTCTTGACCAAGCTGTACAAGTTGGCTTAGATTTCGCTAAAAAACATGGTGATACATTAGTTATTGTGACAGCTGACCATTCACATTCAAGCCAAATTATTCCAGAAGGCACAAAATCAACGGGCTTAACGCAAGCGTTGATTACTAAAGACGGTTCTGTGATGGTAGTGAATTACGGTAACTCTGAAGAAGATGATTCTCAAGAGCACACCGGTGCTCAGTTACGTGTGGCGGCTTATGGCCCACATGCGGCAAACGTAATGGGTCTAACTGACCAAACTGATTTGTTCTTTACCATGCGCGATGCAATGGGATTGAAGCAATAAACCAACCCTGTAGTGAAAATTCTCCGCAATAGGATGTTGCGGGGGATTTTTTTATTTTTTAGTCTATTTTCTCCTTATTTTTCAACCATTCCTCAATAAACTTACTAAATATTTGCACTTCTTTTTTTATCCGTTATCTTGAAAAATTGATTTATCTGATAACAATAAATGTGCTTATTCATGGGCACGAATAATGAGAATGGCATAATGAGAGAAGTTCGCGAACTACAACGAGATGAAATCCCATCTGTTTGGTCTATCGATCGCACTGAATTAATTGAAAACCTTTATCTGTATCAAAATGGCGAGTTGGTGCTATCCAAACAGCGGTTTGATATGAAAGGTTGGCCAGAAGGTGAACCTGAAGCCTATACCCCCCATTTGTTGGAAAGTTATGACCAAGGCGCGGTATTTCTTGGGGTTTTTGAACAGGGCAAGTTAATTGCTGCTGCAAGTTTAGATAATGTGTGGCGCGGTGAGCAAAAAAATTTACTGCAATTATCTTTCCTGCATGTGAGCCACTTGTACCGTGGCGAAGGTTTAGCAGGGATGTTATTCCAGCAATGTGTTGAAATTGCGATGCAAAAAGGGGCAAAAGGCTTATATATTTCTGCGACGCCTTCAGAAAATACAGTGCACTTTTATCAATACCTAGGCTGTACCTTAATTGCACAACCTGATCCTGAATTATTTGCATTGGAACCTGAAGATATTCACTTTATTTATCTATTTTAGTAAGTTTTTTTTTTGTAAAATAAGTGTTAATTTATAGGGCGATGAAATAAAAAAGCATTGAAATTTACTAAAAACTAGATATTATTGATAATCATTATCATTTAAAGTGTTGAGGTCACTATGCCAACTAGCATATCAAAAACCACAGGTTTAAAGCGTATAGGCGCTGGCCTTTGGGGTGTCTTTGCTGTGATATTGTTGAGCATTGCTTATGTACTCAATAATATGGGCTTAGATAATTTAAAAATCATTATGATTATCATGATGGTAGCAACTGCGGGGATGTTATTTAATCGTGGTTCTCGTCGTTTATTGATTATCCCAGCTGTGATCTCACTTGCATGTTTTATGATGGCCTTTGTACTACAAAGGTAGCTCTATAATCTAATTGATAATTAAATAGAACAGAAAAAAGTGGTATCGAAAGATATTGATAATTGAATGGTATTCAAAATAACGGTTTATTCAAATGATTTATTATTGTCTTATAGTAAATAAGGCAAATAAGACAGCGTTAGCATTACAGATAAGGTCAAAAGGGCAGGATGTTATAAAAAAACGACTGACCAGTGGTGCGAAAGGGGGGACTTGAACCCCCACGTCCAAAGGACACTAACACCTGAAGCTAGCGCGTCTACCAATTCCGCCACCCTCGCAATACTGTCACATCAATACTACTGTCACATCAATACTATATTATTGTGATTTACCCAAAGCTAGTGGTGCGAAAGGGGGGACTTGAACCCCCACGTCCATAGGACACTAACACCTGAAGCTAGCGCGTCTACCAATTCCGCCACCCTCGCAGTACCTAACTAAACTTTGGTCCATCAATGCTTTTAACCAGCAATAATGTGGTGCGGATTTTAGGCTAATTTCGACGAACGTCAATAATTTTTTTATGAAGTATTTTTTGATTGATGAAAAAATGGCCGGTGAAGGATCACCAGCCAATGAGAAGCATGATAAATTGTGCTTTAGCCTAAATTACTCGTGTATAAATTAACGCTTAACTGCTTGGTAAACTTTAAATTTTCCCGTTTTTGCAAGTACTTCGTGACTACCAAAAGCTTTATCGAGTAAATCAGGGTATGGTAAGAAAGCATTCGCAACGATCCGCAAGCGGCCCCCTTTTTTCAGGTATTTAGGGGCTTGGTAAATCATATTTTCAACCGCACGATAACTGGTGTTTAGGCCATCATGGAATGGCGGGTTAGAAATAATCCAATCAAATTTATCGTTAATATCTGAGTAAGCATCACTAGCGATGACTTTACCAGTCAGTTTATTGGCTTCAAGAGTGGATGCTGCGGAATCTAGTGCAGACGCACTGACATCACTTAAGGTAAGTTTGATCTCTGGGTTTTGTGAGCCGATCACCGCGGCAATCACACCGTTACCGCAAGCAAGATCAAGCAGATCACCACTCATTGGATCGGTTAATGTTGATAACAGTAGGTCACTACCGATATCAAGCTCATTATGGCTAAACACCCCTGGTAATGCGTTAATTCTAACATTATCAAGTTCATAATGACGCCACCAGCGAGCAATATCAAAGGTGGTTGGTTGCTCTAATTCACCATAGTACAAGCCACAGCGACGTGCGGAGTCAATTTTTTGTAAGCTAGCGATCCCCTCCATAATGGATTCGGCGCTTTTAACACCACTGCGATTCTCACCGACGATAAAAATTTGGCTACCCGCAGCAAGATGAGTACAAAGGTCATCGAGTTGGAAACAGGCTTCTTGCTTGTTTTTTTGCCAAAAATAAATGAGAGTATCGCAAGGCTGGATAAATTCCGCAGGCGTAGTGGCAGAGAATAACGCCATATCTCCCATTAACGGCTGTAAACGCTGCCAGTGATGATACTGGTTGGTGATGACACGAACACTAGCCGCTTCTAAGGTTGCAGCGAGCTCATCCTGAATGTCACCGGCCAAAATGACATGACGATCTGTAAAATGTTCGAGATGGCGTTGAATAACTTCGCTGGCAGGTGTCAGTAATGACATATTCTGTCAATCTCCTAAAATAATAAAAAAACCGATGACATCTTACCAAAGATAAGAGAAATAGCATTGCTCTGTTGGCGCTATTGATCCCCTTTGATAAGATGTGGTTGTAAAATTGCGACTGGAAAATCAAATGACACGACGTGACAGGCTTTTAGAACAACTGGGGATCACTCAATGGATGGTGAGAAATCCTGCCGTGTTACGTGGTGAGCGTGGTGTAAGGATCCCAGCGTCGACTAAGCTTATTATTATTACTGATGAGAACCTTGATTTAAATAGCCAATTGCTAAAAGATATTTTTCTTTCCATGAATATTGCACAGGACGATGTGGTTTGTGTAAATTCAGAGCAACTAGGTTTAATCCCAACACCAATAATAACACCATGTTGGGTATTAGGTGATGAAATCCAGCCTGAAGGTTCAAAAATCATGTTTACTTCACCCGTTTTGTCTGAGCTAAGTACAAGCTGTAGCGCTAAACGGGCACTATGGAAACAAATTTATCAATATGATGAAAATTTCAACACTAAAGCAATCTGATCTCGCAACTGCGTACTTAATTGAGAAGTTGAGCCATGATTTTCCATGGACTGAGCGAGTTTTTTATGGGAACCAAGGGGAAAAGTACCATAACATAAAAATATCTGTTAATAATCAAATTGTTGGTTATGCAATAACACAGTGTGTTCTTGATGAGGCGACCTTGTTTAATATTGCCATACACCCTGATTACCAAGGGAAAGGCTATGGCCGTTTGTTGCTAGAACAGCTCATTGAAGAACTCGTAAAGAAAGGTATTCTCACGTTATGGTTAGAAGTGAGGGAATCAAATGCATCTGCTTTGCATCTATACGATAAGCTAGGTTTTCATCAAGTGACGGTGCGTAAAGATTATTACCCCGCCAAAAAAGGCCGAGAAGATGCTTTAGTACTTGCTTTGACTCTATTTTCTGATGAATAAATTTAAGTAACAAATAATTTATTACTAATATAATTAAAACCCCAATATGTCATGAGACATACTGGGGTTTTGTGCTTTTAGTGAAATTTATTTTTCAATTTCAGGAAGAATGGGCTTATTAATTATTTGGATATTATCTTTTAACGCTTTTTTTGCCGCCGCTTGTGCGTTGACTTCTTCGTTGAGGCCTTTATATGTGGAATAACACATAATTAGCATCATGATGGATAGTGGCACAGCCATGGCGACCAGTGCGGATTGTAAGCCTGATAAGCCACCCGTCATAATTAGCACAATCGCAATAGCAGCAATAACGACACCCCAAATGGTTTTAGTAACATGAGAAGGATTTGGGTTGCCATTTTCACTGACCATTCCCAGTACAAATACCGCTGAGTTAGCTGATGTGATAAAGAAAATCAGCACCAAAATAATCGCTAAGACACTAATAAATGTCGATGCAGGGAAATAGTCTAAAAACTTAAACAGTGCAGATGTGACGTCGGTTTTTACAGCATCTGCTAGTGCGGTTTGCCCTAAGTTTTGAATTAAATGAATGGCAGAACCGCCCATGACTGCAAACCAGGCAAAAGCACTTAATACAGGAATAAATACTGCGCCAATCATAAACTCTTTAATTGTTCTTCCTTTTGATATACGCGCCACAAAGCTACCCACTAATGGTGCCCATGCTATCCACCAGCCAAAGTAAAACAGTGTCCAGTTAGCAATCCAAGTGCCGTCATTATAGGGCTCAGTGCGAAATGACATACTGACAAAATTTTGGACGTAGTCACCAATACCTTGGAATAAAACTTTTAAGATAGTTTGGGTGGGGCCAGACAAAAATATAAATGCCATCAATCCTAGGGCAAGTATGATATTTAAGTTTGATAGGTGTTTTATCGCTCCTTGTAATCCAGAGATCGTTGAAGCAACATAAACAACGGTAATTATTGCGATCAAGCCAATTTGTACATAAATACTGATGGGTAATCCCCATAAGTAATTCATACCACTGTTAACTTGTAGTGTACCAAAGCCTAATGATGTGGCGATACCAATGACGACGGACAACATCACCAAGATATTGATCCATTTCCCGACAGAGCCGTAGATCCGATCCCCGATTAAGGGATAGAAAACCGAGCTGAGTGAGGATGGCAATTTTTTTCTAAATTGGAAATAGCCTAAAGCCACACCGACGAGAGCATAACACGCCCATGCGGAAACCCCCCAGTGCAGATAGACATATTGCATAGCTGCTTTGGCAGACTGTTCTGTTAAGCCTTGCCCAACGGGTGGGCTGATATAATAGGAAACTGGCTCTGCCACCCCCCAGAACATCAAGCTGATACCGATCGAGGCACTGAATAACATCGCAATCCAGGTGACCGTGCTGTATTCCGGTTTGTCATTGTCATCGCCGAGGCGTATGTGACCAAATTTGGAAAAACCGAGAAACATACTGAAGCTGAAAAAGATAAAAACGGAACCTAGAATGAACCAACCTAGGTTGTTATAGATAAAACTTAAGGCGGAATGTGAAAATGCTTCCAGTTTATCAGGAATAAATGCACCAAAACTGATTAACGCCAGACTAAAGGCTAGCGACACGTAAAATACGGATTTTTTGTGATTCATCATACCTCTTCTCCAGTTGCTCACTTATTTTTTCTTTTATGAGAGTTGGCTTGCAGGGAATACTCGTTTTGTTTTTTAGGGTACTTTTTTGTTAATTGCTACTTTTGGTTTACAGAGAATAGCCATGCAAAGATTGTGTAGTCAACAAGTAATTAACCAATTGTTAACAGTTTTAATAATTAAAAGTAAGTTAACTTATTGTTATATAGTGGTTAAATGCTTTTGGTTAAATTTTTATCAATATTTCGTTTGATCATTAATGCGATCTGCATTAACATTCCCAAAAAAGATGTTAACTATAAGTTTACATAAGTGAGGGCAATTATGAGCAATGCAGCTAAAGTCATTTCGATTAATGATCACCTTGATATCGATAACGCATGGACAATCCCTGCGCGTTATTACACGTCTAATGATGTTTTTGAGTATGAAAAAGAAAAAATATTCGCTAATTCATGGGTTTGTGTCGCACATGTTAGTGAGGTAAAAGAAAAAAATTCGTATATCACCCGTGAACTCATTGGTGAAAGCCTTGTGATTGTTCGTGGTCGCGATGATGTATTGCGCGGTTTCTATAATGTGTGTCCACACCGAGGGCATCAGTTGATCAGCGGTGAAAGCGGTAAAGTCAAAAATGTGATTACTTGCCCTTACCATGCGTGGGCATTCAAGCTAGATGGCCAATTAGCACATGCGACTAACTGTGAAAATGTGAATAATTTTGAAGCTGATGCAATGACATTAAGTAGCTTCCATGTTACTGAACATGCAGGGTTTATCTATGTAAATATGACCGTAGGCGAACCTCAGCCTATTGAAGAGCAACTTCCAGGTTTAGCTGAAAAAATGCAAGAAGCTTGTGCGGTAATTAGCGATTTAAAATTGGCCGCTCGGTTTGTTAGCCATACACCAGCTAATTGGAAAACCATTGTTGATAACTATATTGAGTGTTATCACTGCCCAACCAACCATGTGAGCTTTGCAAGTTCGGTGGATGTTAACGTATACGAACACCAATTATTGGATAATTGGACTGTTCAAATTGGTAAGGCAAAACCTTCTGAGTCCTCCTATCAATTTGATGAATCTGTTTTAGACCCGCGTTTCTTTGGTTTTTGGATTTGGCCAAGCACTATGTTCAATATGCCTCCAGGCGGCGATTTCATGACAGTCATTTATGAGTTTCCTGTGAGCGCAGGGGAAACTTTGCAGCACTATGATATTTATTTCCTCAATGAAGAGTTGACTGAATATCAGAAAAACTTAGTGGAATGGTATCGCACGGTGTTCCGCCCAGAAGATTTACGGTTAGTAGAAAGTGTACAAAAAGGGTTGAGATCGCGTGGCTATCGAGGCCAAGGGCGTATCATGGCTGACAGGCAGCGCAGTGGGATTAGTGAACATGGCGTTGCTCATTTCCATAAAATCATCGCTGGCGCGCACACTGAGTAATTACGTTAACCATAAAAATAAAAGGAGAAGTCACAAATGCATCATTTAACTCACCCTGCACTATTTCGTCAGTCATGTTACATCAATGGGCAATGGGTTGATTCAGACAATAAAATCCCTGTGACTAATCCTTTTGACCAATCTGTGCTGGGAACGATCCCCAGCCTGTCGGCCACACAAGTAAATGAGGCGATTGAATCTGCGTATTCTGCGATGGAAGGCTGGAGTAAGCTGACAGCGAAAGCGCGTTCTATCATTTTACGTCGCTGGTTTGAGCTGATTGAAGCCCATGTTGACGATCTCGGGCGTTTAATGACTCTCGAACAAGGTAAGCCACTGCATGAGGCAAAAGGTGAAATTCGTTATGCCGCGTCATTTATTGAATGGTTTGCGGAAGAGGGAAAACGTGTTTATGGGGAGACTATCCCTCAAACGGTGGGAAGTAACCGTCTTTCGACAATCAAGCAGCCGATCGGTGTTTGCAGTGCGATTACGCCATGGAATTTTCCCGCAGCGATGATCACTCGTAAAGCGGCTCCAGCACTGGCTGCGGGTTGCAGTATTGTTATCAAACCCGCGACAGAAACGCCTTTTACGGCACTAGCCTTAGCGCAGCTGGCTGATGAGGCGGGTATCCCCGCTGGGATATTTAACGTCATTACTGGGGACTCTCGCGTTCTAGGGGAACGCCTAACTAAACATGAGCTTATCAGTAAATTTTCGTTTACCGGTTCAACACAAGTTGGGCGAATATTGTCTGAGCAGTGCGCTTCAACGATTAAGAAAACCTCACTTGAACTGGGGGGGAACGCGCCTTTTATTGTCTTTGATGATGCGGATATTGATAAAGCGGTAAAGAGTGCGGTTCAAGCGAAATTTCGTAATGGTGGGCAAACTTGTGTTTGTGTGAACCGTTTTTATGTTCAAGATGCGATTTTCGATGAATTTCAGACCAAGTTCGTTACAGAAGTCGCCAAATTGCAAGTCGGTAATGGTCTTGAAGCCAGTACCGATATTGGGCCGATGATCACAACACGTGCTATCGATGGGATGAATGAGTTATTGCAAGATGCATTAGCGAAAGGCGCTCGCCAATTAACCTTAGGGAATGAAGTTACTGAGTATGGCAATTTCTTTAATCCCAAAGTCCTTGTTGATGTTGATGATTCAATGAAGATTGTTCATGAAGAAATATTTGGTCCCATTGCAACATTGATTCGTTTTAGTGATGAAAATGAAGTGATTACTCGCGCCAACAATACGATTTATGGCTTAGCGGCTTATTTCTTTTCTCGTGATGTTAGCCGTGTTTATCGTGTTGCTGAAAAGCTACAAAGTGGCATGGTCGGTATCAATACAGGCTTGATTTCTAATGAAGTTGCTCCTTTTGGAGGTGTGAAGCAATCAGGTCTAGGAAAAGAAGGCTCTCGATATGGTATTGAGGATTATTTAAGTACTAAGTATCTGTGTTTAGATATTGAATAATAAGAGAGGCACTGTGATGAACCAACAAAAAATTGCAGTCAATATTAGCCGAATTGAGCAAGTTAGCCCAAATATCAAGATGTTCGAATTTGTAGCGCAAGATGGTACTTTTGTGCCTTTTAGTGCAGGTAGCCACGTTACCGTTCACATGGATGGGCAGGCCGGTTTACAACGTGCTTATTCGTTAATCAGTGACCCACAGCAGTGTGGCAGTTATTGTATTTCTGTATTGCGTGATGAAAACTCGAAAGGCGGCTCTGCATTTATGCATGAGCAGCTATCGCCAGGGGACAGTTTGTACCTGTCACCAGCACAGAATTTTTTCTCGTTGGCACCGGATAACCAATGTAAGCATATTTTGATCGCTGGTGGAATTGGGATCACGCCTTTTCTCTCTTATCTCTATGAATTAGAAGAAAATGGAATGGATTTTGAGCTCCATTACTGTTTTCGTGATAGCGCAACAGCGGCATTTCTTGAACATTTGCAACAGCGTATTGGCTCGCGTTTATTTCTCTATGACGGCAGCCAAGGGCAACGAATGTCTGTTGAACAGTTGGTTCAAGCACAAGCGAGCAATAGCCATCTGTATGTATGTGGTCCCCAATCATTAATTAATGAGGTGATTGAAAAGGGTCATCAGCACCTTGGTGAATCACAGGTTCATTTTGAAAATTTTGGTGAAGTTGCCAGCGAAGGGGATTCATTTGAGGTCTATTTTCAACGTTCAGGTTTTAGTTTGGAAATCGGTAAAGATGAGTCCATTTTGCAGGTAATCGAAGCAGATAAGCGCATTAATGTGGAATGTTTATGCCGTAATGGGGTTTGTGGAACCTGCGAAACGGCAATACTTGAGGGAGAGGCTGATCATCGTGACCACTATCTCGATGATGATGAAAAAGCTGAGCAGAAAACGATGATGTTGTGTGTTTCTCGAGCTAAATCTAAACGGTTAGTCCTTGATTTATAATCAAAGTTGCCCCGCTTAGGCCACAAGTGGGGCAGAATACCTGTTTTAAATATCTTTTAATTCAAACATTAAAAAAGGCTGTTTTTCATCATTCAAGTGTTGATAAGCGGTAATTTGCTTGTCTTGAAATACGATTTGCCCCCGTCCAGTCCGAAATACTTCATCTAGCCATGGCTTATGATTAATCACTAACTGATACAATAAACGTTGTAGTTCAAGGTAATCTATTTCAGTCGATTGGTTGTGTAAGTTGCTGGCTAATATTTCACCTGCTTTATCGGTAAATACGACTAAATGATTGAAATGGGACAATAAAACATCAAAATAGCATTTGATTTTACGCAGGCGCAGTTCAGTATTTTTACGTTCTGTGTTGTCTAAGCTGATCCCAACCAGTTTTGTCACTTTGCCATTAGGGCCTTTGACGCCTGTGGCTCGGGATGTGATCCAGCGGTAATCGCCTTCCCAGTTAATTTTAAAATCCATTTCATGGGCACCCCCTTCACGGATAATTTTGGAATATCCATTAACCAACTTTTCCTTGGAGTCATGGCTCATTAAGGCCCAGAAATCTTCATTACTGGTGATTTTGATGCCATATACGGCTTCAACGTTGTCGGAGTAGTTCAATTCCCCCGTTAATAAGTCCCACTCCCATGTCACGATCTCTGCGGATTCTTGAAGATGGACTTCGTTGATATTGCGCATGACGCCTGAATTGCTAACAGTGATTTGGTTATTGGTATATTCACCGTATTTCAACCATATCTTGTCGACATCCAATAACGTGGCGAGCTTTTCAAGATTATCTTCATCAATCATGCCGCCTTTCGTCCACTTGTTAACTGCCGTTCGGGAAACGCCAAGGGCTTCAGCTGCCTTTAATTGACTCATTTTTTTCTGTTTTAGCAATTTCAACAAACGTTCTTTGAATGTCTCTGTTTCTGTCATCAATTCATGTTTACCTTATAACTTATGGGGTTAACTAAAAACCATGTGATAAGTGAGTAGCAAGGTATTGCTCTAGATTTTCGATAAAGACTCTAAGGTTAGCACTCGTTCGGAGACTTCTCGAATATACAGCATAAACATCCGCGGTTTGATGCCATTGCGGTAACACTCGCACTAATTGGCCAGACTGTAACTCAGGCTGCACACTCCATTGGGAGCGCAATAGGATCCCTTCACCACTTAAGCACCATTGCTTGGCGACTTCACCATTATTGACGGTTAATTTGCTATTGGGAGTGACTGTCATACTTTCTTGCTGATGTTCAAGCTTCCATACCGCGGGGGCTTGATTACGTTCTTTAATCGCAATACAAAAGTGCTTTTGTTCCAGTTCTTGTGGATATTTTGGGTAGCCGTGTGTTGCTAAGTAGCTTGGCGAAGCGCACAGGATACGTTGGTTTTGTGCAATCCGCCTAGCAATAAATTGCTCAGCTATCGTACCGCCAATACAGATATCAACATCAATGTTTTCACTAATAATATCGACAGACTTATCGGTTAAAGTGAGGTCAATGCCTAATAAAGGGTAATTTCCCCGCAATGTCAGTATAAACGGGTTAATGTAAGTACTGCCAAAGCCTGTGCTACAACTGATACGCAGTGAGCCGCGGATCTCTTCGCGACAGGCGTTGAGTTGCTGTTGCATCTGTTCCAATTCAGCTAGCATCATTTCACTGCTACGCAAAATAATTTGCCCTTCATGAGTCAGCTTAATTGAGCGAGCAGTTCTAAAAAATAAAGTTTGTCCTAAATTTTCTTCTAGCAACTTAATGCGTTTAGAAACATAAGCTGGGGATACCAACAGCTGTGAAGCGGCTTGAGAGAAACTCATCAAACGGGCAACCGTGACAAAAACGCGGATATCCTCTAACGAAGGAAGCTTGTTCATAGTTTGTAAACCTAAGGATTACACTTCATATCTATACTTTATCACAGCAACCCCTAAACTGGAGAACAAACAGACATAATTCAATTATCAGAGGTTTTCACAATGTCACAATTTAACATAGCGGTTATTCCTGGTGATGGTATTGGTACCGAAGTGATCCCTGAAGGGTTAAAAGTATTAGAAGCAGCGGCAAATAAGCACGGGATAAAATTGCAGTTTACCCATTTTGATTGGTCGTGCGAAACCTATCACCGTACGGGGCGTATGATGCCTGAAGATGGCTTAGAACAATTGAAAAAATTTGATGCGATTTTCTTAGGCGCAGTCGGGTTCCCAGGTGTTCCTGATCATATTTCATTATGGGGGCTGTTATTACCTATCCGCCGCGCTTTCAACCAATATGTTAACCTGCGTCCTGTCCGTCTGTTTGATGGCATTAAGTGTCCGTTAGCAGATAAAAAACCGGGAGATATTGATTTTTATGTGGTGCGTGAAAACGTTGAAGGGGAATACTCTGCGATTGGCGGTATTCAGTACGAAGGTACTGATGAAGAAATGGTGCTGCAACAAAGTATTTTTACCCGTAAGGGAACAGACCGTATTTTAAAATATGCTTTTGATTTGGCACAGTCGCGTGAGAAAAAACATTTAAGTTCAGCGACGAAATCCAACGGACTATTTCATTCAATGCCTTATTGGGATAGTCGCGTAGCCGAAATAGCGAAGCAATACCCAGATATCAAAGTTGACCAATTTCATATTGATATTTTTGCTGCAAACTTAGTGAGAATGCCAGAGTTCTACGATGTGATTGTTGGGTCAAACCTGTTTGGCGATATTTTGTCTGATTTAGGGCCTGCTTGTACAGGTACCATTGCGATTGCGCCGTCTGCCAATATTAACCCAGAAAAACAATTCCCATCGATGTTTGAGCCGGTTCATGGATCAGCTCCGGATATTGCAGGGCAAAATATTGCTAACCCGATTGGTACGATTTGGGCGGCAGCCATGATGATGCAGCACTTGGGATGCCCTGAGATGCATGATTCGATTATGTCTGCGGTAGAAACCGCGATTAAACAACGTCAACATTTGACTCGTGATATGGGCGGCGATGCCAGTACGCAGGCGTTGGGGGATGAAATAGCCCGTTTGGTCAGTGCTTAGTTGATGCATAAAGACGCTGTTTATTGAGCCAATTTCGTGAGCCATCGGGGGACTGTTTTGCCTGTTCCTCGATGCTTTGATTGTTAATACCCCCAAGATCTGCGAAAATAACCGCCAATTTTGATTAACAAGACGGATTTGCGACGCCAAGAGCCACATTGAGCCTCTTCGAATGCTTATACAAATCTGTATATAAACGAAAAGAACGGTTAAATGACAGATCAGAACTTTCTCCATGAAGTTAGCACACGCAGAACGTTTGCTATCATATCCCACCCCGATGCGGGTAAAACCACAATAACCGAAAAAGTGTTATTGTTTGGGCACGCTATTCAACGTGCAGGTACGGTAAAAGGCCGTGGCTCTAACCAACACGCTAAATCCGACTGGATGGAAATGGAAAAGCAGCGTGGTATTTCGATTACCACCTCTGTCATGCAGTTTCCTTATAATGATTGTCTTGTTAACTTACTGGATACCCCAGGTCACGAGGACTTCTCTGAAGATACTTACCGTACATTAACAGCGGTTGACTGCTGCTTAATGGTGATTGACTCAGGTAAAGGGGTTGAAGACCGGACACGTAAGCTGATGGAAGTTACCCGTTTACGTGACACTCCAATCTTAACTTTCATGAATAAATTGGATCGTGATATTCGTGACCCAATGGAATTAATGGATGAAGTGGAAAATGAGCTGAAAATTGCTTGTTGTCCAATCACATGGCCTATCGGTTGTGGTAAATTATTCAAGGGTGTTTATCATTTATTACGCGATGAAACAATCCTATACCAAACAGGTCAAGGGCATACAATTCAAGAAATCCGTATTATTAAAGGGCTAAATAACCCGGATCTCGATGCAGCCGTAGGTGATGAACTAGCCGCGCAGTTACGCGATGAGCTGGAATTGGTTCAAGGGGCATCCCATGAGTTTGACCATGATGCCTTCTTGCAGGGGGAATTAACCCCAGTCTTTTTCGGAACAGCGTTAGGTAACTTTGGTGTTGACCATATGTTAGATGGTTTAGTGGAGTGGGCTCCGCAGCCGCAACCACGCCAAACAGATTTACGCCAAGTTAATGCGACAGAAGAAAAATTCACTGGCTTCGTGTTTAAAATTCAAGCCAATATGGACCCGAAACACCGTGACCGTGTTGCATTTATGCGTATTGTTTCAGGTACTTATGAGAAAGGCATGAAACTACGCCAAGTCCGTATCAAAAAAGACGTAGTAATTTCCGATGCGTTAACTTTTATGGCGGGGGACCGCTCTCAGGTCGAAAACGCCTACGCAGGGGATATTATTGGGTTGCACAACCATGGCACGATCCAAATCGGTGATACCTTCACACAAGGTGAAGAACTCAAATTTACGGGTATTCCAAACTTTGCCCCTGAATTATTCCGTCGTATTCGTTTACGTGACCCGCTAAAACAAAAACAACTGCTAAAAGGCCTCGTTCAGTTATCTGAAGAGGGGGCGGTACAGGTTTTCCGTCCGTTAACTAACAATGACTTAATTGTTGGTGCGGTAGGGGTGCTGCAGTTTGACGTGGTGGTTTCGCGTTTGAAAAGCGAATATAACGTTGAAGCTATTTATGAAGCTGTTAACGTTTCTACTGCGCGTTGGGTTGAGTGCGATGATGCGAAGAAACTTGAAGAGTTTAAGCGCAAAAATGAGCAAAATTTAGCCCTTGATGGTGGCGATAACTTATCTTATATCGCACCTACAATGGTGAATCTTAACCTCACCAGTGAACGCTACCCTGACGTTAAATTCCGCAAAACACGCGAACACTAATTGTGTTTATGACCCACGACTAACATGGTTAGCAGTGGGTCATCTTATTTCGAACTTCATTTAAAGTTACTTTCCCTGTTTTTTGGTGCTTATCATCAAGAATATTCTGTGTTTATTACCTTTCTCTTTATTTTTTATGTTTTTTTACTTAGGCTATATTATTCGTTGTCCATTGCAGTGAAAGGAAGGTTTTTATGAAAAAAGCAAAACTATTGAGTTGGTTAGGAGTTATTGGGTTGAGCTGGGCACTCGCGGCTTGTAGCTCATCATCTGATAGTGCTTTGAAAAAACAAGCTTCAGATACGTGGGACAGTGCATCTAAGACAGTTGAAATGGCAGGTAAAGATACTGGAAATGCTATTTCGAGTGGCGCTAAAAATACCGGCGAGTACATTGATGACTCAGCGATTACTGCTGATGTAAAAGGGAAATTACTGGGTACGAAAGGTATATCGAGTAACAGCGTATCAGTTAAAACCGTTAATGGTGTTGTTTACTTATCAGGCTTTGTTAAATCAGCTGAGCAAATGGATAAAATTACCCAAGTTGCATCGCAAGTTAATGGGGTCAAATCGGTACAAAATGGTTTAGTGATTGCTAACTAAGTGGTAAATAAATGTCTCAATAGCTCATATTGCTGAGTATTTATTGTACAATGTTGATAGAATGGGCTTTCTAGGGGAAGCTCATTCTGTTTTTGAGCTATTTAAAGTGAATTAAAAAGAACTTCTGTCATCCAGAGGCATTATGGGAAAACACGTTTCAGTTACACTCGGCACGATTGAGCCGCTTGCATTCTTTGATAATATCAACTCGGGAAAAACGGCTCTGATTTGTGAAGGTGGCGGCCAACGAGGGATTTTTACTGCAGGTGTACTGGATGAGTTTCTTATCTCTGATTTCAACCCTTTTGATCTGATGATTGGTACTTCTGCAGGAGCTCAAAACCTTTCTGCGTATATTTGTGGGCAAGCGGGCTACGCACGTCGCGTGATCACACGCTATACAACCAATTCAGCATTTTTTAATCCCTTGCGGTTTATTCGAGGTGGCCATCTGATTGATTTAGATTGGCTAGTCGATACCACAGCAAAAGAATTTCCATTACGTATACAAGCAGGGCTCGATTTATTAGATTCAGGCCGTGAATTCTATATGGGGGCAAGTCGCAGTGATGATTTTTCTGCGGCCTTCTTACAGCCTGATGCCGACACTTGGTTGGATATCATTCGTGCGTCCAGCGCGATCCCGGGTTTTTATCGGGAAGGCGTCGAACTTGATGGCACTTTATATCAGGATGGCGGTATTAGTGCTGCGATCCCAGTTGAAGAGGCATATCGTCGTGGCGCAGAGACCATTGTTGTGATCCGTACCGTTCCCTCCCAAATGTATTTTACCCCTGAATGGGTGAAAAGAATGACTCGGTGGTTGGAAGGGGAAAATAATGGCCTACAACGTATGGCCGCTATGCTGAAAGTTCATCTGAAAAGTTACCGTAAAACGCAAGAATTTATTGAAAACCCACCAAAAGATGTACAGGTCTTTGAGATTTATCCACCTGTTCCACTGAAAAGCAGTGCGCTGGGTAGTAAGGTGTCTTCACTTAATCAAGATTACCATACGGGTCGCCGGTGTGGCCGCTATTTTATTGCAGCACTGGGTGATGCATTTGACCACAGTACAAATCGCTTTAGACATACCTTGGCACAGAAAATTGAGTCGAATCCATTAGATATTCAGCTTGAGCCTCAAGTACCGAGCGAGCTCATTCCTGAATTGGTGACTGAGCCTGTCTCTTCAGTGCCTCTGGCTGCAATATCAGCAAATGAGAGCCGTGATGGCTGAGCTTCAATTTATTGATACCCATTGCCATTTTGATTTTCCACCCTTTAGTGACTCTTTTACTGAAAGCTTGAAGCTTGCTCAGCAAAGTGGCGTGAGCGATATTGTCATTCCTACGGTGAGTGTGGATAATTTTGAGCGGGTTTGGCAACTGGCACAGCAGTACCCGCAGCTCCATGCTGCTATGGGTTTTCATCCATTATATTTAAGTCAGTTTCAAGAACAACATATTGATATATTGACTGATTATCTAACTGAAAAAAATAAAAAATGTGTAGCGATAGGCGAAATTGGGCTTGATCTCTATATGCAAAACCCGCAATTTGAACGCCAGCAAGAGGTGTTGTCCGCACAATTAAAGTTAGCGAAACAGTTTGATTTACCCGTTATTTTGCATTCACGAAAAAGCCATGACCCATTAGCAGCGATGTTACGTCGTTTTGAGGTCCCTGCTCGTGGTGTCGTACATGGCTTTGCTGGCAGCCTATCTCAAGCGCAAGCCTTTGTTAAACTTGGTTATTATATTGGTGTGGGTGGAACCATTACTTATGAAAGAGCGAATAAAACTCGCCATGTGATGTCCCAACTTCCTTTGGCTTCATTATTATTCGAAACGGACGCCCCCGATATGCCTGTTTCGGGTTTCCAAGGTGAGCCAAATCGGCCTGAACGTATTGAGTGGGTTTTTCGTTCATTATGTGAGCTTCGCCACGAATCCCCTGAAGAAATAGCCCAACAACTTTACAACAATAGCTTGTCGTTATTTAATCTCACCAAATAAAACCGCATACAAATTCATAAGTAATGTTTATGTAATTTCACTAGTTAGCTATTTAAATCTATTTAGTCTTTATTGTGATGAATTAGGACTTTAGTTCCTTTCCAGACTAAACCGAGTCTATTTTGTGATTTTTGTCACATTATGTGAATTTTTGTTGTTTATTGCAGTGTGTATTTGTGATGAGTATTGCGGGTTATTGGTGATGACTAGGTATAATCATCAGATTAAGAATCAAGGCGACTTACACGTTTCCTTATATATCAACCTAAAATAAAGTGAACAGGGATCCTTCCATGCAGCTCATTATGAGTATTATCGGAATGGCGGTACTTATCGCGATAGCTATTCTATTTTCCAGCAATCGCCGAGCAATTAAACTCCGCACAGTCGGTGGTGCATTTTTAATTCAATTAGCCATTGGCGCATTTGTTCTTTATGTTCCTGCGGGGCGTAGTGTGCTTCAAGGGATGTCTGATGCGGTTTCTAAAGTTATTGGATATGGCCAAGATGGGATGAGTTTCATCTTCGGTGGCCTTGTTTCCGATAAAATGTTTGAACTGTTTGGCGGCGGTGGCTTTATTTTCGCTTTCCGTGTTTTGCCAATTATCGTTTTCTTCTCTTCATTAATTGCTGTGCTTTATTATTTGGGCATCATGCAGTTAGTGATTAAAATTCTTGGTGGTGGCCTGCAAAAAGTACTGGGAACCTCAAGAACCGAATCCTTATCTGCGACAGCGAATATCTTCGTAGGGCAAACGGAAGCGCCATTGGTTGTTCGCCCTTATATTGCAACAATGACCACATCAGAGCTGTTTGCCATCATGTGTGGTGGTTTAGCTTCTGTCGCGGGTTCAGTTTTGGCGGGCTATGCACAAATGGGTGTGCCTATGGAATACCTGATCGCCGCCTCCTTTATGGCCGCTCCAGGTGGTTTATTATTCGCTAAACTGATGGTTCCAGAAACGGAAGATGTGAACGATCGGGTTGATGCAACCGATTTAGTTGCTGAAGATGAGCGCCCAGCCAATATCATTGATGCAGCAGCATCTGGTGCATCATCAGGGATGCAACTGGCACTGAACGTGGGTGCAATGTTATTAGCTTTTATCGCATTGATTGCGTTGATTAATGGCATCTTAGGTGGCATTGGTGGTTGGTTTGATTATCCACAATTATCACTTGAATTATTATTAGGTTGGTTATTTGCACCGATTGCCTTCTTAATTGGTGTACCGTGGAGTGAAGCGACAGTTGCGGGTTCTTTTATCGGTCAAAAAATTGTCGTGAATGAATTTGTTGCCTTTATGAACTTTGGTGATTATATGAAGGCAGATGCAGAAGTGCTGGCAGCGGGTAAACAAGTGCTTTCTGACCATACTAAGGCGATTATTTCGTTCGCATTATGTGGGTTTGCGAACCTTTCATCCGTTGCTATCTTACTCGGTGGTTTAGGGGGCATGGCGCCAAATCGTCGTAGTGAGGTTGCTCGTTTAGGTATGAAAGCGGTTATGGCGGGTACCCTGTCTAATTTAATGAGTGCAACCATCGCAGGCTTTTTCTTGACGTTAGGCGCAGCGGCAGTCATTTAATTTATGTATCTGGTGGTAAGATTTATACCATCTCAAATAAGTCAATCGGAAGGGCAATAGTCCTTCCGTTTTCATTTTGATTCGCTATATTCTTTTATGACTTTTTATATCAATCATAAATTTTCAACTATTCTTAATTTAGTCAATTAATGATGAAGAATACATTGAAAAGCCATTTGAGCGAAAAACTGATGGTGAGAGATGATATAATTAGATATTCATCACATTTTTTATTTTAATAATGTAACATTCAGTCGATTAATGTGATTTGTAGCACATAAAAAGGCATCATTCCATGGTCAAATAGGCATTAGTAAGCTGCTATGGAACTGCTAGTTCTCAGAGTCTAGGACTCTAGGGCATGATGCGGTGAGAAGGATCTCAGCTGCTCAGTTCGGAAAGCATCCGACTAGCATCTTTAAGGAACCAAGCCCGCTCGCCAACAAAGAACGTGTCGTTCTGAAGAATTAACAACGTTGGAGAGTTATATGACTGATTTAAAAGCGGCCGCACAACGCGCGCTGTCCCTTATGGATTTAACCACTTTAAATGATGACGATACCGATGCAAAAGTCATCGCACTGTGTCATCAGGCGAAAAGCCCAGCAGGCAATACGGCAGCAATCTGTATTTACCCTCGTTTCATTCCAATTGCACGTAAAACATTACGTGAACAAGGCACTCCAGATGTGCGTATTGCAACGGTCACAAATTTCCCACACGGTAACGATGATATTGATATCGCATTAGCTGAAACTAAAGCGGCGATTGCTTACGGTGCAGATGAAGTTGACGTTGTTTTCCCTTATCGCGCACTGATTGCCGGTAATGAACAAATTGGTTTTGACTTAGTGAAAGCCTGTAAAGACGCTTGTGCAGCTGCCAATGTGTTGTTGAAAGTGATCATTGAAACAGGTGAATTAAAAGATGCAGCGTTAATCCGTAAAGCGTCTGAAATTTCGATTAAAGCGGGTGCTGATTTTATTAAAACCTCTACGGGTAAAGTGCCTGTTAATGCAACTTTAGAAAGTGCAGAAATCATGATGCAAGTCATCCATGATATGGGCGTTGAAAAAACAGTAGGCTTTAAGCCAGCTGGTGGTGTACGTACCGCAGAAGAAGCCGCTGAATACTTAGCGTTAGCGGGACGAATTTTAGGTGACAATTGGGCTGATAGCCGCCACTTCCGTTTTGGGGCTTCTAGCTTATTAGCAAATTTATTAAATACGCTGGGTTTTGACGTTAAAAAATCAAGCAGCAGCTATTAATTATCGCAATATTGTTAGCCGATAAATTCGACTTTAAAGGAGCATATTGTGTTTCTGGCACAAGAAATTATCCGTAAAAAACGCGATGGTAAGCCATTAAGTGAAGAAGAAATTCGTTTCTTTATCAATGGAGTTCGTGATAACTCAGTTTCAGAAGGTCAAATTGCTGCATTGGCAATGACTATCTATTTTAATGATATGACCATGCCTGAGCGTGTTGCATTGACATTAGCAATGCGTGATTCAGGTACGGTTCTGAACTGGAAATCACTCAACCTCAATGGTCCATTAGTTGATAAACACTCAACGGGCGGCGTGGGTGATGTGACTTCACTGATGCTTGGTCCAATGGTTGCAGCTTGTGGTGGTTATGTACCGATGATCTCAGGCCGTGGTCTAGGCCACACCGGTGGGACATTAGATAAGCTTGAAGCGATCCCTAATTTCGATATCTTCCCAGATGATGTCCGTTTCCGTGACATTATCAAAGATGTCGGGGTGGCAATTATTGGGCAAACTAACTCATTGGCGCCTGCTGATAAACGTTTTTATGCGACCCGTGATATTACCGCGACAGTGGACTCAATTCCGCTAATTACGGCTTCAATTTTAGGTAAAAAACTGGCTGAAGGCCTTGATGCTCTGGTGATGGACGTTAAAGTCGGCTCTGGTGCATTTATGCCAACGTATGAGAAGTCAGAACAGCTAGCAGAGTCTATTGTTAAAGTAGCCAATGGGGCGGGTTGTAAAACGACCGCATTATTGACTGACATGAATGAAGTGTTGGCATCCAGTGCAGGTAACGCAGTTGAAGTACGTGAAGCGGTTCAATTCTTAACGGGTGAATACCGTAATCCACGCCTTTATGAAGTTACCATGGCATTATGCGTAGAAATGTTAGTGTCTGGTTCATTAGCTGCAAACCGCGAAGAAGCGCGCCAAAAATTACAAGCAGTATTAGATAATGGTAAAGCGGCAGAAGTGTTTGGTCGCATGGTTGCCGCTCAAAAAGGGCCTGTTGATTTTGTTGAAAACTACAACAAATATCTGCCAACAGCCGTGCTGAGCAAAGCCGTTTATGCACCTCAAGACGGTATTATCACGCAAATGGATACACGTGCACTGGGTATGTCTGTCGTGACTTTAGGTGGTGGTCGTCGTAAAGCGACAGACCCAATTGATTATAGCGTTGGTTTGAGTGATATCGCTGCGTTAGGTGCCAAAGTGGATACCCAGACGCCACTGGCAATTATCCATGCAAATAGTGAAAAAGCGTGGGAAGAAGCGGCGAAGGAAGTGCGCGAAGCGATGGTGATTGGCGACAAGGCACCTGAAGCGACACCTATGGTTTATCGCCAAATCAGCGAATAATACAAATAGATTTTAGTGGTATATCGTATTTAAAAATACCGCAGGAGAAAAATATGAAACGCACATTTATTATGGTTTTGGATTCCTTTGGGATCGGAGCTGCACACGATGCACATAAATTTGGTGATGAAGGCTCAAATACGTTGGGTCACATTGCAGATGCTTGCGCACGCGGCGAAGCGGATATTGGCCGTAAAGGGCCTCTGCATTTACCGAATTTAACAAAATTAGGTTTAGGTAAAGCAGGAGAGGAATCAAGCGGTTCATTCCCTGCGGGCCTTGATCCTAAAGCAGAAATTATTGGCGCATATGGTTATGCGAGCGAAATTTCTTCGGGTAAAGATACGCCATCAGGCCACTGGGAAATTGCGGGTGTCCCTGTGCTATTCGACTGGGGTTATTTCTCTGATGAAGAAAACAGCTTCCCACAAGAACTGTTGGACACTTTAGTTGAGAAAGCTAACTTACCGGGCTATTTAGGTAACTGCCATTCATCAGGTACAGTTATCCTTGATCAACTGGGTGAAGAGCATATGAAAACAGGGAAACCTATTTTCTATACCTCTGCTGACTCAGTATTCCAAATTGCGTGTCACGAAGAAACTTACGGCTTAGATAAACTGTATGAGCTGTGTGAAATTGCGCGTGAAGAGTTAACCAAAGGTGGTTATAACATTGGCCGTGTTATCGCGCGTCCATTTGTTGGTGACAAGGCTGGTAACTTCACACGTACAGGTAACCGCCATGACTTAGCGGTAGAGCCACCAGCACCAACCGTATTGAAAAAATTAGTTGATGAAAAACAAGGTGAAGTCGTCTCTATCGGTAAAATTGCGGATATTTACGCTCACGTAGGTATTACTAAGAAAATCAAAGCCACAGGCATTGATGCGCTGTTCGATGCCACCGTTGAAGAAATGAAACTGGCGGGTGACAACACTATCGTTTTCACTAACTTTGTGGATTTTGACTCTGCATATGGCCACCGCCGTGATGTGGCCGGTTATGCCGCAGCATTAGAATTATTCGACCGCCGTTTACCTGAGCTGATGAAATTAGTTAAAGAAGACGACATTCTAATTTTAACGGCTGACCACGGTTGTGACCCAACTTGGCCAGGTACTGACCATACCCGTGAGTACATTCCTGTGTTGGTTTATGGCCCGAAAGTGAAACCAGGTTCATTAGGTCATCGCGAAACTTTCGCAGACATTGGGCAGACAGTGGCTAAGTACTTTGATTTGTCGCCGATGGATTATGGTAAACCAATGCTCTAACACCCATTACCCGTCATACTTTGAGCTGTAGCGGTGTTGGCTGCACAAAATCACCCTAATCACATACTGATGTATGCTCATAGGGATGATTTTCTTTGCCGCCTAGCTACAACTCAAATTATTTAGGGTAATGGCGGGAAGTTAAAGGTAATGGGCAAGGCTTTGCCGTCATACTTTTTTAATAATAAGGTGGGAAACCACCTTATTAACTTAAAAATATTTAATCATTTAAAGGGAAATAATCATGGCAACTCCACATATTAATGCAGAAATGGGTGATTTCGCTGATGTCGTTCTGATGCCAGGCGACCCATTACGTGCAAAATACATCGCTGAAACTTTCCTTCAGGATGTTCGCCAAGTCAATAATGTGCGTGGCATGTTAGGTTTTACAGGGACTTATAAAGGTCGTAAAATTTCTGTAATGGGTCACGGCATGGGGATCCCTTCGTGCTCTATTTACGCGAAAGAGCTGATCACTGACTTCGGTGTAAAAGTGATTATTCGTGTGGGTTCATGTGGCGCAGTTATGGATGACGTGAAATTGCGTGATGTTGTGATTGGTATGGGCGCTTGTACTGATTCACGTGTTAACCGTCAACGCTTTAAAGAAAATGATTTTGCAGCGATTGCAGACTATGACTTAGTCCATAATGCGGTTGAAGCGGCAAAAGCGAGAAACGTGAATGTCCGTGTGGGTAACCTGTTCTCAGCAGACCTATTCTACTCACCAGACCCTGATATGTTCAAAGTGATGGAAAAATACGGCATTCTGGGCGTTGAAATGGAAGCTGCGGGTATCTATGGTGTTGCGGCTGAGTTTGGTGCGCGTGCATTAACGATTTGTACCGTTTCTGACCATATCAAAACTGGCGAACAAACTACGTCAGAAGAACGTCAAACCACGTTCAATGAGATGATTGAGATTGCACTGGATTCAGTGTTGTTAGGCGATAAATAATCGTTAGATGTTTTCATTATGCTATAAATGCCACCGATTGAGTGGCATTTTTTGTGAAATAAAAACTCTAAATCCCCGAAATGATCATGTCAACAGCCGAAATAATTTTTGCATGAACATTCGGGATGATACAGACGAGGTCACGTGGCTTAAGTTTATTAATGGAAATAGTGGTTATGGATTTAGTGATAATTACATGGTGAATACCATTAATATAAACCACAGGGGGTTAGAGCCTTAACTTGTGAATTGTTATGCGATAATGGCGATATAGGCATGATAACACGTGAGTGATAGTCACTCAGTAGGTCATTTTGGATATCAATAAGATAAGGATATTGGTCTTTCGACCTGATTGATTTATTACGATAAACAGCATATTGAGGCATTAAATCACCCCATACTCATGATCATCAGTAAATAGCCCTGCTTGTTGTTCAAATTCATTAAAGTTATCAATGTTTGTTCTATTTTTTTCTTTCCATTTGGCGTCAGAGCTTTGTTTGATAGCAAGGGGGAAATCTTGTTGTAGGTTTGCCTTATTTTGCGTCTCAGTGAAATTATTTTGCGTTTTCATGGGCTACCTTAGATTAAGTGGATAAGATGGAGATTACTTTAAGGTAGCACCACTATGCTGGCAACTACCATGGTCTTTTTAAGACTAACTTTTTATCCGACTCATCATCACTGCATCAACATATTGTCCATCACGAAATGCATAATCTCTCATACGGCCTTCTAGTTCAAAGCCAAACTTTTCATACAGCCCAACGCCACTGCCATTTGCTGCAAACACTTCTAGTTCTATGCGATGTACATTCAACCAGTTATCGCAGTAATCCACCATCACTTGCATCAGTTGTGAGCCAATGCCTTTGCCTTGGTGGGCTTCACTAACGGTAATGCCGAAGGTGGCGACATGGCGACGACGCACTTGGCTTGGTTGGCTAATTACAAGCAAACCGACAACTTCCTCACCAATGGTGGCAACAAACTGGGTGACGAGAGGATCATTTTCCCCGAGGCGAGCTTCCCATGTTTTTTCTGTTGGGTAAGGCAGTTGTAAGGTGTTGGCATACGCAGAATAGTCAGCGTGCATTTTAGTGATGGCTGGTACATCGTCCAGCGTTGCTCTGCGGATGGTTACGTTGTTCATTACTTTTCTCATCATTGTCGTTTCTAGAATATATTAATCACATCAAAAACATATTATGTCAATGAGATATAAGAGTTATCACATAAAAACGATGGAATAAATTGAGTGTTTTGCAATCGCTATTTGATATAAAAAATAAATAGAAGCTTATACTATTATGAGTAATTTAGTTTAAATTAATTTAGGATTATGTCTGAATGCGTATTCTAGAATTTAACTTTCAATGTTTGTAATTGGCATTTTTTGATTTGTTCAATATAAATAAAAATGATTTAAGTAGTGATTATCCTATCGCAGATGAGGTTCATAATTTATTGAGATAAAATGGTTTTATTAATGATTGTAAATTAAGGGGAAGTCATGGGTGCTGAAAAATCCTGTTATGGGAAAATTGATTATTCCCGAAGTGGAATTGATTTAACTAATAAAATAATTGATTATTGTTCTAGGTATCAATTGATAGATAGTGCTGATGTATTGTTGAAGGATTGTTTCCATAGTAATATTTCGAAAGTTAGTGTTCAGGTTGATGCTAAAAAATATTATAAAATAATAGGTAATATAAATAAATCTCTTCATGGTTTTAATTCTCAAGATTTTTGCGATGGCATCCGAGGTGTTATTATTAAACAGGCAAAAACGTTAAGACCGAATGATAATAAGGATTACTCGAGTTTAATTAAAAAATCAAAAGCTATTAATACCAAAAATCATTCATTATGCGAAGCTATTTCACTCAAAGTGAAAAATAAATCTATTGATGAGAAGTCAATTAAAAAGATTGATGAAATACTAAAAAATGCAAAAAAAACAATGTCGAATGAAGAGTTTAAATCAACATTGCTTGAAGCTCAAGTTTTAGCATTAAGCTGTAGAAGTAAAACTGTTTATGAAATGATAAACAAAGTTTTAGCTCCGTATATCGAAACTAAAGATCAATATCAATATTCTGTAGGTTCAAATACTCAGTTAGTTCAGCAGAACGCTGAAACTTCTCGACCTGATAAAGAAAAGCTCCCAGGGAGTCAAGGAAATATAGCAGTAACATCAGAAGAAACAATGATACAGAATGAGGTAAGTGACAAAACAAAAAAAGCAGGTACTTTGGAGCAAGGGCTTGCTTCCAATGTATACAATAGTGATTTATCTAATCAAGAACTAAAAAAAATTGTGCCAATAGAAAGTAATTCTATAAATAATGAATCTATAGAAAAGATGGAGCACTGTAAAGGGCGGGTTGATAAACTGAATATTGCGGTAGTTACTGATAAAATAAATAGTATGGTCAATGGACTTTCAATAAGAAAAAATAAATTAAGTCAGCCTGAACCAAGTGAAAAAGAACCTAAATTTCAAAAGATTCTTGCTAGTCATACGATAGAGGAAGCGATTAAAATTAAAGTGCCTTTTAATGGAATCTCGGATAAGTCATTAAGCTTGATTGAGTCTAAAATTAAGGCGAGATTTAATAAATTAAAGTCAAGTGAAACCCCCTATCTATTTGAAAAAGAAATGTTCGATGCACAGAAAATACTAAAAAAATACGACAATAAATTGGTTTGTGAAAAAATAAATAATATTATCAATAAATTTTTAGACAGAAATGAATTATATATTAGAGAAAATAAAGTTCCGATGGAGCGAATCTGGTGTGCCATAAATTCCGTGAGTTCATTACAGGATATTACACCACGTAAATACAATGAATTTAAAATGGCAATTATAGATTACTTGAAAAAAGAACCAATTGAAGATATTTTTGAGTCTTCATCCGAGTTAATACGAAAAGTATCACGTTATACTCATAAAAACATTGCTGATAAGGTTAATAATTTCATAAACGTTTATTCAATGGATAGAGTGAACGAATTGAAGGGAAATGAAAAATTCAGTGTTGCAAGTAAGATAGAGTTATTGGAACCTGAAAAAAATAGAGATCCAGAAGAGTTAATGAAGGATATGAGTTTAAAAAAAATAATTTCACATGTATTCAGTCGAATGATTAATAATATACGAAGGCTATTTTCCAAAAATTAATGGTTAATTTTATTTATGTGAAAATAGACAAATTAGCCCGTTGTATTTACGGGCTAATTTTTACTCATATCAAGGCGTCATCATAAATACTTTTGAATTTTGCCCTAAGTATTGACGAGCCAAGCGGTTAATATCTTCAACCGTTAACTGGCGAATAATATCTTGCTCTTGGTTTAAACGCTGATATTGCTCATCATCGCTGGCAATCTGCGCTAGAGCCTCAGTCCAATAGCTTGAACTATCCGTCACTTGTGAGTTCTCTGTTAGCCAAATATTTTTCGCTTCGGTTAGCTCTTTTTCACTCACACCTGTTTGACGAATTTGTCCAATCGTTTTTTGGGCGATTTGCGTCATTTCTTCAGCTCGTTCAGGTGAGGTGGTGAAATTCAAGCGAGCGAGGTAATAAGGTTGCGGTTTTTTCGCTAACATCTGCGAGAAGCCTAATGCATAAATGCCGCTGGCTTTTTCACGTAATTCACCGCGCAAACGCTGACTCACAATGGTATCAATAAGTTGAATCGCTAAGCTGTCTTGCTGGTTCCACACTGCAGGTGAAGCGAATTGAATGCTTACCATGCTTTTATCGCTGCTGCTGATGGGATAAGTTTTATTAAAGCTGGCCATTTTGGGCATGATCCCTTGGTCGCGGGATACCAGCTTTTGGTTACTTTGTGGCAGTGATGCAACCCATTGCTCTAACAGCGGTTTTAGCTCACGGCTATTCATTGCACCTGTAATGACCAGTGTCATATCTGCTGTTGAGGTGAGTAATTGACGGTTGGCTTGTTGTAACTGCTGAGCCGTAAATTGTTGCCAGCTACCCTGTGGATTGATCACTAAAAATTCACCATGGGTATAGCTTTCTTGATTGATATTATCAAGGAACGTGCGTTCTACGGGGGTTTTGGATAAGTTTAAAGCAAACGATTGTTTTTGTTGCTCTAACTTTTCACCACTAAATTGCGGCGCTGTTAGCTTCAAGTTGAGTAGCTGTAGAGCCGTTTCGAGGTTATCGGCAGGGGTTTTCCCACGAAAACCATGCGTGAGCAATTCACTGTATGGGCGAACGCTAATTTGGTTTTGCTTTGCCAGCAGAGCCAGATCGCGAGCGCTGTAGTTTCCATAACCGCTGCTTTCCGGTAATTTTAATGCCCAGTCGGTTAAACCTGCCGTTTGCAGCGTTTCTAACGAGCGGCCGCCCGGTAATTGCAAGTTAAATTGAATGTCATCTTTCAGGTTTTTATCTGTTTTAACAATTACCTGAATACCATTACTTAGTGTCCAATGTTCCGTTTTTTCAACGGGGAGCTTAGATTGCTCAACAATACTACCTTTTATGGATTGAGGTAATTGCAATTGAATTGCTTTGGAGCGCAGTGTAAATGGCCCCAGTGTGCTTTGGCGTATTTTAAGCCATTGTTGATTAAATGCCGATTTATCAATTGCCGCGGCATCAGTATCGGGGCCAATTAATGCTAAACGTGGGGACGCGGTTTGTAGGAATTTAGCGACATGCTGTTGTAAGTCCTGTGGCTTAACGGATTTCATCAATTGGTAGCTGTTATCTAACTGTTGGCGTTTGTTCCACATTGGCATGTCATATTCAAGCGCGGTTGTCAGCTGTCCTGCTAAATATTCATTACTATAACGTTGCTCTGAAGCGGCTTGCAGGCTGAATTTCTTCAACATCGCTTGCTTTGCTGAATCAAGTTCTTCTTGGGTAACTGGCTCAGTGGCAAGGCGCTGTAGCTCTGTGAATAAAATCTCGGTGGCACCTTGGTAATCATTACCTTTCGGGTGGATAATCATCAACTGTTGTAAGCGCTGGTTATCTAACATTGCCCCTTGTTCATTGATGCTAATTGACGGCAAAATACCGTTATCCACCATAACGGAAAAACGTTGATTTAAAATGGCTAACCAGAGGTTATCCAGTAAATCGTCTGACTGCCCTAAGCGTGTATTTAGCGGTGCGCTAACATCTTTTTGTAAGGCGAATTGCACATAACGCGCCCCTTGCTCTTTATCAAACACACCTTGCACTAACATATTGGTTGAATGGGCAAATTGCTTCCATTGCGGGTTATCTTCTGCCACTTTTTCGGGCTTAGGGAGTGCAAATAAATTATCAACCTGACTGCGTACTGATGAGCTATTGAAGTCACCAATAATCAATAGTGACATCCGCTGAGGTTGGTACCATGTTTGATAATAATCTTTTGCCTGCTCAATCGGGGCATTACGTACCACATCTAATGAACCAATGGGGTTGCGATCGACATAACGGCTACCGTGGTAACGTAATTTTTCTAAACTATCGTTGATGCGATAGCCCATCCCTTGGCGTAAGCGCCACTCTTCGACAATCACAGGGCGTTCTTTTTCAAAGGCTTCTTGGTCAAATGTCATATTTGACGCCCAATCTGCCATTACCTGTAAGCCAGTGGCGACTTGTGCTGCTGTAGCCTCAGGGAGTGATAATTTATATAGCGTGGAATTTAAACTCGTAATGGCATTCACATGGCTACCGAGTTTAAGCCCTTGGTGTTCAAGCTGTTTGAACCCCGTTGTTCCCGGAAAATGTTTGGTGCCTTTAAACGCCATATGTTCAGTAAAGTGCGCGAGACCAAGCTGTTGTTCATTTTCTTGTAATGAACCGCTACTGACCAATAAACGCAGTTCAACCCCGGGTTGATTACGTTGTAGAAGGTAAACTTGCAGCCCATTTTCGAGTTGATAGTGCTGAAGGTCACCGCGTACGGGTAATAGTGAAGTTGAATTTTTGCTCACAGATGTGCTGCCTGCGCAGCCACCGAGCAGAATACCAATCAGTGTGGCAAAGGTAATTTTACGAAGCATATTCAGGCGTTCCTGTATTTAAGAATTTTTCACTCGCAGGTTCCACGAGTAATATGTGTTGTTCCGCAAATTGAGTCACGAAGCTCTGATGGCTAACCAAAACAATGGCGCTATCATGTAATTCAGCTTTCAATAAAGCGAGCAGCTCTAGTGCGCTAGTTTCATCAAGGGCTGAGGTCGTTTCGTCTAATAAAAGCAGTTTTGGCCGGTTGAGTAATAAACGCGCAAACATAATGCGCTGCTGTTCTCCGCCAGATAAACGGTTATTCCAATCGGTTTCGAGTGCTAATTGATGATGCAGCTTTTCTAAACCGACTAACGTCAAGGCATATTGAAAATCTCGTTGGCTGAATTGGGACGCCGCTTTGGGATAAGCCAATAAGCTATCAAGCCGACTAATGGGTAAATAGAGGCGCTGTGGGATCCACATGACTTTTTCTGTTCGGCTGATAGTCCCGTTGAAGAAAGGCCAATGCCCGCTGAGTGTGCGTAATAAAGTCGATTTACCAACACCAGAACGGCCACTAATCAAGGTTAGTTCGCCTTGTTTGGCGGTTATATTCACGGAATTAATTAAGCAGCGGTTGTCAGCAGTAGAAACGGACAATTTAGCGACCAGAAGTGGCGATTTTTCGTCGATAGTCACCACGGCTTTGTTATCGTTTTCCAATAAAACCACAAAATTATATAAACGCGATACTGTTGCTTGCCATGCGGCAATTTCTTTATAAGCAAAAATAAACCAGCCCAGTGAAGTGGCAACACTGGTAAAAGCTTGGCGTAGCTGCATTAATCCACCTAACATAATTTCACCCGCAAGGAATTTAGGCAGTGCGAGTAATACAGGCGCTAAAGCGGTAACTTGCTGGTAACCCACTGTATAGAAAGATAAATTTCGTTCACAGCGGATCAAGCGATTCCAGTTGGCGATGATTTCTCCAAATCGCCCCATTAGCTCTTTTCTGTCTTGGGTTTCGCCACGCTGCCCCGCAATGGCATCACCGTGTTGGCGGCAATTAATTAGCGAGCTACGGTAATCCGCTTCGCGGCGCTGTTTATCCATATGCAAGCGACGTAGCGGAAAACCTATCCATTGGGTAAGCGCAATACCAATGAGGGTGTAGATGATACAAGCCCAGAACATATAACCGGGGATGGTCCAGTCGCTATCGGCAAAATTAAACGACAGGCTGCCAGACAATGTCCAAAGAATGGCGGCAAATGAAATCAGCGTTAGCATTGAGTGGAGGAATGTCACCACTAAATTTAATGTTGATTCAATCAGTAAACGGATATCTTCAGCGATACGTTGGTCTGGGTTATCGGGTTCTTGAGACGTTAATCTTAAGAGGTAATGTTTGCTGTTGGGCGATAACCAACGGCGGAGTACTTGCTCAGTCATGCCTTTGCGCCAGCGGATAATGAGCATTTGTTTTAGGTAATTACCCATAACAACGACAAATATCAGCCCACTGACTAAGACAACAAAGTATTGCAATAAGCCATACAGCGCTTGGCCGTCGAGTTTTTGTAGGGCGTTATAGAAATCCCCATTCCACATGTTCATTTTGACGTTGAACCAGACGGATGACAACGTGAGCCCAAGTGAGGCAAACAGCAGTATCCAGCACAAAAGGGCAGCACGCTGCCCCCAAAAAGGTTTTACTAAATAGAAAAATTGTTTCAGTGTCTTCATGACGTTTTATTCATTTGTTGTTTTAATTGTTTAACGAGTTTTATTGCTCACATTGCTGGGAATTACAGGTCGTAATTGACTTGTAACCAGAACTGACGGCCCGGATCGTAGGACTTCAATACACGGTCTTCAAAGACAAAGCGGTCAGCAACATTTTTATTGTTAAGAATATTGTTCACTTCGACTGAGAAACCAAAACCATGGGCGAAGTCAGGCTTCCAACCTAAGCGGGTATCCCACGTATATTTGCTGGAGAAATGCTGCTTGGTGTACTTACGCACTTGTCCATATTCAGGGTCGACAGCATAGGCGTTGTCGTAGCGAACTGCTTGGTCTCGAGCCCCCCACCATTGTAAGCGGTTGTACCACGTTAGATCATAATCGTCCCAAACACTGGTCAGTTCTAAGTTAAATTTGAACGGAGAGTTAAAGCTGGTTGATGGCAATTTCGATGCGTCAATAATTTTGCCGTCATACCAAACCTTATTGAGGTTAACCTTATTGGCTGGATCGAATGAGTTATAGCCAGAATCTTTTGGTGTATTACTTTCAGTTTGTTGCCATGTGAGTGATGCTGTCATGACATGGGAAGCTTCTGCCCACTCCCAAGGTTGGCTGTTATTAACGGAAAGGGTCACCGTATCGTGTGAGCTACGACCGCCATTGTCATACATGCGAATACTGCGTTTATCGGCATCACGGGTGTCATATTTGGTACGAGTTCTGACTTCGTCATACCCTTCACGGTGTACATATTGTAAACGCCATGTGGTTGAAAGGATTTCTTGTTGCAAAGCAAGGGTAAGTTCATCGTTATACGGTGTTTTTAGTGAATCGATACCTTCGTAATCTTTTTTATTATCCCAATCATTTAAACTTGGATCTAATGAACAGCCCCAATTACAGTTTTGCATACCTGCATTCTGTGCACCATATAAGGCATAGGTTAGCATTGAACGTCCATAATAACGGTTAGCACCCGCAATCAATAACGTTGAGTTGTCGCCGAAAATGTCATATGAACCGGAAAGTCGAGGGGCAATATTTGTGCGGCTCACAAAGTCATCACGATCTAAACGAATGCCAGGCCGCAGTGTCAATTTGCCATATTGTAAGTTGTCATCGAGAAATAATGCGTAGTTAGTATAATCTGCGGAGTGCTTACCAGCTTGGAACCGAGTGATATTAGTAAGTTGACCATTCCAATAATCATTTTTATCAATGACACCTGAATAGTTATAACGATAAAAATCACTATCTCGTTTATATGTCCCTTTAGTATAGCTGAGCTCACTACCAATAGTTGGGTTATGCGTAATACCTAAGCCATCTTCCATTGAGGTGAATCTCATAACTGCTTTTGCTGTTTGGCTATTTTGTTCAGAGATTAAATCACCTTGTCCGCCACTACGTAGGTATTTCCGGTTATCCCAGTTATAGTCAGAGTCCATTGCGAGAACTTCGACATAATAGTTTTGGTCATTGGCTCGCTCATCTTTTAGTTGCTGAGTACTTGCTGTTAGCTCTAACTGACCAACTTCAAATTGGTGTTTGAAAACGCCTGTAAAACCTAAACCTTTATGTGTGCTGTCATAACCTGAATTCATGATAGTAGAAGTAAATAAGCGGCTATCATAGTCAGCATAGTTTGCCGAAAGGTCCAAGGAGCTTTTATCAGAGAGATCAATGGTATATTTCAAAAAGTAGTTATCAGAAGTCCTTTTTTGATCTTTTTTTCCAGTTAGACCGTCTGTCATTTCCAATTCGCCATCGCCATTTATCATTGCGGCACCATCATTGGCGAGCGTCATCGGGATCGTCGAACTACGACGTGAAGCGGAGAAAACTAACCCTGAATTTTCACTCACCCCTAATTCAAACCAGCCACCAAAGTCATTTTTATCATAGTGGTTTTGGAAACGAGCTGGGTTGGCGGTATCATTTTTGGTGGTATCAATCCCTTGCGATGAATCGTGGAACAAATTATTCCAACCGGAACGGGTTAAGCGGTAATAGGCGTGAGCGCTATTTTCCCCTTGCCAGCGACGGCTATTGACTTCCACTGTTCCCCCCGTAAATCCGCCAAATTCGACTGGAATGTTATTGTCATACACTGTCATGCTGTCGATAAGGCGGCTATCGATATAGATCCCTTGGTCGCTACTGCTCAGGCGGGTTGAAGTTTCACCGAGACCGTTGTCTGCAGGGTCAAAATCGTTGTTAAAGCTTACGCCATCAAGGCGATAGGCATTTTGGTAACTGCTTGAACCATGAATTGAGATGCGGGAAGGTTTGATTTCCCCTTGGTTCATTGAGTTGCTGTCATTATTGGCAAATTGGACAGCAGGGTTAGTTTTCATCAAATCCGTAATATTGCCATCACCCGTATTTCTTTGGCTAATTTCTTCAGACGTCACGTATTGCGGTGCTGATATCACATCTGTCGCGGGGTGGTTCTGAACAACGCCAGAGACTTGGGTTTCTGGTAATACCAATGTGCCTTGGCTTAAATTTTGCTGACGAATAACGAAAACCCCATTTTCATTGATTAACTCTAATCCGCTACCGATGAGTATTTTTTGTAATGCGGTTTGTGCGGAGTAGTTGCCAGACAATGCAGGTGCGCGTAAGCCACTTAATTGGCCTTTATCATAGAGCAATTGGATTTGCCCTTGGCGGCTAATTTCAGCGACAGAGGTAGCAAGTGATTGTTCTGGTAATGAAAAATTCATTTCTTGCGCGAAGGCAACTTGACAAGTAATAGCACTACTGACCGCCACAGCAAGGGCGAGCGGCCTTAATCGGCTTTGAGTAAACTGAATAGACATGGATATCCCTTATTCTTAAGCTGCACAAAAAGTGTGCGAAAATAGGTCAGCAAAATGATGACTAGTTAAGAAGAGGGTGAAATGAGAATTATCCTCACCTGCAAATGAAAATATTTTTCATTTATTTTTTTTGTTTTGAATAATCAATACGTTATTTTTGTCTCGGTAGACAACTTGTACGGGAAGTAAAGAGGGAAGGGCCTGAAAAAACTGTTCTGGCTGATGAGTATTGATGCGACCTGAGATTTTACTCTTCGCCAATTGAGTGGGGGAAAGCTCGATATTTATCGACGAATAGTTTTTAAGTTCGTCGAGTACCTCTGAAAGCGGTTTATCAACAAAAATTAACTCACCAAAACGCCAACGAGCCACATTTAGCGGGTTGATTTGTTGGCGAGTGATTGGGCTATTTGGTGATTGACTGACTGCGCTGTCTCCGGCAAGTAAAAATACTGGCTGTTTGCTTGCTGCATCTTCAAAACTGACAATGCCTTTGCTGACATTCACGGCAACTTGCTGAGCCACTTTGTTAATTTCAAATTCTGTCCCCACCACTTGAATACGTCGGTTATCAGCTTGAACAACAAAAGGCCGATAAGGGTTGGATTTGACTTTGAAGTAAACATTTCCCTGTTCTAGATACAGGTTACGTACTGGGGTTTCATAGGCAACATGAATGCGTGTATTGCGGTTGAGAAATAGCTGGGAGCCATCAGGCAATGTGACTTCTTTAGGCGTATTCGTTGCCACTAAAGTCATATTATTGAGCAACATTGCAGGCAAGTGGCTGTATGGCAAAAACAAAATAGCCGCAATGAAAAATGCCGCTAGGGTATTGCCCAAAGGACGCCATAAGCGAAAAAAAGGGCGTTTTTCCTTGGGGAGTGTTGTGCTAGCAGGGCGCGGCATGTGATCAAAATCGCGCCATAGCCCAGCGATTGCATCATAAGCTCTTGCATGTTCAGGTGACGCTGCAATCCATTGTTTGAATTGCTCAGTTTCAAGGGCACTGATTCGTTGGCTGTGCATGCGGGTAAACCACAGCGCAGCTTCTTCATCAATGCGACTTTCATCATCTGCTGTTTGCAAAGAGTCGTGTGTCATTACAAATTATTGCCCTGATTATCAAGGTGTTTTTTACAGTGAACAAGTGCTGCTGCAATATGTTTTTCCACCATACTGATTGAAATTTCCATTCGCTCAGCAATCTCACTTTGAGATAAACCATCAAAACGATAAAGCAAAAAAGCTTCTCGTCGACGGGGTGGCAACGTTTCAAGTGCTTCGCTTAGCCGTTGGATCCGTTGCTGATGTTCCAATATTTCACTGGGATCAGCTTGGCTCTGTTCAAAATGAGACTCATGAGTAACATCATCAATGGATGTTTCTGATCTAGTTTGGCGTTGGTTACGTCGCCAATGGTCAATCAAAACATGATTCGCTATTTTAAACAGGTAAGCGCGGCTCTCTTTTACAGGCGTTTGTTCTTTACGGTTTAGCCATAGTGTAAACACATCCTGTGATAAATCATCAGCATCATTGCTGTTATCTAGCCGATTGCGGAAAAAGCGCACAAGTTGGCTATATGTTGACTGATACGCACCGCTAATTTTACGGGCAAGAGATTTATCAATAGTCATTTTACTGGTGTTAATGTCATAAAAGAGCACAATTGTGCTGATTAATAATCTGCTCAGATTACTTTATTATTTAAATCAATAAGTTGTTTTAATAATTGTGTTTTTACTAATAATAATGAATATCATTTTTGTTTGTATTATGCCTATAATCTGCAAAAAATAAAGTCGTGAGGCAGAATATGAGCAGTATGACGGGCCAGTTAGAGCGCCCGATTTTCCGTCCACTAGGCGGTTTGGTTTTAAGTTGTCTTTTCCATGGAACACTGGCAATCATTTTTATCGGGTGGTTTACCTCTTCAATTCCGAAGACTGGGGTGTTACCTCCGGCAATCTCGTTGCAGCTGGGTGTTTATCAGCTTGAACAACAGACAGAGCCTGAAATTAACCATGCACCTAAACAACAGATGACAACGCGAGAGGAGTCATTACCTGAAGTTGTTGAAAAGGTGGATAAATTACCTGAGACTGCGATCGTAGATAATGGCACGTTAACAAAAGTTAGCGAAAAAAAACGCCCACCGAAAAAGAAAATTCCGCAAGAGAAAAGAGTAATCGAAGAAGCCCCTGTTACCACGCAGGAGTCTACGGTGACTTCCGCTCCTGCATCTGGAAGTGAATCTAGCAGCAGTGCGAATTTTTCCAGTAATGCGTCTGCGGCAGTAAGTGGGCACCAAGGTTGGCAAAGTGAGGTTCATCAGCGGATAGCCAAAACTAAGCGCTACCCGCGTGCAGCACTGCGTTACCGTTCAACAGGGGTCTCTCATATCAAAGTGATTTTGGATAGGCGGGGTGAAGTGATTGCCGCCAGTTTATTGAATTCATCCGGTACAAAAATATTAGATAAAGAAGCATTGGCGACAATTTCACGTGCAGCGCCTTTCCCTATGCCACCAGAAACATTGTTGGTCGATGGCCAAGTCGAGTTTGTTGCGCCAATTGTGTTCGACACAACCTCTATTTAAATTCAACCGAATAGCCCTTTTGGGGGCTATTTATCAGACGAATTGGGCTTGTTTTTTGGGGTAGGCCGCTTAGGGCGATAAGGCCGCTGTTCTTTTTTTCGTTTTAAACGTGCAGGCTTCGTTGCCGGGGGCGCTTTGCTTCCTTGATTGTCGTCTTCATTACTCTCATCGTCTTCATTATCATCTTGATTTTCATCCGTATTAACGACTAGCGGTGGGGCTTGCTTGTGGCCTTTCTTTTTCTTTAAACGCAGTAATGTATTGGCTAAAACGAAGCCAATACATAAGGCGAGTAGAATAAAAATTCGCAATACATTGGTGCTGTTATCGGCTTGTTGAATTTCAGCGGAAAGGAGCTCTGTATCAATAGTTAAACGTAAATAGCCTTTTGGCTCTTTTGTGCCTTGGATGGGAACGACAAGTTGGTATTGAAAATTTTGCAGTGATGAGTTGTCATCTATTGCGAGCCGTTCTTTCACTGTTGCAGGCTCACCGACTTGAGTGATCAGTGTGCCACTGGCCGTATAGATGCTGGCATCTAAAATATACCTATCTTTTACCACGTTATTTAAATTGGCATTAATTCGTTCTAAATTAAAATCTTTACTGCCGGGAACAATATAATCAGATAAGCTGAAAGCGACTTGCTTAGCAAGAACATAGGTCAATTGTTTAAATTGCTCAATTCGGCCTTGGTTTTGGCTATTTCCTAAATAAGAAATACCATGCATGAGTAAAGTTACCAGCGCAACGCAGATAACGATAATGACTGTTTTGTGGAGCTTAAAGGTAAGTTTCATTGCTTTATTGGTGCTCTCGACTTATTTTGAGTATAAAGGTGTCGTTATACTTCAGCGAATATAGGGTTATCTTCCGTTTTAACAGTAAATACATAAGGTCATAAAGCCTTAAAATTTAGTATAGTGGCTTCGTTCGGCTGCTCGCAACTCTCATTATAAAAAAGTTACACTCTAAATAATTCGAGTTGTATGTAGGCGACAAACGAAGATAGTCCGATGAACATACACAAGTATGTGATTCGGCTAGCTGAGCGTAGTCAACAACCAGACAACTTGAAGTATGACGAGTATATCGATTACAGGAGCTAATTTTCATGTCAACGAGCTTAACCTATTGTTATCTACCCGACGAAATCCAAAAATGGCCGGGGTTGCCATTGTCGTTAAGCGGTGAAGAAGTGATGCCATTGGATTATCGTGCAGGTGACAGTGGGTGGTTACTATATGGTCGTGGCTTAGATAAAGCGCGGATCAGTAATTTCCAACAGCGATTAGGGATCGCTATCGTAATTGTCTCCTCGTGGCGTATTGATGACTACCAAGTGGTCAGAATTGCCGGGAGTATTACCCCTCGAATTAAAAAACTCGCTGACGAATGTTTATTAGATGTCGTGCCATTAGGGCAAATTCCACGTTTGCGTTCACCGGGTCTATTACTGATGGATATGGACTCGACAGCTATTCAAATTGAATGTATCGATGAAATTGCTCGCTTAGCCGGAGTGGGGGAGCAGGTGGCTGAAGTGACTGAGAGAGCCATGCTAGGGGAGCTCGATTTTACGGAAAGCCTACGAGCGCGAGTCAGCTTACTTGAAGGTGCAGATGCCGCTATTCTTGACCAAGTGATGGAAACACTGCCTTTGATGCCGGGTTTAACAAACCTCGTGCGTAAATTACAAGCGATGAATTGGCACATTGCGATAGCATCCGGCGGTTTTACTTTCTTTGCTGATAATTTACGTCAACGGCTTAAATTGGTGGCTGCTGTTGCGAACCAGCTAGAAGTGAAAAACGGTAAGCTAACAGGCAAGGTCAGAGGCCCAATTGTGGATGCAAAATATAAAGCGCAAACCTTGGTTAAGCTGGCAGAAAAACTGGAAATTCCAATCGAGCAAACTGTTGCCATCGGTGATGGGGCAAATGACCTGAAGATGATCCGTAAAGCGGGGCTGGGTATTGCTTATCATGCGAAACCAAAGGTGTATGCAAGGGCGAAGGTCGCTATTCGTCACGCAGATCTCATGGGGGTGATGTGTGTATTGAGTGGGGGCCTCAAACACGAAGAACGCTAAATATTCTTCATATTTCGTGCTGTGGCGGTGTTGGCCGCGCTCGCTAACCCTAGTCACATACTTATGTATGCTCCTAGGGCTTAGCTTTACTTGCCGCCTTGCTACAACACCATCCATTTAGAATATTAAGCTAAATTAGTATTCAAAATTTTAAGAAAATTTAGAGTGCTGTGGTTCGTCGGTTGTAATACAGAATAATTTTAAGAGGAGTTTGCTGTGGCGAAAGGGGTTAAAAGAGCGTTTGTCTGTAATGATTGCGGGGCAGATTATCCACGTTGGCAAGGGCAATGCAGTGCGTGCCATGCATGGAATACCATTACAGAAGTGCGCCTGGCCTCCACAAGCTCTTCATCGCGTACTGACCGCTTAACGGGGTATGCAGGGAATGCGGCTGGTGTGAGCAAAGTTCAGAAATTATCTGACATTAGCCTTGAAGAACTCCCTCGTTTTACCACTGGGTTTAAAGAGTTTGACCGCGTGCTCGGTGGGGGAGTCGTACCGGGCAGTGCCATTCTCATTGGGGGGAACCCGGGAGCCGGTAAAAGTACCTTATTGCTGCAAACCATGTGCTTATTGTCACGTGAAATGAAAACCCTGTACGTCACAGGGGAAGAATCACTTCAACAAGTGGCGATGCGAGCACACCGTTTAGGGCTACCGACTGACTCACTCAATATGCTGTCAGAAACCAGTATTGAGCAAATTTGCTTAACCGCAGAGCAAGAACAACCCAAACTGATGGTGATTGACTCCATCCAAGTGATGCATATGGCTGACATTCAATCATCACCGGGGAGTGTGGCACAAGTGAGAGAAACCGCGGCTTATCTCACTCGCTTCGCCAAAACGCGTGGTGTTGCCATCATAATGGTCGGTCACGTCACCAAAGATGGCTCACTGGCGGGACCAAAAGTTCTCGAACACTGTATTGACTGTTCTATCATGTTAGATGGCGATGCAGATAATCGCTTCCGTACTTTGCGTAGCCATAAAAACCGTTTCGGTGCAGTCAATGAATTAGGCGTGTTTGCCATGACAGAACAAGGGCTTAAAGAAGTGAGTAACCCTTCGGCAATCTTTTTAAGTCGTGGTGATGAAATTACTTCAGGAAGCTCCGTGATGGTAGTTTGGGAAGGAACACGGCCTTTGCTGGTGGAAATCCAAGCGCTTGTGGACCATTCAATGATGTCGAACCCACGGCGTGTTGCGGTTGGGCTTGAGCAAAACCGTTTGGCCATTTTATTGGCCGTATTACACCGTCATGGTGGTTTGCAAATGTCAGACCAAGACGTTTTTGTTAACGTCGTGGGTGGGGTAAAAGTGACTGAAACCAGTGCGGATTTAGCCTTATTACTTTCTTTGGTTTCCAGTTTTCGTGATCGTCCATTGCCTAGAGATCTGGTTGTATTTGGTGAAGTGGGGCTTGCAGGGGAAATTCGCCCTGTACCAAGTGGGCAGGAACGTATCTCTGAAGCAGCAAAACACGGTTTTAAACGCGCCATTGTACCCCATGCGAATATGCCCAAAAAATCACCGCCAGATATGAAAGTGTATGGCGTAAAAAAATTAGCGGATGCATTAAGTATTTTGGATGAACTATAAGCTTTTAATTTAGGTAAAAGGAAAATACATGGCTGAATTTGACTATCTCAAAAACGCAATCAAACGAGCGGGTTACACGCTCCAGCAAGTTGCGGATGCGACAGATATGACCAAAGGCTATCTCAGCCAGTTAATTAACGACAAAATTAAGAGCCCCAGCGCACAAAAAATAGCGGCTTTGCATCGTTTTTTAGGCCTTGAATATCCAAATCAGCAAAAAACGATCGGTGTGGTATTTGGCAAATTTTATCCATTGCATACTGGGCATATTTATTTGATTCAGCGAGCATGCAGCCAAGTGGATGAACTTCACGTCATTCTCTGCCATGATGAACCTCGTGATAAAGACTTGTTTGTTAACAGTTCTATGTCTCAACAACCCACTGTGAGCGACCGTTTACGGTGGTTATTACAAACCTTTAAATATCAAAAAAATATTCATATTCACTCGTTTGATGAAAACGGCATAGAGCCCTATCCACACGGTTGGGAAGTGTGGAGTGACGGAATGAAAGGCTTTTTGAAAAAGCATAATATCAATCCGAGTTTTATCTATTCAGGGGAAGCGAATGACGCTCCGCGCTATAAAAAATACTTAGGTATCGAAACCATTTTGATTGACCCTGAGCGCACGTTTATGAATATCAGTGGTAACCAAATTCGCCAAGCGCCATTTCGTTATTGGGAATATATTCCAACTGAAGTGAAACCCTTCTTTGTGCGTAAAGTGGCGATTTTAGGCGGTGAATCGAGTGGTAAATCGACGCTAGTCAATAAGTTAGCCAATATTTTCAATACATCCAGTGCGTGGGAATATGGCCGTGACTACGTATTTAGCCACCTTGGTGGTGATGAGATGGCATTGCAATATTCTGATTACGACAAAATTGCTTTAGGGCATGCCCAGTATATTGATTTTGCAGTAAAATATGCCAATAAAGTGGCATTTATTGATACCGACTTTGTCACGACCCAAGCCTTCTGTTTGCGCTATGAAGGTAAAGAACACCCATTTGTTCAGGCACTGATTGATGAGTACCGATTCGATTTGGTGATAGTTTTGGAAAACAACACCCCTTGGGTGGCTGATGGGTTACGCAGTTTAGGAAGTGATAAAGACAGGAAAGCTTTCCAAAACTTACTTATTGAAATGCTTAAGAAAAATAATATTGAGTTTGTCCGTGTAGAATCTTCTGATTACGATACGCGCTTCTTAGAGTGTGTCACCCTCGTTCAGCAGCTATTGATGTTGGATGACTTATAAAGCCTCACAATAAAAAACGGCATCGAATGATGCCGTTTTGATTCTATCTATATGATATCGATCCCTTAAATAATTTGAATTATAGGTAGGCGGCAAGAGAGTGAGTCCCTAGGAGCATACACCAGTATGTGACTAGGGCTCACGAAAGCAGCCAACACCGCTATAATTCTAAATTATGACAGGGATTATTTGGTCATACGCTTATACTTCATCCGGTGCGGTTGAAGTGCTTCCGCACCTAACGTCCGTTTTTTGTAATCTTCATATTCAGAGAAGTTACCTTCGAAGAACGTAATATTACCTTCGTCTTGATAATCAATGATATGAGTTGCAATACGGTCAAGGAACCAACGGTCATGGGAAATAACCATAGCACAGCCCGGGAACTCTAACAGGGCGTTTTCCAACGCACGTAAAGTTTCAACGTCGAGGTCGTTGGTTGGTTCATCGAGTAACAGGACGTTACCGCCCACTTGCAGTAGTTTGGCTAAGTGTAAACGGCCGCGTTCACCACCAGATAACTCACCAACACGTTTACCTTGGTCTACGCCTTTAAAGTTAAAGCGACCGACGTAAGCGCGGCTTGGAATTTCAAAGTTACCAATACGCATGATGTCTTGGCCGTTGGAAATTTCTTCCCAGACAGTTTTGCTGTCGTCCATCGCATCACGGAACTGGTCAACAGAGGCAATTTTCACAGTATCGCCTAATGTGATGGAGCCAGAGTCCGGTTGCTCTTGGCCTGAAATCATACGGAACAGGGTGGATTTACCCGCACCGTTAGGGCCGATGATCCCGACAATCGCCCCTTTAGGAATGGAGAAATTCAGGTTATCAATCAGAACGCGGTCACCATAAGATTTACTTAGGTTTTCAACCTCGATAACTTTATCCCCTAAACGCGGTCCAGGTGGAATAAAGAGTTCGCTGGTTTCATTACGTTTTTGATATTCCACGCTATTAAGCTCTTCAAAACGAGCAAGACGCGCTTTACCTTTAGCCTGACGGCCTTTTGGATTTTGGCGGATCCACTCAAGCTCTTTCTCGATAGATTTACGACGAGCGGCTTCTGTAGAGGCTTCTTGCGCCAGACGTTCATCTTTTTGCTCAAGCCAAGAAGAGTAGTTGCCTTCCCAAGGAATACCTTCACCACGGTCAAGTTCGAGGATCCAACCCGCGACGTTATCTAAGAAGTAACGGTCATGCGTGATAGCCACAACAGTCCCTTCGTAGTCGTGTAAGAAACGCTCTAACCAAGCAACAGACTCGGCATCCAAGTGGTTGGTTGGCTCATCGAGCAGTAACATGTCTGGTTTTTCTAATAGCAGACGGCAAATTGCCACACGGCGGCGTTCACCCCCTGAAAGGTTCTCGATTTTGGCATCCCAAGCTGGCAGGCGTAGGGCATCTGCTGCACGCTCCAGTTGGTTATCAAGGTTATGGCCATCTTGCGCGGAAATAATCGCTTCTAACTCGCCTTGTTCTTTTGCGAGTTTATCAAAGTCTGCACCTTCTTCCGCGTAAGCCGCATAAACTTCGTCTAAGCGCGTTAATGCATTTTTCACTTCGCTAACCGCTTCTTCAACAGCTTCGCGTACGGTGTGCTCAAGGTTTAGCTTCGGTTCTTGCGGAAGATAGCCGATTTTCAGACCTGGTTGTGGACGTGCTTCACCTTCGATATCGGTATCAATACCCGCCATAATACGCAGTAACGTTGATTTACCGGCACCATTAAGACCTAAAACACCGATCTTAGCCCCCGGAAAGAAGCTCAGAGAGATATTTTTTAAAATATGACGTTTCGGTGGAACAATTTTTCCAACCCGATACATACTGTAGACGTATTGAGCCAATTTATTTACCTTTTGATTTGTAAAGGGAATTTTAGTTTTTTAGTCTATTTTTGCTTTAACAAGCTTAGGCTGAAAAGCATTTAATAAACAGCTATATAATTTTCTAGAACTATACCTGAACATCAGAAGATCATCCATCCCTCTCAGTGATACAAGCTTGATGACTTTCTATTATTAATTCGTGGGTGTATAGTGTGTCTATACGCTATACATGTAGTTGGCCATGATAAAAAGTTTTAAACATAAAGGAATTGAACACTTTTTTAAAATGGGCATTACGTCTGGTATTCAATCGAAGCACATAACAAAGTTACGGGTACAACTGACTGCGCTCAATGTTGCTAAAAAACCACAAGATATGTTTGCACCAAGTTGGAATCTCCATCAATTAAAACGGGGAGATTTGCAGCATCATTGGGCAATATCAGTGAATGGAAACTGGCGACTCACATTTAAATTTGAGGGTGAAGATGCCATTCTCGTTGATTATCAAGATTATCATTAAGTAAGGTGAACATAATGAGCAAAATGCATAATCCAGTACATCCGGGTATCGTTTTACGTGAATATTTAGAGGGTATTTCAGTCACTGAAGCTGCAAAAGCATTGGAGGTAACACGTACAACTCTCTCGCGTATTCTCAACGGTAATAGCGGTATTTCGGCAGATATGGCGATACGATTAGAAATGGCACTCGGAACCAGTGCTGAAATGTGGGTTGAGATGCAAGCCCAGTATGAACTTTGGCAAGCTTCTTTGGAAAAACGCCCCGCCATTAAACCTTTATTTCCGCGGAGGGAAGGTTTTAAGTCATTCATGGGCTGAATGATACGTAAAAGACTGTAAAGTCGAAAAATTCAAGAACTCTCTGCTGTTACTAAATAAAAACTTTCGGTAGCATTCATAGTATTGATATATGTTTAATATATCCATGATCCTTCAAGTTGCAGCGCTTGTCGCCTACCTGCAACTCGAATTATTTGGGGTATATTTAGGTTAAGGCTTTTCCTGTATTTTGACTTTAGTTTAGCGATGGAGCGAGTGAATATGAAAGGTTGGTTAGCGGCAGTACCTGTGACAATGTTGCTGGTTTCCAGCACCGTATGGGCGGATTCCTTACAGGCACAACGGGAGCGTTATCAGGCAATTAAGGTTGCATGGGATGCCAATAAAATGGATGAAGTCGAGCGCTTGCTACCGACCTTGCATGATTATCCACTTTACCCTTATCTCGCTTATCGTGAGCTAACTCAAGACTTAGATATTATTTCACCTCGCCAAGTTCAGGAGTTTATTAATACCTATCCAACCTTGCCTGTCGCTAAAAACCTGAAAACACGCTTTGTCAACGAACTAGCTCGCCGCCAAGAGTGGAAATCGCTGCTTGAATTTAGCCCTGAAGCGCCAAAACCTGCCGAAGCACAATGTAATTTTTATTTTGCTAATTGGGCGGTGGGAAATAAGCAAGTTGCTTGGCAAGGGGCAGAAAAAGCCTGGTTAAATGGCCGTTCAATGCCGAGTGCCTGTGATAAATTATTTAACGAATGGGAAAAAGCGGGTTATTTAACCCCTGAGATGACCCTTGAGCGTATTAACTTAGCCATAAAAGAGGGCAATACCTCGATTGCGAGTTATTTAGCTAAACGCTTACCGCCAAGCTATAAAACGATTGGTGATGCGTTAGTGAAATTACAAAATGACCCTGCCTCAGTTGTGACATTCGCCAAAACGATGACGCCAACAGATTTTACTCGTCAAGCCACCATCGCGGCTTTTAGCCGTTATGCACGCCAATCCCCTGATGCGGCTCGTACAGTACTGAATAGCATCAGTTCTGCCCAAAAAATGAATATGGCAGAAAAGCAGTTACTTAAAGACAGTGTTGCTTGGCAATATATGGGAGATGTGACCCCAGAGCAGGCTCAATGGCGTGATGAAACTATTCAAGAAAGTAATTCATCGTCATTGAAAGAGCGTCGTGTTCGTTTAGCGTTAGGAGCTGGTGATAAAACCGGTGTTGCGTCATGGCTAAAACGCTTGCCAGCAGATGTCAAAAATAAAGAAGAGTGGCAGTATTGGCAGGCTATCACGTTAATTGATGCAGGCAAAAAAGCGGAAGGAGAGGCATTACTTCGCCAATTAACGGAGAAGCGCGGCTTCTACCCAATGGTGGCCGCACAGGTGCTAGAAATTGACTATCCGGTGTATGTAAAAAGTGCGGTTAAGCCTGATTCAAGTATTGATCAATTGCCTGAAGTGCAACGTGTTCGTGAGTTAATGTACTGGGAAATGGATAACCTTGCCCGTTCTGAGTGGGTGAGTTTAGTGGCATCGCTGCCAGCAAACCAGCAAGAGCAATTGGCGCGTTATGCGTTTGATCATAAATGGGCAGATCTCAGTGTCCAAGCGACCATCACAGCCAAACTTTGGGATCACCTAGAAGAGCGTTTCCCATTAGCGTGGGACAAAGAATTCAATCTATATACCAAGTCGAAAGATATTCAAAAGAGTTATGCAATGGCGATCGCTCGCCAAGAAAGTGCGTGGAATCCACAGGCTCGTTCACCGGTTGGAGCGACAGGTTTGATGCAGTTGATGCCTGCAACAGCAAAACATACCGCACAGAAGCAGGGTATTAATTATGTGAATACGAGCCAACTGACTAACCCGACAACCAATATTGAGCTAGGAACAGCTTATTTGGAAGATGTTTATCAGCAATTTGGTAATAACCGTATTTTAGCTAGTGCGGCTTATAATGCAGGCCCATCCCGTGTGACTCGCTGGTTAGGTAACAGCGGGGGGCGCATTGATGCGGTCGCATTTGTTGAAAGTATTCCGTTCTCAGAAACTCGCGGTTATGTGAAAAATGTGTTGTCGTATGACTTATTCTATAGGCACTTTATGGGGCAGAAAAATAGTAAGATATTGCTTCCTAATGAGTGGAATATGAAATACTAATAAATACTCTTCATATTTCGAATTGTAGGGGTGTTGGCTACGTTCGCTAACCCTAGTCACATACTTGTGTATGCTCCTAGGGCTTAGCATCACTTGCCGCCTACCTACAATCCGAACTATTTTGAGTATTCATCTTCATTATATTTCGATTTATAGGGGCTTCGTATGTAAGCCCTAGTCACATACTTGTGTATGCTCCTAGTG
>NZ_JAMPRR010000033.1:0-68702 GCF_028483405.1 Providencia sp. PROV076 | reverse complement strand
CACTTTCGGAATAAATATTGAAAATACTGTACCATGCGGTTGGTTTTCTTCAATAAGAACCGCCCCATTACAGCGTTTAACATAAGACGCAACAAGATAGAGCCCGATACCATGGTTATCTGCCACATCAGTTTTGGTTGTCACACCGCGCTCGAACCATTTACTTTGAATTTCTGGCGGGAAACCACACCCCTGATCCGCGACTTCAATGACAATCTCCCTTCCTTCATCAGAAAGGTATAATTCCACTTGTTTATTACCCTGATTATTTTGCAAACTTGCTTCAAATGCATTATCAAGTAGATTCCCCAATATGGCACAAAATTCAGTACTATTTAATGAATTAGGTAATTCATGTAACTGGCTACCTGCTGTAAATTTTAGTTGTAACCCTAACTCTTTGGCTCGATGGTGCTTACCAAATAATAAACCAGCGACTTGCTTATCAAAAAACTGCCCACGGAGTGTATCAATTAATTGTTGCTGAGATTCTGATTCTCCTTTAATCAGTGCCAACGCTTGGTCATACTCTTTCATTTGCAATAACCCGCTAAGTGTTGACATCCAATTAAGGTGTTCGTGCCGTAAAGTCCGTAAACTCTCTATATATTGACGAACTTGGGTCAACTGAGAGTTTAACGATTCAATATCATTTTGGCTACGAAAGCTAATAACCGCCCCCACAAGATGTTCTTCATCACGAATTGCCACACGGCTTGCAATCACATTTAGGCCATTAAACTCACAAATTACATCATGCTTGGTCGTTTCAATATCAGTAATAAAAAAATCAACTGGCGAAATATGCTCCGACACAAAAGTGCCCGTTAACTGGCCCAATGGCTTGCTTAGAGATAACATTTTCCGAGCATTAGAGTTAATATTAATTATTTTCCCTTGAATATTTACTGCGATAATACCTTCAAAAACAGCATCAAATATCCCTTTTTGCACTAAGACTAATTGCGTTATTTCTTCAGGCTCCATACCCAGCATTTGTTTTTGAATTAAACGTGAAAATGCCCACGATAAGAAGAGCAATATAATCAGTATCCCTAAAAAGGTAGCACCTGTTTGTACGAACAATTCACTACGTGATGTGTCTATTTTGTTGGATAGGTAACCAATGGACACAACGCCAATCACTTTGCCTTGTTCATCAAAAATAGGCGTCTTTGCTCTAACCGCATTTCCCATCGAGCCTTCACCATTAATGAAATAGCTTTCCCCTTTCTCTAAGGCTCCTGGCTTGTTCCACTGCATTTGAAAACCAATTTTTTGGCTATTTGGATGATATAAGCGAATTGATTTTTCATCACCAATAACCACATAATCGTAGTTAGAATCTTGGTTTAGTTTGTCAGCAATAACCTTCAGCCTCGGAATATCTCTATTCTTTACTGATTGCACAACACCATCAATAGAAGCAATCAGCTTTGCTTGGCTCATCGCCAATGATTGAATGTTCGCAATCAATCGATTTTCAGCTGTATCCGTAAAATATTTACCCAACCCGAGAGTTAAAAAAACAGAAACTATCAATAACAGAAAAAATACTCGTACTGAAAATGAAACTGAATTTACTTTTTTCAATGAAGAGAGCGCATATTCTTTTTTCATGTTATATCTCGTTACTGGCTGAAAAGTAAAAATTTTGTTAACTCAATAATGATAGGATAACCGATAAATCAGATTCAAGCCAAAGGTATAATACACATATTAATAATTAAACACATTAAAACCAAGCAATAAAAAACTTATCAAGTAATTAAAAACTTTAAAACCATTAAACAAATACAATCTCATTTGAGAAACATGAAATAGGTCAAATATATTAACTACAGTACCTTTAATATAAATATCAAAGAGGGTAATTAAATAAGAAAATCTATTTATTATTATAAGAAAAGCAAAAGAGAATTTATTTAATTAACTTTAACATTAGCAACATTTTAAAAACATCTCTAAATGAGATGCAGGATACTATTATGTTCGAAAACATAACGTTTAACCAAGTAAAACGTCATGAGAACAGGAAACTTGCTGAAATAACTCAGTTTTTAAAGGAAAACGATTTAGAGCTTGATTCAAGCATTGACGTTTTCATTACTATTTCTCGCAATGAAAAATTAATTGCGTGTGGAGGATTAGCCAAAAATGTTATTAAGTGCGTTGCTATTAGTGATGAAGCTCGAGGTGAAGGCCTTGCATTAAAATTAGCAACAGAACTGGTTAATCTTGCTTACGAAAATAATACAACTCATTTATTTATTTATACCAAATTTCAAAATGAAAACCTATTTCAACAATGTGGTTTTCATACCATTGCCACTGTTCCTGATATTATGGTGTTGATGGAAAACAGTTGTTGTTATCTAAAGCGTTATATCGAAAGTTTAAAAGCACAACGTAAAGAAGGAAAAAAGATTGGTGCAATCGTCATGAATGCCAATCCCTTCACACTAGGCCACCGCTATTTAATAGAGCAAGCTGCGAAAGCCTGTGATTGGCTACACCTATTTGTTGTCAAAGAAGACACATCGCGTTTTCCTTATAAAGTAAGATTAAATTTAATCGAAGCAGGAACCAAAGGAATAGAAAACCTCACGATTCATAAAGGCTCCGAATATATTATTTCTCGGGCGACTTTTCCTTGCTACTTTATTAAAGACAAAACGGTTGCTAATAACTGTTATACCGAAATAGACATTAAGATATTTCGCCAATATATCGCCCCTGCTCTGGGGATAACCCATCGATTCGTAGGCTCGGAACCTTTTTGCCAAGTCACCAACCAATATAACCAAGACATGCGCTTTTGGTTAAAAACCGATGCTATGAATTTTCCACCTATAGAACTCGTTGAATTTCCGCGAACAATCATCAATGGAACGGCAGTTTCTGCCTCACAAGTGAGACGATTGCTCGCTAAAAAAGATCTTGCGGCAATTAAGCCGATTGTGCCTGAGGCAACCTATCAATATTTGCAAGAGATGGTTGCCAACCAAATCGCATCAGCTCAAAGCCACACCGAAAGTTCTGAATTAGCCATAGGTGAAATATGAAGATAAAGCACGCAGCAGTAGCTGGCACACTTGAATCAAGTGATGTCATGGTTCGCATAGAACCGCTAGAAGACACTCAAGAGGTCTCAATACAAATTACCAGTAGCGTTGAAAAACAGTTTGGAGATGCTATCGCAAAAATCGTACAAGACGTTATCCAACAACATGATATTCAAGGGGCACAAATCATTGTAGATGATAAAGGTGCTCTGGAATGTGTACTTAAAGCCCGTTTAGAAGCTTTACTGGCTCGCGCCTGTGATATCGACTACCTGCCTTGGGAGGATAAATAATGACTCCAGAACAAAAATCACGTACACGCAGAAGTATGCTATTTGTTCCCGGTTCCAATGCAGCGATGTTGAGCAATTCCTTTATTTATAAAGCCGACGCTTTGATGTTCGACCTTGAGGACTCAGTCACTTTACGCGAAAAAGATACCGCTCGTCGCTTAGTTTACCATGCATTGCAACATCCACTTTATCAAGATATTGAAACCATTGTACGGGTCAATGCATTAGATTCCGCTTTTGGTGTTGCTGACCTTGAAGCGGTTGTTCGCGGTGGTGCGAAAGTCGTCCGTCTTCCTAAAACAGATACTGCGCAAGATGTGATTGATATTGAAAGTGAAATCTTACGTATAGAAAAAAGTTGTGGCCGTGAAGAAGGTAGTACCGGTTTGTTAGCGGCTATCGAATCACCAATGGGCATCACTCAAGCAGTGAATATTGCTCATTCATCACCAAGACTTATAGGCATCGCATTAGGTGCCGAGGACTATGTCCGCAATTTGCGCACCGAGCGGTCTCCAGACGGCGTAGAACTCCTCTATGCTCGGTGCGCCATTTTACAAGCCGCTCGCTCAGCAGGTATTCAAGCATTTGATACCGTTTATTCTGATGCGAATAATGAAGAAGGTTTCCTACGCGAAGCCGCTCACATTAAACAACTCGGCTTTGATGGCAAATCATTAATTAACCCAAGACAAATTGAGTTACTTCATAATTTATATGCACCAACTCAAAAAGAAATCGACCATGCACAGCGTGTTGTTGAAGCCGCTGATGCTGCAGCCCTTGAAGGTAAAGGCGTAGTTTCATTGAACGGAAAAATGGTCGATGGCCCAGTTATTGACAGAGCTCGCCTCGTGTTATCACGAGCAGCATTATCAGGAATTAGGGAAGAGTGAGGCAATAAAAATGACAAATAATACTCAGCGCCAGGCTCGCGTATCAGCCTACTTACAACCAAATATTGACGATGTTCTACGTGAATTTAAAGATATCGGTAAAGTACAGCAGCAGGTGCAAAAACCGAGAAATCGCAAATTGTGTGATGATTTGCAAGTCGCTATTCGTCGTTCTGGCCTTAAAGACGGTATGACAATTTCTTTCCATCACGCCTTCCGTGGTGGAGATCTTACCGTCAACATGGTGATGCAAGTTATTGCAGAGATGGGCTTTCGCAACTTAACACTTGCATCCAGTTCATTAAGTGCTTGCCATTCACCACTTGTTGAACATATTCGTCATGGCGTTATTCGTAAGATTTATACCTCTGGTATCCGAGGCCCACTCGCTGAAGCCATTTCACGCGGCGAATTAGAAGAACCTGTACAAATTCATTCACATGGTGGAAGAGCTAATTTGATTCATAGCGGTGAACTCGTTATTGATGTGGCATTTATTGGCGTACCATCATGTGATGAATACGGTAATGCAAACGGATATACCGGAACGGCTTGCTGTGGTTCTTTAGGTTACGCCAAAATTGATGCAGAAACTGCAAAAAAAGTGGTGATGTTAACGGAAGAAATACTCGATTACCCCCACAACCCATCCAGTATTAAACAGGATGAAGTCGATTATATCGTCAAAGTTAAACGTGTGGGTGATGCGGATAAAATCGGGGCAGATGCGACTCGTATGACGTCAAACCCTCGTGAGCTTCTGATTGCTCGTACTGCTGCTGATGTTATCGAAAAGTCGGGCTACTTCAAAGAGGGTTTTTCACTACAAACCGGTACGGGTGGTGCTTCTCTTGCCGTTACTCGTTTCCTTGAAGATAAAATGAGACGCCATAATATTACTGCAGGATTTGCCTTAGGTGGCATCACATCAACCATTGTCGACTTGCATGAAAAAGGCTTAATTCGCAAATTATTAGACGTTCAAAGCTTCGATAAAGCAGCGGCTGAGTCGCTCGCTCGCAACCCAAATCACATTGAAATCAGTGCAAATCAATACGCTTGTTTTGATTCAAAAGGTGCATCTGTTGATATGCTTGATGTCGTTGTGTTGAGTGCGTTAGAAATCGATACACGCTTTAATGTCAATGTATTAACGGGTTCTGATGGTGTTATTCGTGGTGCATCTGGTGGCCATAGCGATACTGCCGTTGCCTCTAAACTGTCTATTATTGTTGCCCCTCTAGTGCGTGGACGCATTCCAACTTTAGTGGACGAGGTGCTCACTTGCGTAACGCCGGGATCAAGTGTGGATATTTTGGTCACTGACCATGGGATCACCGTTAACCCTGCTCGCCCTGAATTAAAACAACAACTTGAAAACCAAGGCATCAAAACCGTTTCAATGAGCTGGTTAAGAGAGCGTGCACAATTACTCACTGGAACGCCTAACCCAATTGAATTTACAGATAAAGTCGTTGCTGTTGTGCGTTATCGTGATGGCTCAGTCATTGATGTTGTACATCAAGTGAAGGAGTAAACTATGTTTTGCCCACTGCCTGATACTCAAGAGCAATTTGAAATTTCTTTACCTGAACTGTTGGATAGCCGAGATGCCCGTCTGGCTCGTCAACAAGCATGGATTGGTCTCCATCAGGTAACCTTGATTTCATTTACTGTCGTTTTTCCAGGAGCTGTCAAAGACAACTCTCTTGTTAGACATGTGTTTAATCAGGGCCTAAATGCGCTTAAACAAATTGCTTCATGCGGGCAGTGGGTGTTTTTATCACAACAATCGTGGGCGCTAAAAACTGGGCCGGAATGTTTGGTCGCTGTTGATGGCGATGCTATCGAGATTAAAAAGGCGTTAATTCACCTAGAAGAGTCGTCCCCCGTTGGTCGATTATGGGATTTTGATGTATTTGATGCGAATGGGCAGCAATATTCGCGCTCCCAGTTAAATTTACCACCAAGGCAATGCTTAGTTTGTGAAAATGAAGCGAAAATTTGTGCTCGTCAACGGACACATTCATTGGTAGAGATACTTAATCGTATTGAGGAGCTAGCGAATGCAACCTATTAAACAGCTCAGCCATATAAATGAGAAATTAACTCGCTATTACAGCCAATTAGCATGGCAAGCGATGTTAGCCGAAGTGAATTTGACACCTAAACCTGGGTTAGTTGATAAACACAATACCGGCGCTCATAAAGATATGGCACTCACTGACTTTCATTTAAGTGCCAATGCCATCGCGGTACATTTTCCTCGATTTTTACAGGCAGGTGCTCAATATAAAAATTGTCTTATCGATCAACTATTACCCCTCATTCGTCCTATCGGCATAGATTGCGAGAAGTCGATGTTCCGCGCGACTAAAGGGGTTAACACCCATAAAGGCAGTATTTTTTCCTTGGGTTTAGTTTTAACCGCAATAGGCCGTTTGATTGCACAACAACAATTTGTTTCACCTGAAAGTGTGAGCTTATTGGTTGCCAGTATGTGTAAGGGAATTACCAATGAACTTAAACAAAAAACCGAAAACCCTACCGCAGGCCGCCGCTTATATCAGGAACATGGGTTAACAGGCGCAAGAGGTGAAGCGGAAGGCGGTTATTCGTTAGTAATCAAACATTCACTTCCTTATTATTTGCAACAACTTGCTAAAGGTAAACTAGCCGATATCGCCCTACTCGATACCTTAATTCTACTCATGAGCCTGAATGATGATACAAATATTGTTAATCGTGGTGGCGTCAACGGATTAACATGGGTAAAGCAACGCGCAGAACAGCTATTAGTCACTGGTATTAATACCCATGATGACTTAGTTAAGGTTAAACAATTCGACAGTGAATGTATTCAACTAAACATGAGTCCAGGAGGAAGTGCGGATTTATTAATTTTGACTTGGTTTTTTGCCCGATTACCCAGCCAGTCTTTAATTAACATGAAGTAATTATTTTAATATCAATTAACACAGGAATAATTTAAAAAATAAAAACAAATTAACCAAATAAAAACCAATTAATTATTTAAATAAATTATATACCTTAGAATGAATGAGTAATGAAAATAAGATTCATTATATTCATTCAAGATACAGCCATATTAAAAACATTGTCATTTTAACAAATTCCTAATATTAAAGTTCATTCAATTTAATATTAAATAAATTTAATATTGATTTAATCAAGGAAATTGGCTTATGCAAAAAGAAAAAATATGGAAGCTATTAGTCTTAATAGCCATTCCAATTATTATTGCTTTAATACCAACACCTGCGGGGCTACCACATATTGCATGGTTGCTATTTGGTCTTTACCTTGCCGCTATTGTTGGATTGGTACTTAAACCCTATTCAGAGCCTGTTATTTTATTAGCCACTATTGCTGCCAGTGCGGTAATTATTGGGGTAACAGGGACTAAAGATGTCAAAGCAAGTGAAGTTTTAAGCGGATATGCATCCGGTACGACATGGCTTGTATTTGCTGCATTTACTCTGAGTGCTGCCTTTGTTATTACTGGCTTAGGTAAACGTCTTTCTTATATTTTGATTGGCAAGTTAGGCGGTACAACATTAGGGCTCGGTTATGTAACCGCAATCCTTGATTTAATTATCGCGCCTGCGACGCCATCTAATACCGCACGTGCTGGAGGGATTGTTTTCCCAATCATCAATAGTGTGGCCGTTGCTTTAGGGTCTGATCCAGAGAAAAGCCCACGAAAAGCGGGTCACTACCTCCTCGTCAACGTCTATATGGTGACCAAAACCACCAGCTATATGTTCTTAACCGCAATGGCACCGAATGCACTCGCCCTTGCCATGATGAGTGACATTATGGGCATCCATTTAAGTTGGGGCGGATGGGCGCTTGCAGCCTCTGTACCTGGTTTAATTATGCTGATTTTGACACCATTAATGATCTACAAACTGTATCCACCTGAGTTGAAAAAGGTGAACAATAAAGAGATCGCAGCCAAAGGCCTTGAAGATTTAGGCCCAATGACTATGCGTGAAAAATTGCTAGGTATTGTCTTCATTATCGCGCTGTGCGGCTGGATTTTCTCTGATCTTATCGGGGTCAGCGCTTCTAGCGTCGCGATTGCGGTTATGGCATTAACTCTGATCCTCGGTGTTGTAACTTGGGATGACGTGCTGAAGAATAAAGGCGGCTGGAATACCCTGATTTGGTACGGTGGTATTATCAGTATGTCAGGCGTACTCACAAAAGCAGGTTTCTTCAAGTGGCTCGCAGATACCATGAGCCAATACCTTTCTTTCGGTGACCAAGCAATGCTAGCGTTCTTTGTCATCATGTTCATCAGTGTTGCCATTCGCTACTTATTCGCCTCTGGTGGTGCCTACGTTGCAGCCATGGTTCCGGTATTTGCCACTGTGGGTATGGTTGCTGGGGCTCCTCCGATGTTGCTCGCACTGGGATTATTGTTCTCAAATGCCTACGGCGGAAGCGTTACTCACTATGGCGGCGCGGCAGCACCTATCGTATTCGGTGCAGGTTATAACGATATCCGTTCCTGGTGGATCATTGGTGGGTTAGTTGCCTTCATTAGTTTATTCGTTCACATGACTATCGGTTTAGGTTGGTGGGAAATTTTAATCAGTACTGGATTAATTTAATTCTTAGTCAATAAATCGACACGACGGGCACCATCATGATTGTGCCCTATTTAACAACAAAATGATTAATTTCTCGCTGTTCCAGAGTTATTTGCAGTCTTGGCGCTATAACGTGAATTTTATTGGAGCAAGCTTAATTCTTTCTTAGGTTTACCTAATAATATTAGCCCAGCTTACCCTAAATAGTTCACGTTGTAGCAAGGCGGCAAAACAAAGACATCCCAAGGAGCATACATCAGTATGTGACTTGGGGGGCTGAGTGTAGCCAACACAGCTACAGCGTAATACTTAACGGGTTGGTTCACCCTCATTGTATTCACGGGTTTACCCTAAATAGTTCGCGTTGTAGCAAGGCGGCAAAACAAAGACATCCCAAGGAGCATACATCAGTATGTGACTTGGGGGGCTGAGTGTAGCCAACACAGCTACAGCGCGAAATATGACGGGTAAACAGATGAAAAAAATCCCTTGCACACTAATGCGTGGCGGAACCTCAAAAGGCGTATTTCTATTAGCCGATGACCTTCCCACTGATATTCAACAACGTGATGAACTGATCCTCGCTATTATGGGTTCTGGCCATGCTTTGCAAATTGATGGCATTGGTGGAGGCAGCCCACAAACCAGTAAAGTCGCTATTATTAGCTCTTCCGCCCACCCTGATGCCGATATTGATTACCTATTTGCTCAGGTTTCTATTACTGAACGTCTTGTTGATACAGCACCGAATTGCGGCAATATTCTTTGTGCAGTGGGTTCTTTTGCTATTGAAAAAGGATTAGTGCCCATCACGGGTGAAACAACCACGGTTAGGATCCGCAATGTAAATACGAATACTTTCATCAACTCTAGGGTACAAACCCCTGATGGCCATGTAACTTATGATGGTAATACCGAAATTGCTAGCGTACCCGGCCATGCAGCGCCTGTTGCACTGACATTTTTAAATGCTTGTGGAACAAAAACAGGGAAATTGCTCCCTACAGGCCATGCGATTGATACTATTGAAGGTATTGATGTCAGCTGCATTGATATGGCGACGCCAGTGGTATTAATTGATGCCCCTCAGCTTAACAAAACAGGTTATGAAACCGCGGAACAACTTGAAGCAGATACCGAGTTTATGCAAAAGCTAGAGGCTATTCGTATAAAAGCGGGTGCAATGATGGGGCTTGGTGATGTAAGTAAAAAAGTCATTCCTAAACCCATATTGATTTCACCTGCCATTCACGGTGGAACAATTAATGTCCGCTATTTTATGCCACATAAATGCCATGGTGCGCTTGCCGTAACGGGTGCTATTGCCATTGCCACAAGCACTATGATCCCGGACAGTATTACTCAGCAATACATTCAGCCTGTTGATATGAGCAACATTTCCATTGAGCATTTAAGTGGTAAATTTGAGGTATCATTAAGCCAGCAAGGCAACTCACCGGAAGGGCTTCAAGCTTCAATTGTTCGTACGGCAAGAAAACTGTTTGAAGGCAACGTATACGTTCCTTAAAACTAATAATAGCCTGCCTCTTATCTAGAGGCAGGTGATGAATTTTATTTTTCTGCAAGTAACGGTTCAAAATTGCCATCAATGTAATAGGAAACTTGATGAGCTTCATCTGGCGTCGGCAATTCCAACTTCCCGGCCATTTTTTCCATCACTTGCTCCGGTACCGCATATTGACGCTGTTGATTTTGTTGCCGCCACTGTTTAAATGGTACTTCCAAGTAAACTAAATGGATTTTTGCTTGATAGCGTTCAAATAAACTGATCATTGTTCCCCGTAATGAGGCACTCAGTGACGTCGCATTCCAAATAAAATGGGTTTTCGTGCGTAATAACTGTTTCGCTTGTTCTTTCGCTTGCTGAGCGACCCACCCTTGTGCATTTTTATCTGCTGGGTTGATTTTATGTTCTCGGCGAATATCATCTAAACAAACTACTGCCGTTTGTGGGTAAAACCGTTTGATGAAATGGTCTTTTCCCATCCCCGGTAAACCACATAACATAATCACTTCGCTTCCATTCTCTTCAAAAGGCTGGTAATCCGTGGTGCCTTTTTGATGATGAAAATACTGGAAGCGCCCAGCCGCTGACGCGAATGATTTAGGTTTGTTCCAGCAGCCCTGCTCACGGCAGAACAACTCAAATAGCTCGATTCTGACCAATAATTCTGCTTTATCTTCACACGTACGCCCTATCGCATCAGCTTTCGCTAACATGCACAATAAAGACATTTCAACCCGTAAAGATGCGGCAAATAACGTGCGTTCAGGATCTGGCTTTTCCATTAACCAAAGCGGTAAACCATGGAATCGAACTAAAGCCGCAATTTGTTCGCGAATAGCAAAAGGAGTTTCTATTTGTCGAAATAATATATTTCGTACAGATAACTCACCTTTTTTGGCATGTCCAGGTGAATGGATCCGCCCCTCTTCATCTTCTTTTGTCGTACTGCGTTTTTCGATGTCATGCAGCAAGGCTGCAGCCCAAACGATTTGTTGTTTAAGCTCAGGAAGCTGTTGATATTCAGGCAAACCTTCTAAAGCAGCTAACACCATTTGGGTGTGAATAGCCACGTTACCTTCCGCATGGTGCAAGCGGTCTTGCGGCACATACTGCATATCACGCACAAAATCGAACTGTTTTTCAAGCTGTGTCCAATCACGACATTGGGTTAATTGCCAACTCATGGTTGTTCTCCTTGTAATTCAAAGGCCAGCTTGGCTCTCTGCCAATGCCGCTTCCAGTGGATATCCGTTTTAACATGGTTTTTACGCACATATTTGAAAACATGCGCCATAAAATCATCCACATGAAAACCTTGGCTATCGCGGCTCACAATACCTTCCATGCTACAAGATTTACCCGTGTGAGTATCACGCGCAATAAATTGGCTATCTAATGATGCTGCAGTAATTAATGAACTTGCATATTCTTGCTTGCTCATGTGTTTACTGAGTGATAAATCTAATTGAGGGACGGTTGGGAAATCAAATAGAGCCGCATAGAATTGCACCTCTTCCCAACTGAGCCAATACTCCCCCTGCCTCACCGCAAACACATAGAAGTAATCTTCAATATGTTGATATTCAATGGAATGTATTGCGTAAAGGTTCTCACCGAATAGTTCAATATCCTCTAAATCATCTTTAATCAGCTGCCAACGTTGGCGAATTTGCTGGCTCCATGCTGATTGGGTTGGCGCTCCATGAGAGCGTGCAAAAACCCCGTGACGGTTTAAACAATTATTTTCACCATCCAGTTTTTCTGTATGAACCAGTTTGTCTATATTTTGGATGTGCGACCACCAATCGCTATTGATGCGATCATCACTCGTCGTACCTAGGGAGAACGGATAGTGATACGTTCTACCATACTTTCTTGATTGCATATTCATCATGCTTTCTCTAAAGAAATAGAAATAACCACAAATCTTTTTGCTAGATTTGCGTCTTTAATTGTTGAGAAATCAAGTGTAGGTATTACATATCTATTCCGAGTGACGGCCTCATTTTTACTTGGCTAATGGTTAAAATTAGCGAAATTGCAGGAAAACAATTGAATTTTAGTCTATTTGTCAAGAAAAAGGCTATCAATTTATTCCTAATCTTATTATCAACACTGTCATTCAACCACTATATGACGTTCATCTAGGGAATATTTCACTACTACTTTATTCCGATACAAACAATTATCCTGCAGAGTGATAGGTTCCTGTCCTTTTGTTGTCACTTTTTGCCAAATTTCGTTATGGCGGTATATGACCCCATTTTCTCGAGTAAACTTATGGTTTCTCTCATAAATATGGTACTTGTGCTCACGAGGAGTGCAGCTCAATAACTCCCCTTCGAGTTGATGTTCTGCAATATTAAATACCAATTGAAAAGCACTTTGCGTCGGATTATAAAAAACCAAATCGATATAATTATAAAAAATTGCTGCTCCAGAACCAAAAGGCAATACCCGCCCTTCATCTGGAAATGGGTCAAAACTATGATTAGCACGCTCAATTACTTGCAATGGAGAATGTAAAACCATCCAATGAATTAAATTACTCAGTTGGCAAATTCCCCCGCCAATCCCTGAGCGTGCTTCACCGAATGATAATTCCATCCCTTCGAGAAAACCTCTGCGTGCTGTGGGTTTACCTACTAATCGACAAAAAGAAAAATATTCACCGGGATATATAGTAATGCCATTCATCGCTTCTGCAGCAATACGTAAGTTTGTCACTTTGTTATATTGTAAACGTAGGTCTGACTCACCTAATTTTCGGATCAGCTTCGACGTGTGCTTGTTGTAGCGATATTCAAGGCGTTCACTGGATTTTGATTTCGCATAATACTTGGCGGAAAATGCCCAATGCAATCGTCGAGCTAAACGTTTTTGAGTGACACGCAGCCAATAGAGAATAGGATGATAAGAAGAAAGCGGCCTACGCATAACAAACCTTATTGATATAATTAACCAATAAATCATGTCATAGGCATTCGCTTTTCGACATAGTAACTGTCTGATAAACCCAATAATTGATAAAAGAAAATAACCCTCTGGCTTGTAGAATAAAAAAGACTTGTCTTTCGAATAGACAATTTGCTCTAAGGATTTCATGTCACAGCTAGGCGGCAAAAAAGTAAATCCCTAGGAGCATACACAAGTATGTGACTAGGGTTTACTTTTGAAGCCAACAACGCTGTGGCGTTAAAGCCGACGAGCAAATTAATACAAGCCGAGTACCGCCCCAACCGCTAATAAAAAGAAACTAAACAACCAAATCCAACCGAACGAATAACGTAAGTGGCGCCCCATATCAATTCCAGCTAATCCCATTGCTAACCATGCTGCTGGAGAGAACGGGCTCACGAAGGTTCCTGCATTGTTACCTATCGCCATGGCATAAACAACGGAAGATGGGTCAACACCAACTGTGCCTGCAATTTGTTGAATTATTGGTAATAGTGCAAAATAGTAAGCATCGGTACTGGTAAAAATATCCATTGGCACACCTAAAATACCAACAAAAATATGAACTTTAGAAACCCATTCTGTTGGTAAAATAGCGGTTAAGTCTGTTGCGATTGACTCAAGCATGCCACCTTCAGATAAAATACCTAAAAATGCTCCCGCCGCTAAGATAATGGCAACCATTCCCAATGCTTGCGGAGCATGGGCTGCCAAAACTTTCATTTGGTCTCTAGGGTTAGGGAAGTTAACCATCAAGGCAATGGAAAGGGCAATCATAAAAACATAAGGTGCAGATAATAAACCAAATGCTAAACACACAACGGAAGCAACAATTAACCCACCATTAATGAGTGGTTTTTTAGGCTTATGAACCGTTTCCGCTATATCTGCAGTGTCGTCACTGACAGGTAACAAAGAATCCATTTCATATGGCGTTGTTCCTTTCAAACTTGCTGCGGCAATACGTCTTTTCTCACGTAATCCCATCAAGATAGCAAATACCACTGCTCCCCCCATACCAATGAGTTGTACTGGGATCAAATGTTGCCATAAGGTCGAAGCATCAATTCCAGTGACAGCCGAAGCACGGCCTAATGGCCCGCCCCAAGGCACCATATTCATAACCCCCATGCTGGCACACATCAGCAGCAACATAAGGTATGGACTCATCCCCAATTGGCGGTATAAAGGTAATAGTGCAGGAATGATAATTAAGAATGTCGCTGCGCCTGAACCATCTAAATGGACAACTCCTGCAATTAACGTTGTCATAATACAAACAACAATAATATTCCCACGCGTCATTTTAACCATTAAACGGATCAACGGATCAAAAATATGCAGGTCTTTCATTAAGCTAAAAAATAAAATCGCAAATAAAAACATAGCTGCGACTTTTGAAACTTTATTAATTCCGCTTTCAAAGAATACTGAAATTTCAGCAACAGAGTAACCAGCAAATAAAGCACCAATAAAGGGAATACAAGACATTGCGATAATTGGGCTAACTTTCCCCATCATCAATAATGTTACTATCGATATAATGATTAAAATACCAATAATTGTCAGCACATCAACTTCCTTCTTAGAATTATATTTTTCAGGTGAACACAAAATTCAGCTTGGCTCGCATTAGCTTAATAAGCATGTTTCTTATATAAACCATTTAATATAACCGCAAGGAATATTTTATAATTTTGCTTCACAAACAATGCATTAATTCTTATTTAAATTATCATTTAAAATAAAAAAATAGCTTTATTCTCTATTAGAACCATTAAAACCATAAGAGGACATTAACGCCACTCCACAATGGTGAATATTAATTTTATTTATAAGTTACAGAATTATAACAATCAAAAATTAATAACTATTATAATATTTTATTTTTTATCTTATTTTTTTATATTTTCTCCCTCTTTTTTCATCATGTTGCTAGGGAAATATACTTTTTATGCTTTTGGCCAAATATGCAAAAATTTACTTGATTTTCTATCACCGATCCGCTGTAAAAACAAAATTTAGCCCGTAATACCACACCATCTCACAAAAAAAATTTAGAGGACTAAGTATAATATTAAAGTAATTTAAGTTTGCTAATAAGGAATGTTCCAATGAGCCGCCTTTTTTCACCTGCATCAATAGGCCAAGTTTCGCTGAAAAATAGAATTATTGTTCCCCCTATGTGTCAATATTCTGCAGAAAATGGCATGCCAACAGCGTGGCATAACGCCCACTATATGAACCTTGCCTTGTCAGGGGCCTCCTTAGTGATTGTAGAAGCCAGTGCCGTTGTTCCTGAAGGACGTATTACCCACAAAGACTTAGGCTTATGGAATGACGAACAAATGGTAGCCATGCAGAAAATGCTCAGCGATATCAGACATTTTTCAGATGCGCGTTTAGGGGTACAAATCGCCCACGCAGGTAGAAAAGCATCAACCGAGTTACCTTGGTTAGGGGGTAAAAGTATCCATCCTACACAACCAAATGGTTGGCAAACCGTTGCACCATCAGCAATCGCTTTTGGTGAGAATGCAATCCCACATGCATTATCTATTGATGAAATTCTACAGGTCAAACAGCAATTTATTGACGCTGCAATTCGTGCTGAAAAAGCCGGTTTTGACGTTATTGAGATCCATGCTGCTCACGGATATTTACTGCATGAATTCTTATCACCGGCATCAAACTTACGACAAGATGAATATGGTGGGTGCTTTAAAGGGCGTACCCGCTTACTTACTAATATTTTTCATGAGATGAGAGAAATAATTAACCCTAATGTTGCAATTGGCGTGCGGATCTCCGCAACAGATTGGCTTGAATCGGGTTGGAATGTACCAGAATCAATTGAGCTAACAGAATTATTAGAGGATTTGGGTTGTGATTATGTCCACGTTTCGTCAGGTGGCTTATCAACTGAACAACAGATACCATTAAGTCCAAATTATCAAGTCCCTTTAGCCCAAGCTATTCATGAAAACACCATGATGCCTGTTATTGCGGTAGGCCTTATTATCGAACCTTTACAAGCAGAAGCCATTGTTGCAACCCATCAAGCTGATTTTGTCGCTATTGGTAGGGGGATTTTATTTGAGCCACGATGGCCTTGGCGAGCAGCGAGTGAATTGAATGAACAAATAGACGTTGCGCCACAATACCGGCGCTGTGCCCCACATCAATTTAAGCACTTATTTAAGTAAGGTAATAAACTCGCAGCTATTGCTAATTGATAATAGCTGCGAGTAATAAATAATTAACGCGCGTTAGTCGAACACTGTTGCACAAATTCAATCATCGTTTTTTGGAATTCAGGTTCTGCAGTACCTGATTTTTCTAGCTCCGCATCCATACGTTTAAACTCGGCCAAACCATATTTTTCAATTGTTTTGTCGTAGGCGCAACCACAAATTGCAGTCACTGCTTTTGCCGTTTCACCTTGAGGATTACCAGATGCAACCACACAAGTATTTACAAAATTTTCTTTGTATTCAGCAATTTCTGATTTTTCATCAGAACATGCAGACAGCACAGCCATCGCTCCCGCCATACCTAATATTAATGCTAATTTTTTCATTTTATGCCCATTTCCTATTTAGCTTTAACTAAGATGATAATAATAAACCCCTATTATTCCTAGTTCACGCTATTTTGGATATCTCGTTTATGTTTTCAATACCATTAATCTTAATTCACCAAATAAGACGTTCTTATTAAGATTAATATCCCTATCACTGACTATTCATATTAATCATAGCTGTTTTCTTATAAAAAATCTGTATTGCCCCATCTTTTATTATCTGTATTTCACTTAGGTAATGAATTAGAACAACGCCATCGATAATAGAATAATGATGATAAAATTAGCACACAGCCAACAATTTGGATAAAAGGCATTCTTTCACTATACCAAATAGCCGCTACAAATACGGTCATAACAGGTTCAAGGATCATAATAATTGCGGCATTTCCTGCGGTGGTATTTTTTTGGCCGATAAGCTGTAATACAAACCGTAAACTCGTTGCTATCACCACACTAGCAATAAACCACATCATAGTGGGTATCGTGATGCTACTTGGCCACTCTTCTAAAAAAAGTGACAAAACTAGTCCTGTAATTCCAGTACAGGCAAGTTGAATGGTCGTTAACGGTAAAAGAGGAATTGTTCGAGTATATAAACTGGTATAACAAAAATAGATAGCCTGAACAATTGCGGCGCCAAGAAACCAAAGTTGGCTTGCTTTAAACTCAAGCTGAGCCTTGAATAGTGTTAAACATGCCAGCCCTAATACAGCGACAGGAAGTGCCTCCCAGAAATAACGTACAGGTTTATTTTTTAAAATCACCCATGCGACTAAGGGAACAAACAACATCGCCAGGCTCATGATAAAAGCCCCTTCGCCAATTGAGTCTGTTATCGCAACTGCGTGGATCCAAAGCACCATATTTAATGACATCCAACCGCCTGTCATTAATATTTTGGGTAATTGCTTCACCGCTATTCTATTTTTTTTCCCCCGACAAAAAGGGGCTAAAATGATGGCCGCGAATAAAAAACGGCTACCTAGGAAGGCAAATATTGGCATTCCCTGCACTGCTTCTCGGGAAAATACCCATCCCCAAGCTGCAATTATCGTGGTAAGCACCAAGAAAAATTCTGCCTTTCTTTGCGAATACATGTGTTCCTCTGGATAAATTAAAAAGACTCTCTGCTACATCATACTGGCTTTTTCATCTAAACCAATCACATTTATGGCCTTTATCTCCAACCGCTCCAAATAATAATGTTTCGTAAAAAATGATAAATATGACCTTAAATTAAGAGCCATTTCCTCTTAATAACGATAAGTTTACTTCCAAGCCGCCTTTTTTCTTATTAAATAGATTAAGTCTCATTTCAAATACGATAAATGAGGAAGTTTGCATACAAGTTCATCAATTTTTCTTTTTACATGACCTGAGATAATCAAGGTAGGCAAACAAGTACCAGTCTTACTGATTGAAGTTGCATCTTCAACTTAATGGAAGGTCATAGCATGGTTATTCAAAAAACATTACCGATAGATAACGATACAATCAAAAAAATTAAGATTGCGATCAATAAGAGAAAATATGCGCATGCGGATGAAATAAGTTTGTTATGGCAACACGCATTACAATCGTCGTCAGTCTTCAGTTGGGGAAAAGTGATGCTGATTTCGATAATTAGTGGTTTGGTTGTGACAATAGCCACTTATTTATAGCATGGGGTTTTAAAAGAAGAAATCGAGCTGATAGCCCGATTTCTATTAAATATCTTCAATCTCTAATTTAGCTAATTACCAGTAACCTAAGAACTTCCACCAAACGCTACCAATAAAGAACCAGATGGCTAAGTTAACGACACTCATAACAAAACCGGTTTTCCACCACTCGCCTAATGTGGCATAGCCAGAACCAAAGATAATGGGTGCAGTACCTGTTCCGTAATGAGTTAATGACATCATTAATGATGATGAGAAAGCAAGCGTTAAAGCTAACAACATTGGCGGTGCACCAAGAGATAAGCCCGCGGCTAAAAATGCAGCATACATTGCGGTAATATGTGCGGTTGTACTAGCAAAGAAATAGTGGGAATAAACATAGATAAGAACAAGGATCAACATCCCCCATACCCAGCTAATTCCCATACTCGCAATGGCACCTTCGACTGAAACTGACATCCATTTAATTAGGCCTAATTTTCCTAAGAAAGATGCCATCATCACCAAAGCGGAGAACCAAACTACCGTATCCCAAGCCCCTTTATTTTTTAAGACATCATCCCAATTGATGACACCTGTTGCTAATAAAATACTTAAGCCAATAAATGCTGCTGTTGTTGCATTCACACTGTATGCAGGTCCAAAAATCATTGCAGGTACACCTGCCCACATCAGTAATAACAACCCAAAAACAGCTAATGTTAATTTTTCAGGTAATGAAACTGGCCCTAATTGCTGTAAACGTTCTTTGGCAAAATTAGGCGCATCCGGCGTAGAGGTGATTTCAGGCTTGTACATCAAATAAATGACCAGAGGCATTAAAATCAAGGAGATAATGGCAGGCACAAATGCTGCAATAGCCCACATTCCCCAAGTTAGCTCCCCTTTTTGCCCTAATTCACTTACAATCAGGCTGACTATCAGTGGGTTGGGGGCTGTTGCCGTAATAAACATTGCAGACGTAATCGGGTTAATATTGTAATTGACCAAAGCCAAGTAACGACCGATTTTCCCAGCAGTACCATCATCTGCCTTAGACCCGAAACTATCAGCGATAGAACGCATAATTGGGTGAATAATTCCCCCACCTCGTGCAGTATTACTTGGTGTCACAGGAGCCAATATTGTTTCTGCTATTGCCAATGAATAAGCAATACCCAATGTTTTTTTACCAAATAAAGAAATGACATAATAACCTATCCTTGCCCCTAAACCTGTTTTGTTCAAGCTCATGGAAACCATGATAGAAATACCAATTAACCAAATTAAGTCATTAGAAAAACCACTTAATGCATCCGCAATTGCCCCTTTAGTTGATTCAGGATTAGTCACCCCGGTAACTGCAACTAATGAGATAGCGACAATAGAAACACCACCTATTGGTAAAGCCTTACCAATAATCGCAGCGATTGTGCCTACAAATAATGCTAAAAGATGCCACGCATTTGGATTAACACCTTCAGGAACAGGAATTAAAAACCAAATAATTAATGTTATTGCAACTGCGATTAACGTTGGAACAGGTTTTAAAGGTGTCAGCTTATTCATAGGGTTCATCCATACACGTTTAAAGATGGAAATACAGAGTAATTTCAGTTATATATTCTAATTTTATCTTTAGATTAACAATATATAGCTCAAAAACCTTGATATTTATCAGTACGTAGATTCTTTTATAAAAAAATGTAATTTATTTTGTAACTAAACGTAATATATTATTTCAGTGATTAACCTTTCATATTTTTCGCACAAAAAGGTAAGCCTACACTTATATTAATAAGGGTAAAAATAAAACTGGGCTTATTATTTGTTCTATTACTAAGCTAGCAACACATACACTCACATTTATCACATAATCTAATTTGTTTCTTAATATACTAAAATTTCAATTATTTTTATAGTTTACCCTCAATTTATGCTTGCTGAATCGAATTAATAAAATAAAACCAAGAAATATTCTAAATTATATTGAATATATAAAAAATTATAACAATGGTAATTTTTGCTTAAAAAACGAGCAACCCACTATTGAAGCAATACCTTCTACTTAATTATCATTAGTTATTATCTAATCTGATCATGCTAAAAAACACTTATAGTGATTATGCTTTTTCCCAATACAATTTTTATTCCTAATCTATAAATATGAGCAATAAAACACATCCAAATATGACTAAGAAGGAAATGAAATGTCCACTGAACAAATTTACTCCACAAATGCTCAACGCCCATGTATTGTGTTATGCACGACTAATAGCCATGAAAGTGCAATTAAAATTACCCAACATTTACTAGCCAATCGTTTAGCTGCATGTGTTTCTTTACTCCCTGAAATAACATCTGTTTATCTATGGCATGGTAATATCACGCAAGATAAGGAGATCTTACTCTTGATCAAAACAACCCAAGGGAATCAACTCAATTTGTTTAATGCAATAAAAGAAGTACACCCATATAAAACTCCAGAACTCATTCGCTTAGACCCAAGCCAAATTGAAGATAATTATCTACAATGGCTGATTAGCTCCGTTAAATAATAGGTATTAATCTGAATTTAATAACTATAACGTTATAAATTGTGAGCTAGAATCATTTTGTATAAATAAATTCAACTGGTCGGCTATGGTTTACCGTAAATTAATGCTATATAAATAAGCTCGCTTTATATTTATTTTCCCTCCTTAATATTTGGAGGTTTTTTTTGTCTAAAAATTAGCTAACACATATTCTGTCTAGCTAAAAAAGCGACTGATATAAATATCAATCGCTTTGTACGTGAAATCTTCGTGGAAAAACTAGCCCCTTAAGGGCTGATTTCTCACTGGCCTACCACCTGCAACATAATAATCTGCATCGCTTGTGGGCAACGGAGACCGATTTCGAATTTTATCGGCGATTTTCTCCGCGATCATGATAGTCGTTGCATTTAAATTCCCCGTAATAATCAACGGCATAATTGATGCGTCGATAACTCGTAAATTTTCAATACCATGAACTCGCCCTGCACCATCCACTACCGCCATATCATCGTGCCCCATTTTACAAGTTCCACAGGGGTGAAAAGCGGTTTCTGCTCTCTCGCGGACAAATGTATCTAGCTCTTCATCAGTACTAATCTGTTTACCGGGGCTGATTTCTTCCCCACGATATGGGTCAAGTGCTGGCTGAGCCATAATTTCACGGGTAATACGAATAGCAGCACGAAACTCTTCCCAATCCTGCTCCGATGACATGTAATTAAATAAAATACTCGGATGCTGCCTTGGGTCTAAAGATTTCAAACGAACTCGCCCTCGGCTCGGCGAACGCATTGAACCTACATGGGCTTGAAAACCATGCTGATTAACGGCATTACTACCGTTATAGTTAATCGCCACAGGCAAAAAGTGAAATTGAATATTTGGCCAAGCGAATTTTTCACTGGTACGGATAAACCCGCCTGCTTCAAATTGGTTGCTTGCGCCAATTCCTGTCCCTTTAAATAGCCATTCAGCGCCTATTTTGGGTTGATTTATCCATTTTAAGGCTGGATATAGTGAAACTGGTTGTTTGCATTCATATTGCAAATACATTTCAAGGTGATCTTGCAAGTTTTGCCCTACACCAGGTAAAACGTGCACAGCTGGAATATTGAACTCAGCCAAAACATCCGCAGGCCCAACACCAGAACGCTGTAAAATTTGTGGAGATGCGATCGCGCCTGCACATAAAAGAACCTCTTTGCGCGCCTTCACTACCGTAGGCGTAGTGCTATTACCTTGATAATATTTAACACCAACCGCTTTTTTCCCTTCAAACTCAATGGTATCCGTAGTGGCATGCGTAAGAATAGTTAAATTGTGGCGTTTTTTCGCTTGGTCCAAATACCCTCTTGCTGTACTTGCTCGTCGCCCTTGAGGAGTGACTGTGCGATCCATCGGGCCAAAACCCTCTTGTTGGATCCCATTTAAATCATCTGTTTGTGGATACCCTGCTTGTACACCGGCTTCCACCATCGCATGAAATAGCACATTATTGCCATTCTTCGGTGTTGTCACACTGACTGGGCCATCTCCACCATGGTAATCATTAGGGCCAATATCACGCGTTTCTGCTTTTCTAAAATAAGGTAAGCAATCGAGATAACGCCAGTCTTCTAAGCCAGGTGCTTCAGCCCAGCCGTCAAAGTCTAGGGCATTCCCTCGGATATAACACATCCCATTAATTAATGATGAGCCCCCGAGCCCCTTCCCTCTACCACACTCCATTCGTCGGTTATTCATATGCGGTTCAGGATCAGTTTCATAAGCCCAATTATAACGTCGCCCCTGTAACGGGTAGGCTAATGCCGCTGGCATTTGTGTGCGAAAGTCGAACCGGTAGTCCGGTCCTCCTGCTTCAAGGAGCAGCACAGTAACATCTGGATCTTCTGTCAGGCGGGTAGCAAGAACGTTACCGGCTGAACCAGCACCGATAATAATATAGTCATAGACCATTGTTATCTCCTCTGTTTCAGTCAAATTAAAATGATGTGATTAAAAAACGGATGCAAATTCCCCCAATTCCACTTGAATGGATTTCACTTGTGTATAATTTTGCAATGTCATTACGCCATTTTCACGGCCAACACCGGAATGCTTATATCCCCCTACTGGCATTTGAGCGGGTGATTCACCCCATGTATTGATCCAGCAAATCCCAGCTTCTAATTGATGGATAACACGATGCGCACGCGTTAGATCCTGTGTCACAACCCCTGCAGCAAGCCCATATACGCTGTTGTTTGCACGGGCAATCACTTCATCTTCCGATTGATAACTTAAAATACTCATGACAGGACCAAAAATTTCTTCCTGCGTGATTTGCATTTCATCATTGCAATCAGTAAATACCGTTGGTGCAACATACGCTCCCTGAGCGAAATCGCCATCCATCAAGCGTTCACCTCCGCACAATAATTTCGCACCTTGCTGTTTGCCTAACGCAATATAACGCAACACATTTTCCATATGAGCAAAACTGACTAATGGCCCAAAGTTAGTATTATCGTCAATGGGGGAACCTATTTTAATGCGCGCCACACGTTCAGTGATCTTGTCTTCAAACTGTGATTTGAGTGATTTCGGCACAAAAACCCGTGTTCCATTGGTACACACTTGGCCGGAACTATAAAAATTTGCCATCATGGCGATATCTGCAGCTTTATCTAAATCTGCATCATCAAAAATAATTAGCGGTGATTTACCGCCTAGTTCCATCGTCACCTCTTTTAAAGAAGAGGCTGACGCATTCGCCATCACTTTTTTACCCGTTGCGATCCCCCCAGTGAATGAAACTTTGGCAATATCAGGGTGCTCCGTTAACCATTGCCCCACTTCACCGCCTTGGCCTGTCACCACGTTAAACACCCCGGCTGGCACACCCGCTTCAGTATAAATTTCAGCTAACTTTAATGCGGTTAACGACGTGACTTCACTGGGTTTGAACACCATGGCATTACCCGCAGCCAGAGCAGGTGCTGATTTCCATAGCGCAATTTGGATAGGGTAATTCCATGCGCCAATCCCTGCCACAACACCCAGCGGTTCACGGCGGGTATAAGCAAATGCGCTGTCACGCAGAGGGATCTGCTGCCCTTCCAGCATAGGGATTAAACCTGCATAGTATTCAAGGACATCTGCCCCTGTGACGATATCCACATAACGAGTTTCAGAAAGCGGTTTGCCCGTATCAAGAGTTTCGAGATAAGCCAATTCGTCGTTACGTTCCCGTAAAATATCCACCGCACGGCGTAAAATACGTGAGCGTTCCATCGCGGTCATTGCCGCCCAAACTTTCTGACCTTGTTTGGCGCTTTCTACCGCCCATTGGATATCTTCAAGGGTCGCAGATTGCAGATTTGCGATAGTTTCGCCATTTGCAGGGTTGATTGCAGGAAATTGCCCGCATTCAGGTTGTGAACTGTCGACATAACCACCATGAATATAAAGCTTATGTATCGGTGGATGTTGCATATTATCTCCTCTGAATTGGTTATTAGGTTTCTAAAACCTCAGCACGTTGTAGTTGCATATCGATATATTCGTTAGTGATTTTGAGTGCATCCTTAACAGGGAATTGTTCATTACTCAAAGCACTACGTAGCCATAGGCCATCAATTAAAGCCGCCAGCCCCTTCGCTGCCATCCGCGCATCTGCCTTGTTTAACACCCGCCCAAACTCATAGCTTAAGTTTGAATACAAGCGTCGGTCATTAACCTGCTGTAAACGGTTTAAATTCGGTTGATGCATACTACTAGCCCAAAAGGCTAGCCACGTTTTCATCGCGGCCTCACTGGTTTGCGTTGGGTCGAAGTTGCCCTCAACAATTGCCTGAATTCGTAGTTTTGGCTCCGCTCCGGTCAACATCCGTAAACGTATTGCAACCGCAAACCCTAGTTGGTATTGAATATGGCGCATAGTGGCTTCAAGCAAGCCATTTTTATCACGGAAATAATGGCTAATGATCCCTGTAGAAACCCCGGCTTTACGGGCAATTAACACAAAACTAGCTTCCTGCATTCCAACTTCATTAATCACAGCCAATGTGGCTTGAATTAACTGTTGTTTACGTATCGACTGCATTCCTATCTTCGGCATGGTATTTGAACCTAAAAAATACATTGATCCCTTGTATTAAACGTTTTTTTGATTGAATGTTCAATCAATATTAACTATTGTTTACAACAATTCATTCACAATTAACATAAGAGAGAAGATAACAAAAACCAAATCTTGGCTAATAAATCAATTAGTTAGCTTAGAAAGTAATTTTAACCTGTTAAATAAATAAAAATGTGGAATGTCCAATGACAACTCAAAATAGTCCAAAAAATAAGCAGAAGGATAAACTGAATTCTGTGGTTTTTTTTACTTCCGCCGGTCTTATTCTGGCGTTTTCTTTTTTCACCATCTTGATGACCGAAACAGCAAATCAGTGGATCGTTGCCGCCCTTGGCTGGGTATCTAAAACCTTTGGTTGGTATTACCTGCTAGCAGCAACGCTTTATATTGTTTTTGTCATTTTCGTTGCTACCTCACGCTTTGGTAATATCAAACTCGGCCCTGAACAATCTAAACCTGAATTTAGCGTACTCAGTTGGTCTGCGATGCTATTCGCCGCAGGAATTGGTATCGATTTAATGTTTTTCTCCGTCGCTGAGCCGGTCACCCAATATATGCTGCCGCCAACAGGCGAAGGCGAAACCTTAGAAGCAGCTCGTCAGGCGATGGTGTGGACACTGTTCCACTATGGCCTAACGGGCTGGTCTATGTATGCCTTAATGGGAATTGCACTGGGTTATTTCAGTTATCGTTATAACTTGCCGCTGACCATTCGCTCCGCACTTTATCCAATATTTGGTAAACGAATTGACGGCCCAATTGGCCATACTGTGGATATTGCTGCGGTATTAGGGACGATTTTTGGTATCGCAACAACGTTGGGGATTGGGGTTGTTCAGCTGAATTATGGCCTCAAAGTATTATTCGACTTACCTCAAGGGCTCCCCGTGCAAAGTGGGTTGATCCTGCTATCGGTGATTATGGCCGTGATCTCCGCCACATCAGGGGTAAATAAAGGCATTCGGGTGTTATCCGAGCTCAATGTGCTGTTAGCATTTGGTTTGATTTTATTTATCTTATTTGTCGGCGATACTGAGTTCTTACTCAATGCCTTAGTGCTGAATGTGGGGGACTATATCAACCGCTTTATGGGTATGACCCTCAATAGCTTTGCCTTTGACCGCCCAACGGATTGGATGAATAGCTGGACGCTGTTTTTCTGGGCATGGTGGGTAGCATGGTCACCATTTGTTGGGTTATTCCTTGCTCGTATTTCTCGCGGCCGGACTATTCGACAATTTGTGATTGGCACATTAATTATTCCATTTGTTTTCACACTATTATGGCTATCTATTTTTGGTAATAGTGCATTGTATGAAATCATTCACGGCAATAGTGAACTTGCAAAAACCGTCCTCGACGCCCCCGAAAAAGGCTTCTATTCACTACTTGAACTTTACCCCGGCTTTGGCCTAACCGCTTCTGTTGCAACCATTACTGGGCTGTTGTTCTATGTCACCTCTGCTGACTCCGGCTCATTAGTATTAGGCAATTTCACCTCAAAACTCAGTGATATTAACAATGACGCCCCTAATTGGTTGCGAATTTTCTGGTCTGTCGCAATTGGCTTACTTACCTTAGGGATGTTAATGACGGATGGCGTCGCTGCGTTACAAAATACGACGGTGATCATGGGCTTGCCCTTTAGTTTTGTTATCTTCTTTATTATGGCTGGGCTATATAAGTCATTAAAAGTTGAGGACTTTAGACGCGTTAGTTCGCTAAATACCAATGCCCCTGCACCACTATATGGCAACGGAACACTGAATTGGAAACAGCGTTTGGGACGAGTGATGAATTTCCCGGGAACGACTTATACCCAGCGGATGCTTGATTTGGTCTGCATTCCTGCCATGCAAGAAGTGGCGAAAGAGCTCAGTTTAAGGGGAGCAAAAGTGGAATTTAACACCTTGCCACCCATTGCTGATGAGCGATTAGACCATTTAGAATTAACAGTCGACCTAGGTGAAGAACAAAGCTTTATTTACCAAGTGTGGCCACAGCGCTATTCAGTTCCCGGTTTTACCTATCGCGCACGTTCAGGGAAATCCCATTATTACCGCTTAGAAACCTTCTTATGGGAAGGCTCACAAGGGAATGATTTAATGGATTACACCAAAGAACAAGTGATTAGCGATATTCTAGACCAATATGAAAAACATATGAATTTCATTCATTTAAGCCGTGAAGCCCCCGGTGCAACCTTAACATTCCCTGAATCTGTCTAGTTTGAACTCTAAGGGGGCGATGCTCCCTTAGAGTCAACAGATGAACAACGCATCAATATGGGCGGCCCGCTTGCTCTAGCATTTTTTTCATTTGCTGGCGGTCATTCATCCAAGCCATTGAATTAGGGCACCCTGCTCCCGTCGGGTTAACATCACACACATTAAAATGTTTTGAAAACGCATTTTCATCTGCATTTCGCTGTTCTAACAAAGCTTGATAACTTTGTTCTTCTTGTGGAAGTTTCTTTTTGGGATCAAAGACAAACTTTTGTTGTGTCTGTAATTTTTTAATTCCTTGGTAGTCTTGACTAAACTCGCGATCAGCGGGTGACTTTTCTTTAAATGTAAAGTCGCTGGCAAAGCCATAAGAAGTGAAACAAAGAAAAATAACAACAATAACCTTTTTAAACATATCTATTTCCTGCTGTGTTCATAAGTAAATATTATATGTCAGCAGCAACACATGGTGTTGGATAATAATAAGTGAAATTTATAACACCTTAATATTCAAATAAATAATTTACATGGGTTATTAAATCAATTGATTGATACATCATTAAAACTGGCTTAATCCTGTTATATCACCCCTATAATGGATATTGGTGATAGCCCATTTTCTCTGAAATATTACGCCCCGCTGTTTTCAGTAATTGGACGTAGTCACCAATACGCTGCTCATCAAAACGAATCGTTGGGAACGAAATCGATAACCCTGCAACCACATGGCCTAACCGGTCATACACTGGCACAGCAATACAGCGCAGGCCTAGCTCTTGCTCTTCTCTGTCTTGCGCATAATGGCATTCACGAACTGTGGCTAATTCCACCAGCAGGTCTTCTAACGTTAAAATCGTTGTTGCCGTTTTTTGGCTAAAAGTTTCGTTTTTCAATGCTAAACGAATGGATCCTTCATCTTGCCAAGCGAGTAAAATCTTACCGATTGCGGTGCAATACAATGGGTTACGACGCCCAACCCGTGAATACATGCGTAAATTATAACTTGAGTCGATTTTATGGATATAAATAATGGCATCTTCATCTAAAGCGCCCAAATGCACCGCTTCATGGGTCAATTGGCCAATACGACGCATTTCTGTATCTGCAATTTCAATTAAATCCACATACTCGAGGGATTTTGCCCCTAATTCGAAGAGTTTTAAGGTCAGTGAATACTTATCCGCTTCACCTTCTTGATCCACATAGCCTAGCTGTTTCATCGTTTGCAGAAAACGAAATGTCGTGGCTTTTGACATCAATAAACGCTGTGAAAGCTCAGACACACCAATCTCTTTTTGCTCACCAAGGGCGCTAAGAATGCTAAATACCTTAACCACTGCTGAAACAGCATCCGTTTGAGTCGTTTTATCCATTATTTTCCTATCATCCTATAATCCCATCATCCTATAAATTGATATCGACATTACACCCTAGCGGATAGCATAAGTGGCTATCATGATAAAAACAAGAACGGTGATTTAATATTTTTAAAACGGCGTTTCATTTTAATTGAAGTTCTATTTGAAATGGGTTTTAATAGCATCATTAAGTCAGCAATAGTTTACTAAGTCGTAATCGCGCAGGTGGTGAAAATGAATACACATCCGCAAGTTGCCGTTATTGGCGAATGCATGGTTGAGTTGCAAAAATCGGGTGAACTTTATAAACAAACGTTTGGTGGGGATACACTCAATACCGCACTATACCTGTCTCGTTTAACAAAAGACCATGGCGTGACAACCCGTTACATCACCGGTTTAGGTAAAGACCCATTCAGCCAGCAAATGCTAAGCAGTTGGCAACAAGAAGGCATCAATACTGAAGAAGTCTTCATTTCGGACAAACATTTGCCTGGGATGTATTTAATCGAAACCTCCGCTGATGGCGAACGTCGCTTTTTCTATTGGCGAGATAATGCCGCGGCAAAATTTTGGCTTGATGCCGTCAGTCTTGATAGCAATAGCAAAGCCCACACACAGCAAGTACTTAATTCACAACAATTTATCTACTTAAGTGGCATTACCTTAGCCATTTTACCTGACGCCTCACGTCAGTTGTTATTTGAAATGTTACAGCATGCTAAACAACACGGCGCTAAAATTGTCTTCGATAATAACTATCGCCCTGCGCTTTGGCCTTCAAAACAAGCCGCTCAACAAGCTTATCAGCAAACTCTCACTTTAACCGACATCGCTTTTTTGACCTTTGATGACGAACAGTTGCTTTATGGTGACATTCATGAAAATGATGCAATTGCACGTACCCAACAATATGGCGTGAACGAAATAGTGATCAAGCGCGGTGCTGAGGCTTGCTTCGTCGTTATTGATAACGAACGTATTGAAGTCCCTGCGAATAAAATAAGCCATGTTGTTGATACCACTGCCGCAGGGGATTCCTTTAGTGCCGGCTACCTTGCTTGTCGCATCGTCGGTGGCAGCCCATGTGAAGCAGCAAAAACAGGTCATTTACTGGCTGGAACCGTCATCCAACACCGGGGAGCGATTATTCCATCCGAGGCCATGCCAACCACTGCTTTAGTAAAATGTTAAGAGGCTTTAACCATGAATCAATTACTTGAAAGAATTAAGAAACTCAATGTTGTTCCTGTTATCACCATTAATAATGCAGAGCATGGTGCACCATTGGCAAAAGCTTTAGTGGAAAATGGCCTGCCATGTGCAGAAGTCACCTTCCGCACCCCTGCAGCGGTACAAGCGATTAAAAATATGCGCGCGGCCTACCCTGAACTACTGATTGCCGCAGGTACGGTATTAACCACAGCGCAAGTTGACCAAGCCATTGAAGCGGGTGTAGATTTTATCGTCAGCCCGGGCTTTAACCCGAAAATTGTGGCTTATTGCCAACAAAAGAACGTGATTATCATTCCTGGTGTGAATAACCCAAGTTTAGTAGAACAAGCCCTTGAATTTAATCTCACCACATTGAAATTCTTCCCAGCCGAAGCCTCTGGCGGAGTTGCCATGCTCAAAGCTCTCAGCGCGGTTTACCCGGTTAAATTTATGCCAACTGGCGGTATCGGTGTGAAAAACATTAAAGAATACACCTCATTACCTTCTGTATTAGTGTGCGGCGGTTCATGGATGGTGCCGAATGACCTTATCGACAGTGAAAACTGGCAAGAGCTCGGCAAACTCATTGCCGAAGCTGCGGCTATTTAATTAATAATAAAAATCTCGTTGTTGTTATTGCGCCCTTACTGGATGGTAAGGGCTTTTTGCTAATGGTTTAGATAGAATACATTCGAGTAAAATATTCGCTGATTTTATCATTATCTAACAATCTATCTTTGGTAAAATCTAAAGTATCAGAAACGACAATGTATTGCCTTAGAGGGATAGGTATATCTGATATTGTCGCATAAATCGTTGGCACTAAATGGCGAAAATAATCTCCCATTTTTGTTTCACCCTCATAGCCCACAGGAAAGTCTTCCCCTTGGTTATAGCCTTCAATGCCTTCAAATACAAATATTCCCTTTTGTGTTGCAAGATAAGCATCTGTCAGTTTATTACCTTCATCTAAACGATTTTTATAACTGGTAAAAACAGTTTCTTGGGAATAATGCTTGTATTTCCAATAGGAAAATAGATCAACTGAAAAATCACCATTTTTCTGTATGCTATTTTCATATTTAGCCGATTCACAATATATAAACTCACTTAAATCAACATATAACTCACTAATATTAGGTATGCTGATATACACTTTGGGTAACCATCCCCAGCAATTATTCAGCATAAATGCTAAATAACCGTTTTTATCCATTGCAACCCATGAATAAATATTCCCCCATTCAGGTCGCCAATCAGTAGTTAACATCAAAGCCTCTTATATCGTTCACAATACAATTAAATTTTTATAGGTATTGAATGAATTGGCCCTATACTTTAATTCAATGCATAAGGCCAAAATGAAACAGACTCTATATAGAAAGCTCAATAGTCATTAAATTATCAGAAACCTAACCAATAAAACGTTTTAACTGTAAACGCAACATCTCATTTTCGCGTTGGAGCATTTCATTTTGGTCCAATAGGCTCATCGCCATTGCGATGCCCGGCCAGTCAATTTCTAATTCATGGTAAAGACGCACGGCTCTTCTCACAATGACTACCGCTTGGTCATCAAACAACCACTCATTAGTCGTTTCAATGGGTTGAATTATCCCAAGGCCGACGATTTCCTGTAATTCATCTTCAGCAATACCAGTATGAACGCAAAAATCAATAACGGTTAATGATGTGAACTGTTCCATTATTTGCCTCCCCAATTTTTACGTGGGTCAAAACTCTGCTGAGTCTCCGCCAATTTCCGCCACAGTGCATCCGCTTCTGCATTACTGCTATTTGGCATCACGATTTTTATAATCGCGTACAGATCCCCTGCTGTACCTTTATGTTTCAGCCCTTTACCTTTAAGGCGTAATTTTTGGCCAGCTTGGCTATTAGCAGGAACGGTGATCACAATCGGGTCTTTTAATGTTGGAATGGTGACTTTAGTTCCGAGGGCTGCCTCCCATGGCGCAAGCGGCACGACCACTTCTAAATCATGGCCTTTGATATCAAATAATGGATGTGGTGCAATGCGGATGGTTATCCATAGATCGCCATTTTCACCGCCATTTTCCCCCGCTGTGCCTTGCCCTTTTAAGCGAATACGTTGCCCATCAATCACCCCTGCCGGGATAGTCACGTTAAGTGTTTTAGGGACTTCGTTTTCGATAAAACCAAAAGCGTTATAGACGGGTAAGTTATAGCTAATGGTACGTTTATGGGGTTCTTGGGTTTCTTCAAGGAAAACAGCCAGTTCAACCTCTAAATCCTGCCCGCGATGGCTGCGAGCCTGCCTTGTGCCACCCCGTGCACGTTGGGAAAACATCGATGAAAAAATGTCATCAAAGCCGCCTTCATCAAACCCTTGCTGGGAATAGGTGCGGCTTTGTTGGCCTTGGTTAGCTTGGTTAAAATAGGGGTCATTTCTGTGTTCCCACATTTCATCGTATTCTGCACGCTTTTCTTTGTCACCAAGTACCGCCCAAGCCTCCGCAATTTCTTTAAAGCGTGCTTCGGCATCGGGTTCTTTACTCACGTCAGGGTGATATTTTCGCGCTAAACGGCGATACGCGGTCTTAATGGTTTTTAAATCATCGGTGCGCTTAACACCCATGATGCTGTAATAATCCTTTAGTTCCATAGTCATATCTCGTTCACTTATCTGTTGAATAGAATTCTTATGGTATTTACCCTGTTGGGCTAAACATCACGACTACCTTGAATTTAACTTAGGACATTTACGCACTAATTGGAATAGCTAGGCCATGATAAAATTCCACAAAAAACAGGAAATTTACGCTATTTCAGGCTAAACCTATAAGAGGGTAGTTTGATTAATAGGGGAACTCTATGGATGCGCTTGCCAATCGCCTGAACTATAAAGTCAACTTTGCCATCTCTATTGAGGATTTTGTTCGATTGATTCGCCAATCACCATTTAAAGAAATGGTGACAACCGATAACCTTACTCAATTGGATGCAATGCTAAATAACGCGGACTTATTAGTTAGTGCATGGGATGAGGAACAGGTGGTCGGTTTTGTCCGCACGGTAACGGATTTTAGTTCTTGCTGTTATATCTGCGAACTGGCCGTTGATACTCAGTATCAAAAACACGGCATCGACCGCCAATTAATGCGCCTCGTCGCTGAAGAACTCCCCGCCGACTGCCAAATTTTATTTTTCTCCACCGACAGCAACCTCACCGAATATTTAAAACTGGGCTTCACCCAATCCCCAAGAGCATGGCACACCACGGCAGAGAATTTTTTGGTTAGATCGGCAGAGCTGGATGAATAATAGAAAGTAACATCGTTAAAAGCGTAGAAATATAGTAGAAAAAACAAATTTGAATAAGCCTTAAAATATCCCTATGCGGATGATCTAAATAATTCGTATTGTTGGTAGAAAGCCGGAGCAGACATAAGTCTAGAAATCAGTGATATATTTAAAGCATGAAAAACCTTAAATATCAACACATTAAGCAATTTATCCTATAATAAAAAAACAAATTTAAATAAGCTTTAAAAGTACTCGATACTGATGCTCTAAATAATTCGGTTTGTGGGTAGAAGACCAGAGAGGATATCTCGGGGAGCATACACAAGTATGTGACCCGAGTAGCCGAGCGCAGTCGACACCCCCACAATGCGAAGTATGACGAGCATCTATCTGAGGCGGCCGCGGAGACGTTTAATAGCCTGACTATGAAGCTGACTCACCCTCGACTCCCCAACCTCCAGCACCGCCCCAATCTCCTTCAGATTCAGCTCTTCTTGGTAATACAGCGTCAGCACCATTTTTTCGCGTTCTGGTAACTGATTTATTGCCGCCGCAATTTGGTCACGCAAGCTGGAATCTAACAACAGACTCAACGGGTTACCGCCATCGTCCTCATCCATTTGCGGCTCACAGCTTTCCCCATGAATTTCATGCCACTCATCATAAGAAAACAGTTGGCTATTATTGGTGTCCAGTAATGCTTGGCGATACTCCGCAAGGTCAATATCCAGCGCTTTGGCGATTTCCGGCTCAGTCGCACTTCGCCCTAACGATTGTTCCAGCGCACCAATGGCTTTGGTCATTTCACGCGCTTGGCGACGCACACTGCGCGGCACCCAGTCACGGCTACGCAGTTCATCTAGCATCGAACCCCGAATTCTTTGCACCGCATAAGTGGCAAATGACGCCCCTTGGGTCACATCGAAACGTTCCAATGCATGCAGTAAACCGATGCCCCCCGCTTGAATTAAGTCGTCGATATCAACACTGGCGGGTAGTCTGACTTGCAGTTTCAGGGCTTCATGGCGTATTAGAGGGTAATAACGCTCCCATAGGCTATTTTTATTAATCACACCTTCGGCAGTATACAAATCACTCACAACCTGAATCACCCTTCAAGCTCTATAAAAGGTATTCATTATCTGTGTTGGTTTTGAATTCAATCCGTAGAGTAAGGCACTAAATATAGCTTTATTTGCCTTATCCTAAATAGGTAAAATTTGAATAACCACAACGTTAATGATTGTTTTAACACAATTTTTAGGGAGTTTTACTGGTAATACAAGTGAGAGGAGTTGTTTTATTGAAAGGTGATTTTGTCATTGAATATATTCATCTGCGCCTGTGCCAAAGTCAGCGCTAAAACTCATATAGAATAAACCTGAAACGACCATGATTATATGACAGCCCTTTAATTACTTGTGGGCTGTGGCGTCTTCGGATGCAATATTAGTTTTAAGATGCTTAATATTTAACGTTTTCTTTTTTGCTGATAAAGTTGGAGCCCCATCCATGCAGCGCCTCTAATTCCACTTGAGTCCCCGTGCTTAGCGGTGACAAAATGAGTATTACAAATACCACCGAACACATATTGGCCAACACACTGGTTAATATTCAACATTATTTCAGGCACGTTTGACAAACCGCCTCCCAGTACAATGGTTTCGGGATCTAACATATTAACAATGGATGCTAGGCACCGGTGTAATTGATTTTTATATAAACCCCAAGTCTTTAGCGAATCAGAGTCATTCGCCCTCATCAATTCTATTATTTCATATGACTTTAAGTGTTCCCCTGTTCTTGATAAATACTGTCTCTCAAGACCGGTTCCCGAAATAAACGATTCAATACAGTTTATTCTACCGCAGTAGCAAGTCGTACTTTCGCCATCAACTTCAAATGAGTAACTCGGTAAAGGGTTATGCCCCCACTCACCTGCACATGCATTTATACCGTTGAGTAGTTTGCCATGTACGACATAGCCACCGCCACATCCAGTTCCTAAAATAACACCAAAAACAGACTGACAGTTTGATGCGTTACCATCAACTTGCTCTGAAAGCACAAAACAATTTGCGTCATTACTTATTGAAATAGGAATAGGTATATTGCTTTCTAAATCACTGAGTAGCGTCCTACCATTAATAACCAATATGTTTGAGTTTCTTATTTTACCCGTCTCAACATCACAATTTCCAGGGAGACAAATACCCAAACTCATTTCTTCACTATACAGTAAAGTGGTATCTTTTATTATTTTAATTAATAAGTTTAAAAAGTTATCATAGCTCGATTTAATCGTTTTGAACCGTTCCTTATGAATAACATTTCCACATTCGTTAATTACAATAACTTCTATTTTAGTACCACCAATATCGATACCAATACTTAACATGCATTCCTCACTGAATTTAGTTATCGGCTAAGGGTAATAATGCTCAAACACATTTTCTATGTGTATCTTAATTGCACGCTCAGCTTCCATAACATTTTTATTTTTAATCGCTTCATAAATAGCAATATGCTCATGATAGCTTCGTGTATTATTTTTTATCATTTTCTCTGTATTATTAAACCTAATTCTAGCCTCTATTAACCATTTTAATAATGCGGAATGAATAGATAAAAACAATGGGTTATTAGGAATTGATGCTAAAACCCGATGAAACGCTATATCCGTATAAACAAATTTATCATGATTTTCTAAAGAGTCCTTATTTAAAACTAAAGCATCATATAACTCATTAATTTGCGCCTCTGTTGCATGTTCCGCAGCATACCTAACAATACCAATTTCAAATAACTCCCTTAGCTGTTCGAAATATCGAATACCATCAGGTTGAGTCAATAAATCCTTAACAGCGCCAGACATCAAAGAGACTAAGGTGTCCGCTGATGGGGTTGTGACTATCGGCCTTTCACCATTTGATAATTGGACCAGCCCTTTGCGCTTTAAACCGGCAATCGCCTCGCGTATTGATGGGCGCCCAACGTCAAACATTTCCATCAAAGCTCGCTCAGAGGGTAAACGCTCCCCCTCTTTTAATTCACCTTGTCGGATCATGTTTTCTAATTGTTCTTCAATAACATCTGATAACTTTCTCCGTTTAACGGGCCTTTTTATGTTGTGTTTTTTCTCATTGTTTGGCGATGTCATTGTTTATCTCCCTAATAATCAAATTATTAGGAATAATTATAACACATCCCTTTTTTTTCATAAACACAATCAAAATAGCCATTTCAGAAAATCAATAAAATTTGTCATACCTTATTTTGATAATAACTTTAGAGAGTTCTTTTGATTTACCTACCTCTAATTGGGTGGCATGAAGTTCGCCTGGAAAAATAACTAAAGCATCGCCAGTTTTTAATATAATTTCTTTTTCAAAATCCATATATTTGAATAATTTGTAATCTTCTTTTTCAGAGGATGCAAAACATATATTATTAATATTATCATCAATGGAGAGTAATATTCTCTCGTCCCCAGACAATGGAATATGAATATCAATATATTTAGAGTGCATTTCAATTACACGTTTTTCTTTAGGTTCGGTTGTCAATGCTTTTCTCGTTAAATTTATGTCATCAGAACTTATGCCATCAAAACTGTAAAAACCATCATTGAGTCGCTTTAAGTCGTTTATCGTATATTGAGAAAGTAATTCTCTGACTGATATAGGCAACACATTAGACTTAATTAAATTCTCATATTTTTGTAATATCATATTATTTATTCTTTTCTAGTTTTTCAGCGTAGTTAATAGCAACAGTAAAAGGCTTACCATCAACTGCATCATTCATTCTAAGATATTCAGGGTAAATTGCTTTTTGTAGTCTCGATGGGAGATCAAAACCAATCACCAGAATAGTAATGAATGTCAGGCCAAAAGACAGCGATCCTAATGCAACCCCCATACTGAGATTTTGTGCGATTAATGCGCCGATTATCGGTGCTAATGCACCACCGAGTGCGCCAACATTATAGATAAAGCCCAGGTTTGCTGCGCGTTGGTCCGTATCATAATAACCACCAACCAACTTAGGTAATAAACCTGAAATACCCTGACCAAATAATTGTTGGAAGAATATTAAAATACCTAGCGACCATAAGCTCTCACCGCCAATAGCAAACACCGGTATAATAAAGAGCTGTGACAGTAATAAACTATAGACATATGCCTTTCTCGTCCCGAATTTATCACCGGTAAAGCCAGCAACACAACAACCAATAGCAGCGCCAAATCCACTAAAAAAAAGTAAATCAGCGACACTGGCGGGGGTATAACCAAGGTCTGTTTTTAAATAAGTCGGTAATAACGATTGTATAGGCCAAGAATATAAAAACGCTGAAAGCACAACAAGTATTAAACCCAACCCTGTAGGCCATCGCTTTCCATTACTCTGAACTATAAAACTAATAAAGACAATCGAAACCAAAATACCCAATAAAATAATAATAAGTGATGAGTCAACCTTCCCACTAAAACAATAGTAAAGAGCAGCGCCGGCTAAAACTGTTAATACAACATTTATATATTTATTTTTCCCTTTATAGAGGATCCCTACCATTGTTGGCATATTCGTGCTATTCGCTTGGTGTTTTATCCAGTCTTCAGTTTCAGGAATGTTTTTTCTAAGCCAAAGTGCAAATATAATAGGAAAGATACCAATATAAAAAAGCATTCTCCAGCCATATATAGGAACAACGAGGCTATATACCTGAGCCGCAACAACAGCACCAACCGCAAAACCAGAAATAAGAAAGCCACTGGCTTTATTTCGCATTTTTTGAGGCCAACTTTCAATCACATAGGTTGCACTGGAACTATATTCCCCAGCCATTCCCAAACCAATGACAAGCCGTGCAATAAAAAGTACCGTATAGCTTGGCGCTAACCCACAAGCTAATGTCCCTACCGAAAATAGGCAGATACTTGTGACCATGGCTATCTTTCTACCATACTTATCGCCAAGCGCCCCTAAAGCTAAGCCCCCAAACCATCGAGAAATAAATGCTGCGCTAATCAGGCTTGCTGCCTGTACTGTAGATAAATCAAATTCTTGTATTACTTCTGTTAATACTAGCGTGATAATGACAAAGTCAAAACCATCTAACACATAGCCTATCCAAGCTGCCGAAAATGCTTTCCACTGCGTTTTTGTTAATTGCTTATACCAAGGTAGTTCTATTTTATTTAACATAAAAGATAACCTCAGAAAGGTGTTTTTCAACACCTTTCATTATTAATGTAGTTATTATTTAAGGTTTAGCTCTTTAGAAAGAGTATCACTAATTAACGTTAATTTTTCATGGTGTTTTGGGTTAATCGGGCTAAATGGTTTTCTACATATCGCGTTTTCGATAACGCCCATATTTTTAAGGACTTGTTTTAATCCTTTAAAAACACCCACTTCAATTAATGTATCAATGACTTCATTACAATCTGATTGAAGTTGTTTTGCTCTGGTAATATTACCTTCTTTGAAGGCTTTTAATATTGCACAATATCTCGCCCCCATGATGTTATATGTACTTCCTATCCCGCCATCAGCACCTGCAACTAAGCCAGACAGCAATATTTCATCATAGCCGTTATAAATAACTTTATTTGGCGCATCCCTTCTTATTTGTTCAAGTTGATATAAATCACCTGATGTTTGCTTTATCGCTGCCACCTTATCTAGATTAAGTAAATCTAGGATCTGCTGACGTGTTAATTTAACACCACTTAAAGCAGGAATATTATAAATAATCATTGGTAAGCCATTTGCTGAGCTAATAATATTTTTATAGTGTTCTGCAATTTCATCAAATCCAAACGGGTAATAAAACGGCGTTACCGCAGAGACTGCATCATATTTAAGCTTTGATGAAATGTTCGCTAAGTATTCACTTTCTTTAGTACTAATACACCCGACATGGGCAATGAGTTTTAGTTTCCCTGCGGATTCGTCTTTTACTATTTCTAGAATTTCTGCACGTTCATCAACAGATTGAATAAATGCTTCCCCTGTTGATCCCCCCACATATAGGCCATCAACCCCAAGTCGCATATTAAATTGAACTAAATTCCGTAAAGACGCTTCATCGATGCTTTCATCACTGCGATATGGCGTTAACAGTGCAGAATAAATACCTTTTAGACTTGTATTCATAGTAATCCCCTAGATAATTTTGTATACCTAGTACACCATAATTAGATTGAGATGATCACAAGAATAGTTAATTAATGTGATCGAACCGACATTAATTATGTGTTTAGGTAAGAAGTGAACTGTAATGGAAAATCTATATACCATTGAATTACAATGATAATTTTAGGGAATCAATTGTTATAGGTCGAGTTATTGGGGATGGTGTCTGTAATTTTGAAATTGTGGGTATTGCTGTTGACCCTAATTGGCAAGGAAAAAACTAGGACGGGTCGTTATGGAGCATATTGAAGGTTATTTAAATTCGGTTGTCTTAGAAGGTTTTTTTAACCTATTGGTTAGCTTGTTATTTATACTTATATTAGTAAAACAAAGCCCTAACGAATAAGTTAGGGCTTTGTCGGTAGTCTAAGGCCAGCATTGCTGGCCTTTAATCAGGAATACAAGTCTAAATTAACGTAACAGACTTAAAACACCTTGTGGAACTTGGTTAGCTTGTGCTAACACAGCAGTACCTGCTTGTTGCAGGATCTGACCACGGCTCATGTTAGAAACTTCTGTTGCGAAGTCAGCATCTTGAATACGGCTACGTGCTGCGCTTAAGTTGTTAACAGAGTTGTTCAGGTTGTTGATGGTAGACTGCATACGGTTTTGGATAGCACCTAAAGAAGAACGTAATGAGTCAACAGTTTTTAGTGCTTCATCCAATTTAGCTAAAGGTTCATCTTTTATATCTAAAACTTTAGCATCTGCTTCTTTTATTTCTTTTGTATCTTTCAATTTACCAGTTGACGCATCAAAATCATTTCTATTAACTTCGTAAAATTTTCCATCTCTTTTTAATAAAAACGTATCTGTTTGAACAGTTCCATCTTTTACGTGTTGAAATAACTCATCACCTTTATCTAAATCTATCTTTGCTTGCGCATCTATTTCATCTTTAGCTTCAACAATAATAGCTTTGTCTGTAAGGGCCGTTCCCAAGCCAGTAGGAGCCCCAGCAAGTTCATTTTTAGAAGTTAAACTAGCAGTTAAAACTTTACCGCTTGTTGCATCAAAATCAGCTGTCGTAATCTTATAATATTTATTGTTGCCAGTATCATGAACAAAGAATTCACCTTCAACATTACCTTTAAAAACGTCTTGATCTGTAGTGACACTATATTTAACTTCATTAACTTTTGCCTGACCTTTAACTTCAGTTTCGTCAAAGTTCTTAATTTGGCTACCAATAATACCTTTTTTAGTTAAGTTCAAATTATCTATTTTTAATACTGAACTATCGATTTTTTTAAGATCTAAGGTTATCTCCTCATGGTCATTAGAACCCACTTGAATTTTAAGTGAGCTATCTTTGCTTAATACCTTAACACCGTTAAATTGGGTTTGTTCAGAAATACGATTGATTTCTGCTAAGCGTTGATCTACTTCTTCTTGAATCGAGGTAATATCAGAGTCTGAGTTTGAACCCGTTCTTGCTTGAACTGTCAGCTCACGAATACGTTGTAAGTTATCGTTGATTTCGTTAACTGCACCTTCCGCAGTTTGTGCGATAGAAATACCGTCGTTAGCATTACGCGCTGCTTGAGTTAAACCTTTGACGTTTGCGGTAAAACGGTTAGCAATCGCTTGGCCTGCCGCATCGTCTTTTGCGCTGTTGATACGTGAACCGGAAGATAAACGCTCAATTGCAGTACCCAGTACGCCTTGTGAACGGTTTAAGTTGTTCTGAGTCGTCAGAGACAAAATGTTAGTGTTGATAACTTGTGCCATGATGTGATCCTTATTATTCAAATTAATGCGTTAAGCCAAAATGCTTAACTTGATGAATTTCGTCAGCAACTAGGTTATCGGCTACAAAAAAGTCCCCTTTAGGCTTTTTGATGAAAATTTTTATCTGTAAGGTTGGAAAAGGCTTTACAGCCCGCTTTTGTGCCATTATTTTTAACACTTTCATTTTTAACACATCCATTAATTTTTATTAATTTTCTTATTATTTAATTTCAATAGGGATAATTACCTACCTTTCCAGTGTCAGATCCTCCCATCACTCTTTTTCAGAATAGTCTAAAATTTTGCTCCCCTTGGCCGATATCAGTCTAAATAGTTTTTATATTCAAGATTTATGTCGCTGACATAGCGTAGGAGAGAACATGGCAGGAATATCCACACTCGGTATCGGGTCAAACTTAGATTTAAACGTCCAAATGGACCAGTTAGAAGCGATGGAGCGCCGTCGTTTAGAGCCACTGACCACGCAAAAAGCCAGTTATGATGCGCAAATTAGCGCCTTTGGCAAAATGCAATCGTCCTTAGAAAAACTCAAAAAAGCGGCTGAAGATTTAAAGAAATACGGCGATATCAGTACCACTAAAGTCAATGGTGAATATAAAGCCTTTGATGTGAAAACTGACGGCAAAGCGGTAGCGGGTGTACATGATGTGTTAGTCACTCAGTTAGCAAAAGCGCAAACTATCGCCACTAAAGGCACACCTAACAATAGCAATAAAGAATTGCTGGGCAATGGTGCACCTGAGCGAACGATTACCATCACGCAACCATCACAGAAAGAAGATAAAGATAAAATCGTTATCAAATTGGATAACGAGCACACCTCACTGATTGAAATTGCAGATGCCATCAATAAAACCGATAAAGGCGTTTCCGCATCGGTCATTAAAGACAAAGACAATATTTACCACCTTGTTGTCACTTCTAAAAAAGAAGGTAGTGAAAACCGTATTAGCATCAATGTGGAAGGCGATGACAAACTGGCTGCTATTCTTAATGTTGAGTCTGAAATTGATGCGGATGGTAAGGTCACCTTAAAAAATGCCGACACCAGTGGTATGGTGCAAAAAGTAGCCCCACAAACCGCCTTACTGGAAATCGATGGTTTCAAATTAGAGTCACAAACCAATGAAGCCAAAGACCTGTTTCCCGGTTTAACCTTAACGCTGAAAAAAGAAAGCGAAGACGGTAAAGCCGACCACCTAATCGTTTCTGAAGATATCGAACCCGCCAAAGGTAAAATTAAAGCGTGGGTGGATGCCTATAACGAATTCCAAACATTAGCCAAAGAACTCACCAAATACACGCCAACGGAAAAAGGCACCGCGCCAGATAAAACCAATGGTCCACTGATTGGTGATTCCACTTTACGCATGATCCAGAGCACCCTGCGCACGCAAGTTCGGGCTCCTCAAGCAAGTGGGGACATCGACACTCTGAGCAAAATGGGGATTAAGCAAAAACTGGATGGCACCTTAGAAATTGATAATAAAGTGCTGGATAAAGTGCTCAAAGAAAACCCATCGAGCGTCAAAGTATTTTTTGCTGGTGACGGTAAAGAAACCGGTTTTGGTACTGAAAACTTTAACTACTTGAAAGACACCTTGGACAGCAAAGAAGGCACGCTGCACAACGCCACCGATGGTATCCAAAAGAAAAAGAAAAGCTTAGACAAACGTATTGAGCAGACCAATAAACAAATCGAAAACACCATGGATTTACACCGCCGTCAGTTCCAAAACTTGGACAAAATGATGACGTCACTGAACAGCACCAGTAATTCATTAGGCCGATTATTAGGCTAATACTTTTAGGTTAAAAACATGTATCAACGACACGCACAGCAAGCCTATCAGCAGGTCGATTTGGAGAGTGAAATCACCAACGCGACCCCATACCAACTGATCCAAATCCTGTTTAAAGGGGCGCTAAGTGCCCTAAAACGCGGGGAGATTTTTATGCAGCAAGGTAAGGTGGCGGAAAAAGGTAAAGAAATCTCAAAAGCTATCGACATCATTGACACTGGGTTAAAGCAGTCGTTAAATTATGAAGCTGGCGGCGAACTTGCAGAAAATTTAGCAAGTTTGTATGAGTACATGACAATGCAGTTACTTCGCGCCAACCTCGAAAACAACGTGGCTTATGTCCAAGAAGTTTACCAGTTACTCTCCGATATCGCCTCTGCGTGGCAACAAATCGGTGCAAATGTGGATGAAAGATAATCAGGTGGACAATAAAAATCCTATCGATTTACAAGAAATATACCGTAATGTCTTAGTATTAAGTGAAAATTTAGTTGCCTTAGCGCAATCCGGGGAATGGGAGACGTTGGTCTCCCGAGAGACAGAATATGTCCTTGCGGTGGAAAACCTCACCGAGTTAACGCAAGCGTTCGAACAACAGCAGCCCATCACTGAAGAGTTTATTCAGTTACTGCATAAAATTATCGAAAATGAACGTGTTACTAAAGAATATTTACAACAGCATTTAAACTTTTTAAGCAAAGAAATTAAGCAATTAGACCAAAAACGGGTACTCAATAATAGCTATGGCCAATTTGATGAGCCAGACACCCCGTTAGTCGTTCGCCCCATGGAATGAATTTAAGTGTCAGGCCAACAAACCTGACACCCTCTTCCCTTTCGGATTACAGCCTACTGTTGCTGTTTTAAACGTTGCTGCTTTTTCAGTTTTTTCAACAGCATATTGCGTTTTAACGGAGACAAATGGTCGAGAAACACTTTACCGTGTAGGTGGTCGATTTCATGTTGCATGACAATCGCTAAGAACTCGTCGCTATCCACTTCAAACGCTTTACCGTGCCTATCGAACGCTTTCACTTTAACGCGCAGGAAACGCTCTACATCCGCGTAGATCTCCGGTACTGACAAGCAGCCTTCTTGGTAGCTAGTTTCCCCTTCACTTTCGACAATCTCAGGGTTAACAAATACCATCGGCTCATCACGGTTTTCTGAAATATCAATCACCATAATGGATTTAGTTTCAGCAATTTGCGTAGCAGCGAGGCCAATGCCGTTATCGGTGCTGTACATGGTATCTAACAAATCGTCGATTAAGGTTTGTACTGCAGCGAAATCTGTCACTGGGCTGCATTTAATGCGCAGTCGTTCATCTGGAATTTCAATAATTTCTCTTACTGCCATAATTTAAACCCTATAAATTCGATTGCTTTTATTCAAATATCAATAATTCAAAATACTTTAAACTACAGTGACAACATGCAATAACCACGGTTTTAAAGCCGCTAACTGCCGTCACAGCCCTGCCAGTGAAGTATGGCGAACAGACAAAATATTATCGTCTTTCTATTTCATCAACAACATGCAAAAAGTGGCATTATTAACCAGATAGATAATTTTACTTTAAACATCAATAAATTAGCGCTAGCCTACTTAACCTATCTGCTTAAGCAACACAAGACACATAAAATTTTACAGAAAAATAACACGTTATTTGAAAAAAAACATCTAAAATAGAAAAAATGCTGCTCCTTTGTTGGCTTCCTGCCATTTTTAGCTTCACCCTCTGATGGCATTTCTTTGCTTATACTATTTTAACGTTTTACTATTTTTGCATTTTACAGTTTCCTCATCAGAATATATTTAGGCCACATTGAAGTTATTTTTAATTGAATTAATACATAAAAAATAATAAGCATTGTATTTTATAATTCATTCAAATAAGCAACCCTATATTCCATGTGTAAAATAGATAGCACTGTATTTATTCCAGTCAAACACGAATATTCCGAACAAATATAATTTAAAAAATCGATTTTACCCGCCAGAGAAATGACCCTATTATAAATAAGTTGAGAAAAACAAATCCCCTCTTCACTCTTCTTTAGATAATAATTTAAATAATACGGAAATTAACACATGGAAAAGAAAGCATTAGCTCGTCACTTAGTGGCTATATTACTCAGCGGTTTGTCTTATAATGCAGCAGCCAACACTTCATTTTCAAAGCCCGCACCAACATTAAGTGATATCAACGCATATGACATCAAAAACAACGTTAAAAGCATTGTTGGTATTAATGAAAGAATCAATAATATTGATAACCAAATAAGCCAGATGGATTCAAGTTTTAATAATAGCATTAATAGATTAAAGAAAAATAATAACAATAGGCTTAAATCAGAAACTACGAATATACGAAATGAGTTAGCAAAGTTACGAGATACCGTAGATAATTCTATACTTGATTATTACAATGTAAACGCTGGAAAAATACAAAGTAACACTGATTTAATTAATGACCAAGTTACCTCAATAAACAAAGATAGAGAAAAAAAACACCATGCATTTGACTCAAAATTAAAAGAAGTCGAATTATATGTGCAAGGTGCATTAATTGGTGTAAATGCAGCCGACCAAGTCACTGAACAATTAAATACTAACATTCAGGATCTCGATAAAAAAGTCGTTGGAAATACCTCGTCAATCAAGACCCTAAAAAGTGATGCCGCAAAAACGCAAAAAGCGAACGAACTTAAATTCACAAAGTTAGAAAATAAATTTGACCATGGGGTCAGCCAGCTTGATAGCAAAATAGATAAGCGTGCCCAAGAAGCAAATGCGGGTATTGCATCCGTTGCTGCAATGAGCAATATCCCTTACGCAACAAATACCCGCTTTAGTGCCGGGGTTGGCGTGGGGAACTACAAAAATGGCTCAGCGATCGCTGCCGGGGCTCAATATCAACTAAAAGAAAATATCAACTTACGCAGTTCTGTTTCTTGGAACAATTCAGATGCTGCCGTTATCGGAGCAGGTGTCGCCTTCGGTTGGTAACTCTCTAACGCCTATTTTTCATATAACCTTATAAATTATTTATATAACATTAACCAATAGTACCAATGATATATTGGTACTATTTTTAATTGCCTTAATCGGCCAATATCTAAATTAACAATCTCTGAGTTAAAATTAACCTTGGTGATAAGTCACAATCGCGATTGGTGTTGAGTTAATAGTAACCCAAAGGTTAGACATGCCGATACGCGTGTTCGATGACTCACTCACTTTATTACAGCTGGTTTCAGACTGGCATTGAGTGAGAACTTCACTGGCAATTTGCGAGTTAAAGCCCAGTTTTGTCAAATAGCCCATTTCATTTTCTAGCTTTTGTTGAAAGTTAGCAAAATCGGGTTTGGGTGAAGCATAATCCTCGACCCCAACAAGTGTTGTTGCAACTTGAATGAGTACACCGCCATCAAAAGTGAGTTGGTTTTCATAGCTCCAATCATTAAACGGCTTTTGTTGCCCAAAAGTGCAAACAGTTTTACTGCCACTTACTTGGCAATCCCCCGCCTTAATAAAGCTGATGCTATCCATACTTTGACCCCAGTTTAAGCCAAATGGTGCGGTCGATGTATCATCACACCCAATCAGCAACAGCGCAGCAGTCCCAGCTATCATCCATTTCATACTCTCACCTCACTCGCCAATTTACTTTATGCTACAGGGGGAAGGGGTTAAATTAAAGTAAAAAAACCGTCAACCAGTAACTCACTCACAAATTGATTTTCAAATTTCAAGTGATTTGTTTAACACGAGATTCACATATAATTAATCATTATCAATAAGATAAAGTTAAAACATATAATTCAGCGTATACTCATTGCCAGATTTCCGCTGGCTCTATACAATGCTCTGCTTTATACAGCCCCAGAGTCACGACAGTTACAGATAACCATCATATTATTAATCAGTTACCCCTCTAGCAATACCTAAAACCCCTAGAAGGCTCTCGAATAATAATATAGCTGAATCGTTACAACTTCACTTTATGATGAATTGATTTTGTAGCAGCTCGGTTTTTGTCACTGATGGTTTTGTCACTGATGAACAGGCTACAGATAATCATTTATTAACAGCATTATTAATAAATAACCATAACGTAAAGTATATATTGTGAAATTACTATTTTGTCTTTCTTTAACAACCGCCATTCTCTCTGGAGTATGGGCTTGGGTTGCAGATAGCTTAGGGTTAATCGGCTGGGCAGGCTTTTTAGGCTGTACGGCTTATTTCGCTTACCCTAAAAATGGGCTTAAAGGCCTAGGTGTGACCACATTAACTGTTTGTAGCGGCGTATTTTGGGGTTTAGTGATCCTGCATAGCGGTGACTACCTGCAACAATTACCTCACTTTGTAGGGTACTTTGTTACCGGTATAGTTGCCTTTTTGATGTGTATACAAGCGAAAAAACAGTGGCTTTCTTATATACCCGGTACGTTTGTCGGTACCTGTACTATTTTTGCCACTGAAGGTGCTTGGTTGGTGACTATTCAATCATTACTCATCGGTGTGTTATTTGGTTTTGCAATGAAGAAGAGTGGACTTTGGCTATTTGAAAAGTTCTCATCGGATAAAGGCTAAAAAAAACCGCCAATGTGGCGGTTTAAATAAATCAATGAAACCAAGGGAATTTCAAACGAATTCGATATTACATTAAATTTCCCCAGCGGCAAGATATAACATTTTGATTTAACTAATAATTAATCAGACAGCACTTTAAGTATTCTTACTTACACTTACAAATATAATAACGACAATATTGTTAATAAAATGATAATATCCTAAGATTAAACTCTATTTTATATTAACCAAGCTTATGTAACTGGTCAAATATCGACCCCTCCTATATTCATTAATTTAATTACATTATGTAATTCGGATTTTTCTGCATCCCGCTTTTATCAAAGATATCTAAAACCCTACCTTTTAAATTTTAGTATAATTCACTTTTAATAATCAATAATCTAGCTTGTTAATCCAAAAATACAGACAAAAAAGAATGATGGACTAGTAGAATTTGCATTATCAACCCATAAAATTATGGGGGCTTAAAAGTGTATTCTTATTTTTCTGTTATACTTAAACAAGAAATATCTTATGACCTGCAATTGAATCTAACGAAAGGAAGAAGATATGATTAAAAAAATTTGTTTTTTAGCATGTTCATTAGCTGTCGTATTCTCTTTAAGCGCATGCAATACCACCAAAGGTGTTGGTGAGGATATCGAAGCAGGTGGCGAAGCCATACAAAGAGCAGCCAAATGATGATTACCGCCATCCTTAAATATTAGCTACCTCGACTAAAACTGGTATATATACCAACCGGTGACTGTTTCACCGCTTGGTATATAAATTGAAGTACCAATAAATTCCTAAACCCGACTCTATTAAAACGTAGGACATTTTAATATTGGCTAACAGGATCACAACTTAATTATGTCTCTCTTTTACAATGGAAACCATCCAGCTAGGAGAGCATAATGAACCCGAAAAATAAAATTAATGTGTTAGACCACATTTCACCTGAAATGCAGTCTGTAATGCAATTTTATGCAGAAAACCCATCCCCATCCCCTATTGACACCAGCTATTACGGAATGCGACAAGCGTATATAGAAGATAGAAAATATTGGAATGCAGAAGCACCAATGATGCACAATATTTACGATATTCAAGTACCAACTCAATATGGCAATATTTTGACTCGACTATTTCAGCCGATTAAATCCCCATCAGCCACCTTATTTTATCTCCATGGCGGTGGGTTTATTTTAGGTAATTTACAGACTCACGAACGTATTATGCGCTTACTGGCACTATATTCGGGCTGTACAGTTATTGGAGTTGATTATTCATTATCCCCTGAAGCTCGCTACCCCCAAGCCATTGAAGAAATATCCACCGTTTATCAGTATTATCAACAAAATGCCGCACAGCATAATATCAATATGCAACAAACTGGCTTTGCAGGTGACTCAGCTGGCGCAATGTTATCTCTTGCATCTGTCCTTTGGTTACGAGATAACATTATAGAAAATGCTAATATTAAATCCGTTTTATTGTGGTATGGGCTTTATGGCTTGCAGGATTCAATCAGCCGACAGCTATATGGTGGGGAATGGGATGGGTTACAAAAAGAAGACTTAGAAAATTATGATAATGCCTATCTCGGGGAAAATGGTGATAGAAGTGCCCCTTATTACTGCTTATTCAATAATGACTTAACCTACGGCATCCCACCTTGCTTTATTGCTAGTGCGGAATTTGACCCGCTATTAGATGATAGCTTGGCTTTATTCCGAACACTCGACGCTAACAATATGCCTTGTGAATATAAAATGTACCCAGGTACTTTGCATGCCTTCTTACATTACTCACGCATGATGCAAATTTCAGATGAAGCAATTCGTGATGGCGCAAATTATTTTATCAAACAACTTTTATGATATTCATACAGTATTTATTGAAAATAGCACAGAGTTAAAACGAAAAAACCTCGCACTTGGCGAGGTTTTGAATTCTTAGCTTTTAGTTTATCGTTATTTTACGATAACGTTAGCTGCTGCTGGGCCTTTCGCACCATTTTCAATGGTGAATGTAACTTGTTGGCCTTCTGCTAAAGTTTTGAAGCTTTCACTTTGAATTGCAGAGAAATGAACAAATACATCTTTGCTGCCATCTGCAGGTGTAATGAAGCCAAAACCTTTATCATCGTTAAACCATTTTACTGAACCAGTCATTGTATTAGACATAGAATTTCCTTTAATTTTTTAAAATTGCCATAAGGCATGTTGCGGTTTGTTTCTTGTGGTACTTATGGGAATTAATTAGAAGGAATTCGCAATGAAGTGGTATCTGAGATAACGCTTAATGGTGAACATCTTAAAACTGACTAACATAAATAGGCCTGTACTTCCAAACCAGTGAGCATATTAAGCCACACTTATAACCAAATGGCAAATATTATTTTTGCAATCCATTTGCCACACCAATACTTCACGCATTAATTGTAGATAATATAGATATCATTTAACCCAATAATATTATAAATATTAAGCAGTTAGTTATCTCACTATAATATGCGTTGTCATGCTTAGTACCTATCAAAAACACCGTAATCCGGTCTTTCACCTCTCATTACAGCTCGCTGTTGTTCATGAACCGCTTCTCTATCGGCTTTTATTTGTTCCGATGAACGGGTGTCTTTATGTGGTTTAGGCCATGTTGATTTATTAGGTTCAAAGGAAGGCGTGAATGTACAGCCTGTAATTAAAAAAAGGCAAAATAGTGCGGTAATTAATTTCATAATGATTGCTTGTGTTTTTCTCGCATAAAATACTAAGTATATGTACTTATTGATCATACCAATACTTTTCAGTGTTCTAAATTATTATTTTGATATTTCGTTGATAAAATGAGTATTGATGACTCACAACAATATATAAAGTAGGATTTAAGATAACAAAAAAGCCGCATTACGCAGCTTGCAAATTTTGTAATCCATTATAGTTATAATTGACTGTTTTTCTCAGTTGGATCAAACGGAAGCCCGCCAGCAAATACAAATGATAACCCAACAATCACGAATGAAACCATAACAAAACACTTATCAATAATTTGTTTCATACTGTTCTTCCTATGCTTTAGTACCTAATTACAATATGCGAACTGATTATTATTGGCAATAAAAATGCCCCACCACTTCCCCAAAAGAGTAATAGCAAGGCAATCAATTTATCATATTCAAACTGATAGCTAAATCACACAGGCATAGACATAATATGACGGCATACAAACAAGTAGGCTAGCATATTCGAGTTACAGCGTGGAAATACAGACAATTACCGCAAGCTGATTTAGAACTGCTGGATAGTTCGAGTTCATTTGCGGTAATTTTTTGCCCCAAATATGCCCCATGCACAAATCCTCTCATTTTTGTGTCACAATTTCGGCGCAGCTTCACCAATCTATCGAGATTAACTTTAACTAAGTCCATATCTATACCACTTACTAAATGGCTTACCCCATTCAGCCCTTCTTATCCACTTAGTTACAATTTCTGTATCATCAGTTCTTATTGCCTCTTGTATTGTCCTTGTGTTTAGACCGATACCACCAGTACTAGTCTGATTTATAAAATAAGCACCTCCGGCAAGAGGATATCCATTTGCAATAGTGTTGTTAGCTGCATGTGAACTATGAAATGACATGTTTCCTTTAGTTCTCAACGAGTCCAAGCTGCCGCCATTCAGTTCAAAAGGCTTTGATTCTATAAATGAAGATGTTTGAAGTGCTCTATATGTTGAATGTATATTTTCAATAACTTTAACATCGGTATTGAGATTTTGATTAGTTCCATCAGATTCATCTTCAATGAAAATCCCTTCAGTATGTATTTGTACTTTAGAAGAACTTGCCCACGTTATGCCGTATTTAGTTTTTCTATCCCCCGCTGACCTTCTGATTTCCTGAAGCAATGGTCTAGATCTTGAATTATTTTTCCAAAATATCTTACTTCTATCTACAGCATAAGCGAGTGATGATATATTTGGTAAACCTGAATCAAAGTCATATATTGCATTAACGCCCGTGCCGTCAAAAATAATTGTTGAATTTCCGACAGCCTGAAATAATACATTCACGTTATCCCATGTAATAGTTTCAGGCGCATATTTATTGTAGACATTAAAGAAGTCACATTGATTAAGAGTAATGATAGAACCGTCTGTGGCACGAACCAAGCGAGTCGCATGTATTTTTTCTCCACCGACATTACTCAACGTCATTCGTGAGTTTTTGAATCGCATCATTCCTGCGCAAGGACTACCATCAGAGCCTATTTTGTCAGTGCCGCCACCTATCATCTCTGAATACATGATATTTCTAATATCCCAAGCGTAGTTATCTCCTTTTGCAGAGTGCGCCCAGCAAGCGTTAAATACATTAGATGTGCCATTAGCAACCCACGGTGTATCTTCATTTCCTAACACCCAAGGAGCATCGCAAAATGATTCAACACGAATCCATGACAACATCCAGTAATCGACAGTAAAAATACCAGTACATTGACCTTCAACGCGGATATTGCTATAAGCGTTCTGGCAGATTAACGGAGCGTACAAGCCAAAAGCTTCTTTTACATCGTCAATATCACCTTCCCGAACAAGAGTGAAACCAGACAATTGAGTGAATTTATTATACCAATTCTGATCGCTTGCTCTTGCAATTAACACCGCATCTACATCATAGTTCATCGGCTTTCCGTTGATGTTTATAATTCCCAAGCCTGATTTACTGTTGGTGTATTTAACTATTTGTGTTAGGTCTTCCCCTGCCCCTTCTATCACTTTCATTGAATCATAGTAAAGTGGCTTAGAGGTTCGATAAGTTTTTGCAGAGAGCTTGCATGGTAGAGGGCTTGATAATGCTTTTTGTAGCGCATCATAGGCATCACCGCTTGTATCACCGAACATCTCAGGGGTAACATAGTTAATCGCGTCTTTTAGTGTCCCATGATCGAGCCCGATTAATGAACCATCTCCATTTTTAACATCAGAGCGAAAACTCGCATCACCAACACTAACCCAAGCTCCTTTACCGATACCGCCTGTCGATTGTGGAGTTGAGCCTGCTGGAACTTGTTTAGGTAAATCACCATCCCATCGGAAGTATTCACCTGTGGTTTCATCACGAAGAATGTGATTACGTTGAGTTAATTCATTATTTGGTAAATCAGCACCCTTCTGAAAACTATCAATAGTAATGTAACCAGCTGCGACAATCGCGGTATTCATATCGACTTTGAATTTCTCGACTAACTCTTTGAATAACCATTCCATTCCCGCCGCTGTTAAATGACAATTGCCAAAACGGTCAATATATTTATGCTCTAGTGATGTGGCCCATATATCCAACAATCCTGAGTTAAAGAAAAGGTCTTTGATATCACTGCTTGGAACTGGCTTTTGTGTTGGTTTAACTTCTCTCATACCAAATTTCTTCCAATAAAAAAGCCAGCTCTAAGGCTGGCTTGTTGGTTAATGATTGCTGTTATGCGTTATAGTCTGGTTTTGCGTCGAAATATTCGGTTGCTGTTATTGTGTAGCGTTCACCGCCGAGTGGGCGCTTATCGGTTATTACCCATTTGATGCTTTCGAGTTCAACTGATGTTGCTATCACATATCTAGAAGGGGATTGTTTCTGGTACCCATCATAGAAATTGAGCTCGATATCTTCTGGCACGCTTGCGATAAAGCCGAACTCAGTATCTGGCCTAGGCTCTGCTTTAAATTTCTGCGTTGTGTAACCTATCGAATCAGTGAGATATACCCACATTTCCTCATTAAATTTGATTTTCTCACTAGTTGTGAATACCTCTCCTTTTCGTTCAGTGATATATCCTGCTTGCTGGTTTGAGTCGTAGGTATCTGCTATCAAAACCATGTCTGACGGGTACACATTCCCGCCGTCGGCAAGGGTTGTCAGGCTGATACTTGTTCGCTGGTGAATAAGTCGATTAGCTTCGAGTAGCGCCCTGTCCATTGCTTGATAGCGATTCCTACAGCCTTGTAAAACTATCTTATTCGCCGTGCGTGATAACCCTTCAGTGATTCCGTTCTCATCAACTCGAAAGCGGATGTAGTCTTTCTTGTTGCGAACTGGTTCGACGTACTCCAATTCAATTCCGTCATACCCACTCGGCATCGACATGTCATACGATATCTTCATGTCGTTACCTGTGATGTTTGAGCGATTGAAAGTAGTCATCGGAAATTCGCTGGACTGTTCCCGCGAGAATGTAAGGACCGCATTATCGTAATAAGCTGTTACTCGTGCAGAATTACAGATAGTTTCGATGCGTTGGCCAAGGGAAATATCTTCGTCGTCGAATGTGTAATCGAAATATCCTAAGCGCTCATCTGGCAAGCTATCGTAAATTCGATACAGGCCGTCAATGTCTATATTCTTCTCACTCTCTCCTGCGGTAATTAGCCAAGTGTGTAAAACAGCATCAGCAAAACTACGTGATGGCCTGAGCGTATAATCAACTTTCTTTGATACTCGGTCATACGAAATAACCATGCGCGTGGCCAATAAGTTATATTTGCGCGCTCTCGCTCCTGTTGGCGCTTCCGTTGCCCTCACAGACACATTAACAATCGTGTCATTCTCAAAAACGACATTCTCACGAACTCGAACAATGTGGGCATTTTCGACTTTCATTATACTTCTGTCGCTACTGTTATTTACGCGAGTTAACTGAACCGCATAGCGACTATATCCATCAACTAAGTCTATTTTGTCTGTTCTGTAGTAGTTTCTCGCTCCATTGTTTGCATGTATTGATATGTCTTTACTCTTCCTAGTTCCAACCACCTCTTCATTATTAACATCAACTTTCCAGTAATCTATCCGCGCATTGGCAGTGCTTCCACCGTCCAGTTGCCCTTGAGTATGTACCCACAACTGATTGCCATCCACAGGAGAGAAGAACGGACCAACTGTTAAAAACTGATTGTCATACAGAATAAATTTCGTTGTGTTCACTACTGCGTTTGGTGGAAGTTGAGCTAAATCTGTCCCGCTTAGATTCGTAAAAAAGAACTCGTAATAATATATTTTGCCAATCAGCGCCCCATCATCACTCTCTTTTGCATCAATGAGTTGCGCGTCGATTTTTACATCTTTAGTGACAGAACCCTGTGGCGTGTCGTAACTAACATTCACTGTCATTGAGATAGAACGCGGCTTTGTGAGCTCATAGAAGTACTCAAACTCATCTTGCTTAACGATTTTTATCGCTGCTTCACCGCCCTTTATCTCACCAGACACAACCTCGTTTGCTGTTGCTGTTTGCTGCGGGATATCTTTACTTTCATTGGGGCCCGGCAATTCCTGTCCGTCGATATCAGGGAACTCAAAGCCTTCGTTAATCAGCGGGATAACTTCTTTAGGCTTGTATATCTTGTAGCTCGCACCTGCCATCGCAGTGAAATCAGATTCGGCGAATCGGATGCTTTCTGTTTTATATTCGCCAATGCCGATGTTTAGCCACTCGGTAACAGTCTTAAGGTTGTTGTTGTACTCAAACATCGATTGCTGAATGAGGTCAGGAAACGCCCTTACTTGACCGTGTATTTCTGGTCTTGCTTGATATGCTCGAGCAACGTTTGTTTGCCCTGTGAGGCGGTTATTCGGACTGTCTTTAACATTCGACTCAGCCGCAGAAAATGACGGTGTTTTCGGTGCAAGAAACGAGAATACTTTCGTGACAAGATTAAACACTGGATTCAGGATATCGCCAATAACGCTCTTCGGTTGGTCGAACACTTGAATAACGTGCGTCGGTGTTATCTCGAAATCTAATTCGTCATCCAGGCCAAGCTCTACACCGTTCACTGTTACCAGTACATCCCTTGATAAATCCTCTCGATGCACTAGAAAATCGCTATAAAAAAAAGAGCCGACTTTTAAATCGACTCTTTCTTTAGGTGTTCCCGCTATTCGTTGAATTTCAACTATCGGCATATTTCATAAACTCCAATTTAGTGAATTTCTTCTCAAGCACAATGAGCCTATCCATTCTTACAGCCCCATTCTCACCTCGGCTATGAAATGCATTACCATCGATGATTAAGCCGATGTGAGCTGGCTGAGAGCCGCGATAGCCAATAAATATCCCGTCATCTACTGGATTCTCGGTGCGCTGCCAGAATTCGACTTCATTCTCATAGCAAGTTACAAAATCATGGTCCGATTCGTAGCCAGCATCATGATGAATTTCCGTACCTAGTACGTACCTATAATAAAGTACAACCAGCGCCCAGCAATCACACTCATTCAAAGTGCACGCCCGATTCTTCCACGGCTTGCCTATCATCTTGTTTATGAATTCATTTCTCGTCATTAAACAGTCTCCAAACCTGTGAATTCTTCCATCGTGTAAATGCGCCCAACGTTCTTATTCAGCGGATTGTTCATCGACAGCGTGACAGTGACCGATTCCGCATCGAGTGAACAGTCCTTCACGTACAGCGACCACTCGCTTATCGGATTATCTTTATCAGCCGAGTCAAACAATCTAAATGTTGCGATAATTGGCTTCATTCGAGTGTTTGAGCGCCATAGTTTGAGTTGCTGCTTAAAGTCCTGTGCGACTCGGCTGAACTTAACCGAAGCATCGATAATCGGCGTTTTGCTCTGCTGGCTTTCAGCTAGTTCAAAGTTGCACGGTTGATACTCAACGCCGCCCAATACTTTAGACTCTATCTGCAGGCTAACTAAATGAATGTTTCCGAATGAATCGTGGGAGAATTGAATTGTTTCGTAGAATGTGCGCATCGGTCGTTGCGCTCTGTACTCTCTTAACTTCATTCTCCCCCCTTGCATTTAGGTAGGCGCTCTGTGACGACAATATCGAGCAAGCCCCAATCTCTTGGCGGTATCTCAACGATTAAATCGCCAAACTCGTCATCTTCATTAAATGGCTTGCGGCAGATAACCGATCCCGTCCAAGTTACTACGCTGCCATTAATCGACGTTTGAACAGGATAGCTCACAAAATGAAGTTCCTGCGGTTGCAGTCCAGAGCCACCAAGATTAATTGGTATCCTGAACCACTTAGTGCAGTTGTCCAAATAATTAGGGCTTCTCAACCATTGCTGAAAAGCCCTTTCCTCTCCTAACTGGAATATCCACTTAACATTCCAAACCGTTTTAATGTCATCCGTTAGCTTCTGGAATATCGGCGCTCCAACTTGAGGCTGATCTGTTCGAAACCCAGTATCAAACGTCATATTCTTATCCGCTTTTTGTGGTAACGGGAACCATTCAGGGTAGTCGATTATTTCCATTAGTAGCCGCCTAAAGCTTTCCTAGGTGCGTTGTGATAAGCGGATAACATTTGACTAAATGTTCCCCCGTTTTGTATATCAGCAGTCATCACTTCAATTATTCTGCTTCCGTCAGAGCCTTGTGACTCACTATACCCAGTAACTTGTTGCGGCGTTCCTTGATTGATTATGTTGAAGGTAATCTGTCCACCGCCTCCCCCCTGCATATCCTTATTCGATATAACTCGCCCATTGTCACCCGGTATCATGTATTGCTTACCTGAGCTTGCGCGATATATCTCAGGCTTTCCATGCTCGCCAACTCGGTACATTTCACCTGCATTTACTGGCCCACCGTTGTATCTCGCACCTGCAACAGCTAAGCCTTTTGCCATACCGACAGTTCCAGCGATAGCTGTGTTAGCCGCGGCAGCATTTGCGCCCAATGTTGCTAGTGATGACAATGCAGCAGCAGGAGCCCAAGCTGTAGCAACCAGTGCAGCTTGACCAGCGGAAGCAGCAGCGGCAGCGCTCCCCATGGTTTGACCAATAATGAAGTTCTTCAGCATCTCAACTCCAACTTGAACAAGCGAGTTAACGACACTGTTTAGCATGGTGTTACCCAGTGAGCGCATAGCATCAGCCGCCGACATAGTACCCGTCATTAATCCAGTAATAACGTTTGAGGCATTGCCAGCGAAGGAATCAACCGCTGAAGCCATCATTTCATAACTCAGTGACTGATTACGCATTAGTTCCCATTGTGCCGCTGTTTGCTGCTCCTGATATTGTTTATCCATTGCTGTGAGTAGCATGTGATATTGCATATCTGTAGCTTGCTTAGCTACTGTAAATTGCTCATGGGTAATTTGCTGCTTGGCGTATGAATCGCTGAGAAGCTTTTGCTCTTGGTCGTAATACTCTTTCATCATTGTGAGCTTACGCGCGTTTTCATTGGCTAACGCTTGGATAGGGTCAAACTTGGCGCGGTTTTCTGCCGTGATGTTTACTGATGCATCGACCTTAATATCAGTCATGCCTTGCTCGAATGCCTGAGTTGCCTCTCGGCCTAATCGCGTAAAAGTTTCTTTATCGATGAATCCTTCATCAAACATGCGGCGAATAGTTTTAGCTTCTTCTCCGAATTCACGGGCCAGCTTTAATTCTGGAGTAGCTTCTTGCGCTCTAGTAAAATCATTAACCTTTTGGGTCAGGTCGTATATTTCAGCAGCTTCCTTTGCTACAGCATCTTTCTGACCTTGAGTCGCTTTTTCACCAAGCTTCTGAACGGCTTCAAATACAGCCATTTCTTTATTTACATCACCAACACCAGAACTTAATAGGTCAAAGCGTTTTTGTAATGATGCTAGTTCAGTTTGTTGGCGCTTGATTTCTTCAGCCGCTTTATCCTTCTTGCCCCCACCGCTGCCTTTCTTACCTCTGTCCGATATCTGTTTTTGGAGATCTCTTTGCTCTCTTAGTCCAGAAATAAGTCGGTCAAGCATGCCATCGTCGCTAATGCCAGCCTTAGCCATTTGTACGGTCGCAAGATATTCAATTGCTGCGTCCTTACCTTCTTCCATCTCTATTTTTAAAGCTTGGACATTTTCCTCAATCCCCTGAAGCATTAATTCAAAGTCCATTGATTTATTAGCTTCTAATATATTTCGGAAGTTCAATACCTGTCGTTCTGCCTCTTCAGCACTAACTCCTGAATCTAGCAGTTGTTTTTCTAATAGCGATAGCTCTATTGCCATAGATGCAGCGGCCGGAGAACCTAACTCAATCGTTTTTGCTAGCAACGCATTTGAACTTACCGCACCTTTAGCGACACTGTTAAATACTTCAAGGGCTGCTGATCTTTCATTATCTACATTGGTGTTTTCTTTTGTTGCTTTTTCTGCCCTTTTTAGCTCGCCATTCATTCTTATTTGGGCTTCCATGGCGCTATTTAGGTTTGTCTCAAGCTTTCTTAGTATTGCCTGACCTGCCTCAACAGCTCCTTTCATTTCAGGTGCAGAGCTAGAGCTAGCTAAATCAAGCATCCTTTTTGTTTCTGCTATTTGATCTTTAAGTTTGCTTATTTCTTGATTATTTTTAACGAGCCTAGCCTGTAACTCTGATGCGACAACTTCAGCCTGCCTAGAGGTGAGAGTATCAAGCTTCTTAATCATCTCATCTATTTTAGCGTTGTACTCTTTTACTGCTGAATCATTGGTCATTGCGTCATAAAGAGCATATACACCTGCTGCGGCTAACAATAACAAGCCAGTAGGCCCACCCAGTAAAGCCATTACTCCATTAAGACCGTTCATAGCTATAGACTGAGCTTGCGTTGCTGCGGTTGCCTTTGCCGTAGCTGCTGCAACAGCTTCATTCGTTGTGGTTAATGTTGCTTTTGCCTTTTGCTCTAATGCGGTAGCTGCTGTAACTTTTGCACTTGCAGCTATTTCAGACTCCTTCGCTTTTTGTAAGGCTAATGAAGCTGCTGCTTGTTCTTTATCGATTTGATTTCCGATGGCTTGCATTTTCTTTTCTGTGGCCATCATTTTGTTTCTTGCAGTAACCACGGCTTGATAGTTTTCTGCTTTAGGTGCTATCTGGTATGTTGCCTCGGCGTCTTTTAATAATTCTCTTTGAATTTTAACTTGTTGCTGTAACTGTCCATATTGTTTTTCCAATGAAACAGTTAAGCTATCTGCTGCTGCTACTTTTTCTTTAGCTGCTTCAATTGCCGATTGTGCTGCCGCCTTTTCTTCTTTGGCATTTAATACCATTTGTGCCGCTGATGCCTGATAGGTTTCAGCTTGTTTCTTATTGGCTTCAGCATTTGCTAACTCGGCCTGAGTTGCCTCTATCGCGGCTTTAGTGTGATTGATTAATGATGCCGTAGCACTACCTACATTACCAACGTACCCAGCACCTAATTGACTAGATACAGTACTCAGCACTCCTGTAAATCTATTATGCGACTGCATGGCCTTATCAGTTGCCGCTGAGTTAGCCCCTATCTTTCCAGACAATTGAGCCATGTCACGAGATAGCTTATTTATTTCTGGCATCTTCATAGCTGTAGCCACTTGAGATGCTGTTTTATCTAGTCTATTTAAGGAGTCGGTGGCTTTATCTGTACTTTTCTCTACGTTGTCCATTACTTTGTTAACTTGCTTCTCACCGACAAGTAACTCTTTAATATCCATGCTTACATCGTAGTGGATACCACCTGCTGATTGGCTTTCTGACATAATTATTTTCCTCTAGAAAAAAGAAAGCCCCGTCAATTTGACAGGGCCTATGCATAAAATCTTTTGCTTACCGCTTGAGAATTTCTCTTATTTTTTCGTGATTCGTCTTGTCCACTTTGCCATCGCGCCTAACGCCGTTCTGCTCTGCAAGTTCTTCTAGGTAATTACTTTCTTCATCCGAGTTAAGTAAGTATCTTAATTTGCTGCCGTTCCTATCTATTGCTTCAACTATATAACCACATCCAATAAGAATAACTCCCATTAAAGCAACAATAGCAGCCAAAGAAATGTACATTGAACTTTCAATGGGGCTAAATCTATCAAAGTATCCACCTCCTGTAGTGGCTTTAACATAAATTCCCAATATAATACTTACTGCTAAAATAAAAATTCCAATGATTCTTAAACCCATACCACCCTCACCTCAGTTTTTTATCAGTCTAGTTTCTTAGTGCCGCAATTGGGAGCAAATTATTGCTTTCTGCACTCGGCCCATTGCTCAGTTACTTGTTTATCACCATCCGAAACTGCAAATTCATTTCTTGTATCAGCCATCACATAAGCCATTTTACCTTTAGTTTCAATATATAGGTTACCATTTTTCTTTTTCATTTCAGGGCTTTTTATTGTTGTTTTATCAGGCCTGTTAGCTTTAAAGATATCCCCATTAACCTCTACATTAGCAAGCGAGAAGTCTTTCATTTCTCCCATGACACCATTCTTTATTGAAGCTTTAGCATATGTGCATCTGTATTTGACTGAGTCAGATGATGAAGCTACAGCTGCTGTTGTTGAAGCTCCAGCTATGGCTAAAGAAGATGCCTTTGAAGCATTACTTTTATACTTATCAGAGTCATTGCTAGAACTGCTATATAGGTTTGATGAGCTTGATGTGTTACTAGGCTTGTATTTACTTGAGCTTGATGAATATCCCGTTCCTATACGGCAAGTCTTATTAGCTGATATACAGCTATTACCGCAAGGTATTCCTTTTTTGCAGTTTTTAGCCGAAGCAGGAAAAGAAAAAGATAAACTCAAAATTGCTACTGATACTGATGTGAAAATTATATTTCTAACACGCCCCATACCATCACCATAAATTTAACTTAAGATTTATTGATGTTATCAGGGAAACGAAAAAAACCTCAATCAAGAGGCGTAATGTGTGATCTGGATTACAAGCCCATCCTTGGGCTATGTGGGTCTAGAATAACTTAGCTAAGTTAACATCATGAACAGCTTTCCAAGCTTCGGCAGGCCATGATTTTACTGACCCGTACCTGTCGTCATGCACTTCCATTGGCGTGACATTATTTTCTAAGCACCATTTACGCAATGGATGCCATTTAAATTTCTTATCTAGCTTCTTCTCTACAGATAAAACAGTGGCATGTTTTTTACTTTCGCCAATCTTAGCTGCTAAAGCGTTCTTTTCACGCACTGCCTTTGATGCCGTAGCCATTGCTGTAGCTTCACGTTTATGTCCAATCCATGCCTTTGTTTCTACTGCATGGTCACGCTCAGCCGCAATTACCGCTTTCTCTTTCTCTGATTGAAGTAAACTTTCCAACGCCTCAATGTAGTTAACAGGCAAGCCAGAATTTTTACGTGATGTAAAATAGGTTTCTTCCAGTAGTTCGAAGTAATCCCAAGCTTGGTCTGTCTCCAGCATTTTAGCGTGACGTGATGCCCCTCGCTCAGTCCATAAGTAGGCATGTCTTGTGAATTTATTAACTAACCCACAATTTGTGGGGTAGCTCTTAAACTTCTGTAATTCATCGCCTTCCAACTTGAAATAATGCTTGCCCTCAATGAAGCGTTCCTGATTACGTGTAAAATTCATCTGAATACTTTTAGCATCCGCGCCATAACCAATAGCCAGTGATTCTGTAGTGATCACCTTTTGTTGACGGTAGTAGATCTCAGGAACTGTAAAACGACTTTGCGTGACAACCGAATTATTATTTGCTAATCTAATTTCACTCATGAAAACTTTTCCTTCTGGTTTAGTTTGGGATTGGCCAATAGTTGCAGCTATTGGCTTTTCTGTTTTAGAACAGTCTTGGTACTTCTCCATTTGATAATCGTCCATTCAATTCTCGTTTTAAAATCATCGTAAACGCATATCCATCTTGAAATCTATCCACTAAATTACCAGCTAAAGGTGATTCCATCTTTCTCAGCATCGGATAAATACTCTCTTTCCATGCTTTGTAGAAAACATCATAATGTTTAGCTAAAGCATTAATGTTATGCGCGTCCTTTTCTCTTTGTGTTACTGGTTTAACTAATTCAACCTTTTCAACCTCCTTATCTAGAATATCCAACACCCATTTTCTAAATAGTTTTGCTACTGATGTTCTTGCAAACATTGCGATTAGATGCGCACCACGTAAAGAGAAAACCCTTTGTTTTTTCTTATAATTTCCTGAGGTCACTGAATCAATGACCTGAGTCATTTGTGGTGAAAACTCGTCAGCATTCGAATTGTATAAATTGGTAATTGATTTCTGGCTTTTATATCCAAGTGCTTTTGCTAAATCGCTTGATGACAACCAGACAGAACCACCAATATTAACTACAGCCATTGATACGCTCTGGAAAGTCAATTCGTTTTTCGCTACAATGTTCATGTCATTTATTCCTTTCGATGGGTTTATTTGGCAACTGGCCTCATACTGTTTGCGCGGATGAGGCCTTTTACTGAATAATACTTTCACCTTTTTGTTCCTTATCGATCACTCTATCCATAATAGTATCCAGCATGCCTTGTATAGAACGATGCGTTCTCGCTGCGTAATTTTCTAAAAATTCAGCCACCTCAGGGCGTAGGCGGTAACTAATCTGCTTGCTCTTAACTGTTTTTTGCTTCATTATTCACTCCATTATGTGTTTTTGAATTTAATATACTCATTGATGAATTATCATAATACTCAAAATTCATAATGAGTCAATGATTTTTAGGTGTGCATTTATGAATTTTAATGATGGTTTTTCTAGACGTGTCGCAATGGCCAGAAATTCGCTGGGATTGACTCAGGCAGAATTAGCCAAAAAAGTCGGAGTTGTCACACGACAAATAGCTGCTTACGAAGGAAATGAAGCTAAACCAAGAGAAAAGGTTCTAACAAATCTTGCTGCTGCTCTTGGTACTACAAACCAATGGCTTATGACTGGAGAGGGCAAATCTCCCAACATTAGCAATGTAAAACAGACCGTAACAGTCACTGAAATTCCAGTGATTTCCCTAGCTGATGCCTATCAATTCCTTTATTCCCATGATGAATCGTACATAAATTGTATATCTGGGCTAATTCCAGCCCCATTACTGGCTTCCGAGTCAGCATTTGCAATAGAGGTTCAGGGTGACGGGATGAGATCAGCCTATGGAGTTAATGTCATTGAGGGGTCTTTGGTAACATTCGAGCCTGATAGAGAAGTTTCTCATGGTGATTTAGTGCTAATAAACAAAAAAGGAGATAATGACATATTTTTTGTTCAGGCACTTAGAGAAAATCATTCTTGGATTTATCAGTACTTGAATCCAATGTATAAAAACCCCGTGAATAAAAGCGATGACGTTACTGTATTGGCTGTGGCCATCCACTATCAGTATGATTTAAGAGATGGCGACCACCGCCATTGGTTCTATACTCCAGTAACCACAGAAGGTCTAGACGAATATATAATTGCACAGGGTGAATCTACATTGCCAACCTACACCGAACTAAATAAACGCTTAGATAAAATAGAATCCATGCTAGAGCAATTACTTAGCAAAAGATAATTATCAATATCAGCAAATTTAATGATAAGGATTTTAAATGAAACTTACCCCTGAGCTACTTCGAGATGGATGCCAATGGCTAGCTAGAGAACTAACTAGACTTGAGCAACTAAACAGACCTTTATCAATGGATGATTTTTTTACATGGTCATCAAACGAGGTTTTTATCAGAAATATGTTTACACAGTATGGTGAATTCATAAAGGGTCTGCATATTCTTGACCATGAAGGCGAGTTCTATTGTACAGAACTTGCTGAATATATGGAGACAGCCCTATCCCGACATGCAAATGCTATAACTCCTGATGCATATGGGGTCGTTGATAGCGCATATCTTCTAGCTATAAATTTTATGTTTTCAATAGCAAGGGAAGCGGATAGCCTATAACCACCCAGCCCAAGGATGGGCTAGATTCAGGCAATAAAAAACCCACCGGAGTGGGTTTACTATTAAATCCTGTAAAATAATGGATGTATAACAAATGTTTTGTTGTAATCAGTAATGTCTAAAGTTGGCTTATCAAAACTTGAATACACCGTAAGTGTTTTGGTTTTTTCAATTCCAACAATACCAATTGTAAACCAGACATTTACCAGTGATCTAATATCTGTTGCTATTTTTTCATCGTCTGCGCTATCAATTGATGAACTTTCAATTAGAAAATTTTGAATTTCATCTCTATTCAATTCATCTATTTTAAACTTATTGGACGCAACCATAGATATTGCATCAATATACTTAAGTACATTTTTATACTGACTCATCCACTCTTTATTTAAAGCCGCTTTTCTTGATGCATAATATCTTTCTTCAGCCTCAATTATCATATCTTCATTCAATGAAGTTCTTCCATCGCCTTGCATTAAACAAAAATTTACAAAATCAATTGCATCTCTAGGCCTTAGCATCGTTCTATCTAAAATATAATCCGATGCATTTTTATTCTTAACTTCAAAATTAAATATATCTGAGAACTTAACCTCTTTCTTAGTAGCATATTTGTGCATTACTAAATAACTGATTCTTTTATCCAATATTTCAGTGAGTTCTCTTCTGCTCCATTCAATGGGGACAATCAAAGATCTATCCTTTTCTTCCTGCCTTAAATTAGTATTGTAAATCCCCATTAATATATCTGTTCTTATTGATATCAATATCTTAACAGACCTAACATTAATTAATTCTTTAAATGCATCCAGCAAAGCGTTAATGAAATCGTATCTTATTGAGCTGTTACTAAGCCATGATTTATCCAAGTCATCAATACTGATTATTATTCTACTTTGAGTTTCGTCAGAGCTATCTTCAGTTATGAAATTAATTAATTCCCTTTGCTTTTTTAAAAGATTACTACTTACATACCTAGCTGTTTCTCTCTGTATTTTTTCTACTTGCTCTTCACTAGCTTTAAAGTTTACTGACCAAAATGTATCCTTGCTTCCTAAGCTGCCACCAACTTCATTTTGAAATTTATCAGTTATTTCAGAAACTATTTTATCGTTAAAAAAACTGTCTTGATAATTTTCTATATATTCCCTTGCTAGCTCTAAGTTATATCTTCTTTTTCTAGATGCAGTTAATGAGTATATTTTATCAACAAATGTCTGTTCATTTGGATATACAGTCTCAATTACTTTAACAAGCAACACATGCATCCATAGTGACTTATAAAAAACCCTCAAATCAACATTTGATGATGCTAATTTAGAAATGAATACATTATTATTTATATGCTCAAACACAGTGGATTCAGCCTCTATTTTTGCACATTTCTTTATATCAGCATCCTCTTCAAGCATTTTCAATATTGCAGTTTTGCCGGAGCCAGTTCTACCAACGATTATACGCTTTACTGAATCAGCATCTTTTGCTTCAAATCTTTTTAAAGTGTCATAAACTGATGATTCTAAAAAACAACTTGATAGAAAATTGTCAGTCTCAGCATCTAAACTACCAATTTGGTCGTTATTTTTAAATTGATATAATTCCATTATGTTCTCAGTCAATGCACATAAAAAGTTATATTGTAATTTTGTAAATGTTAACATGATAAAAACATCAGGTCATATGCTCCATATCACACTTTATGCTTATTTCACTGTATTTCATATCTGAAAATTATATAACCAATCTACACTTTAACCACTGGCAACTCATCAAACTTTGTCGTATAAGCAGGCAGCAACACTCACACAGCTTTGTGAATAATGTAGGTTACAACCCCAAATATCTGAAGGTCTTGCATATCACCAATCAAAATAGGCGAATACTCAGGATTCATCGGCATCAACATCGGAGGATGAGACTTGAGTCTCTTTACTGTGAATTCACCATCAACGCTAGCAATCACAATATCGCCGTCTTTAGCTGAAAGCGCACTATCGACAATAACAACGTCACCGTCGTTAATGTTTGCATCAATCATCGAATTACCTTCGACACGTAACATGTACGTGCTATCAGGATGCTTAATCAGCGTACTATTAAGGTTTATTCGTTCCTCCATGTAATCAGCAGCAGGTGATGGAAATCCCGCAGGCACACGGTCTAGGAAAAGTGGAATATTGACAATTGACTCGGAATCGATAAGTTCTAGCTTCATGATGCACCAAAATATAACTGTGTTTATATACAGTATATTCTAGTTGCATCGTTTGTACAGGTCAAAAATGTAAGTTTTCTTGGAATAATATAAACAAATATAACCACATGCCAATACATGCCACCAAACAACTACACGGTGTATTTAACTATCGCGCTTGGTGAGAATGTTTGGACAAAAAAATATTCACTACACTGTGTAGAAACTTTACAGTGAGAGTGAATATGAAAGGCATGAGAAATATTGCTCCATACGGCGTTAGAATACCGGATGAGCTTAAAGATAGTTTAACTGTTAGAGCAGCCCAAAACGGACGCTCATTAAATTCAGAAATAGTAATGATACTTCAAGCTGCGATTGACTCTGCATCTGCGTTACCAAAAAGCAGCGCTGAGCATATGGCTGCTATGCAGGCCGAAGAGTTTAAGAAAGTTGTTTATGAACAACTTGTTAAGATGTACGAAGAAAAAGACGGTAAGAAGTAGCCGCAAAGCTACTTTTTATATTCTTTAAGTAAGACACCACTGTCACTATAGACTCTGAATGTGTCGCCTTCCTGCATTTCGATAAAGTCACCAACATAGCGATCATCTCTATCGATAGGATGAATGAAAATTACATCTCTAAATGGTGGCTTGTCGGGCACATGGCTTTTCATTTCCTCGACATAAGCAACACTTTTAACGTGAATTATCTCATCTTTAAACTTGCACTTGTGCCTAGATGGGTTAGCCAAAATAATATTTAAATACATAATTACCCCTTGTTCGCTTTTGCTTGTGCAATTCGACGTTTTTTACGCTCGAAATAATCATCAACAGCAGTGTCATATTCTTCTTTAGTGAAGCCTTTTTCATCTGGATACTTAGCTTTAAGCATCATCAAAAACTCTGACATTGTGAGCTTTTCGGCTTCGTCACGGTTCATTTCAAAGTGGACGCGGGATGCATTGATATATTCAACGGCATTAAACGAATCAGTGAATTCTTTATCACTTTCATTGCGTTGCAGCTTCCTGATTTTCACCTTGCCAATTACGCCATGGATCATCAACTCTCTAGCTAGCACGATAATGTCAGACATTGGCATTTTACCCATACGGTATGTTGTGCCATTTTTACCCGCACGCCACTGACCTATTAATTCGTCGCAGTCCTTATTGCAACAGGCTTGCATCACTATCATTGCTGATGATAACAATTTGCGAGATGTACTTTTTTTCAAATATTTCAACAGCCAATTACTATTTGAACCACCGTTAAGCGAATATGCCGCCAACAATGAAATGGCATCACTAACGACAGAGCCAGATAAAACCGTGAAGGTGTCAACTATTTCTGATGGGCTACCGATATTCGTCATTGCATTAAATGACGGGCTAAAAATGTACTCGTTATTAGGTGTTTGAACAGCGAACTCGCCATATTCTATTTTCGGTGTCATAAGATACTCCTAGTATTATCAAGGGCACTCGTAAGTACCCTTTGTAATATTACGGAGCCGTTACGGTTACTTCTGACGTATCTGTCAGGCCACCATCAGCGGTAGTTGCCGTGATGGTAACCTTGCCAGCAACGATACCAGTAACAAGGCCATTTGGTGTAACAGTTGCCTTACCTGCATCAGAGCTTTTCCACACAATCGCTTTATTAGTTGCGTTGCTAGGTGTCACCGTTGCCGATAATTGCGTTGTCTTTCCTACTTCAACTGATGCAGTTTTAGGAGTCACCGCAACATTCGTCACAGGGATAGCGTTGTCATCTTCGATAACTTGGAAAGTAGTACCATCAGCCAGTTTTAACTCTAAGCTGTAAGTTACAATTTCTTTCACCCCGCCACCGTCACTTAGCCCAGTAACGTTCATGTAGCCAATGTGATAGTAATCACCCCAGTGCAAACGCATCCACACTGTAGGCTGACGACGAGCCTTAATCTCATCAACAACGTATTTAATAAATTGCTGAATACCAAACTCATCAGAACGGTCATGAAGACGTACCTCACCTTCAATCGAGTAAGTCGGGTCAAGGTTTGAAATCATAGTGGAAGAAATACCGCCATTATCAGCATCAGAAACCAGTGTTTCGGGCGCTAAATCCCACGTTACCGATGTTGGCAGGCCATTTAG